>NZ_LN997848.1:1905000-2257500 GCF_001511835.1 Magnetospirillum sp. XM-1
CCGCCAACTGGGTGCTGCTCAGACCGGCCAGGTCGGCGGTGGACAGCCCCTGGATCTGCTCGGTGCCCAGCGCGCCTATCTGGGTGGCGGACAGCCCGCGCAGCTGGGTCAGCGACAGGGCATCCACCTGGGTAGCCGACAGTCCGGCCAGGGCGGTGGTGTTGAGCGCCGCCATGTGGGTCACCGACAGGCCGCCCATCTGGGCGGTGGACAGGCCGTGGATCTGGGTGGTGGCCAGGCCCGAGACGGCGGTGACGGTCAGGGCGGCGATCTGGGTGGGCGTCATGGCGCCGATCTGGGTCTCGTCCAGCTCGTCCACCTGCTCGGCCAGCAATCCCCGGATCTGGGTGATGGTGAGCGCGCCCACATCCTCGGCGGTCAGGTCTCCCACCGCGCTTTCGGACAGCTGGCCGATCTGGGTGGCGGACAGGCCGCGCAACTGGGTGATGGTCAGGGCGTCGATCTGGCCGCCGGTCAGGCCGCCCACGCCGCCCACCGACAGCGCCGCGATCTGGGTGGCGGTCAGCTGGCCGAGCTGCGCCGTGGACAGCGCCGCCGTCTGGGTGCTGCCCATGCCGGCCAGCTGGGTGGTGGACAGCGAGGCGAAGGCGGTGCCCGACAGGCCCGCCACCTGGGTGGCGGTCAGGCCGCCCATCTGGGCGGCGGTGAGCGAGCGCAGCTGGGTGGCCGACAGGGCCGCGACCTGGGTGGAGCCCAGGCCCGACAGCGCCGTCTGGCTCAGGCTGGCCACCTGGGTGGTGGACAGGGCCGCCACCTGGGTAAGGCTGAGGCCGGCGCTCTGCTCGGCGGTCAGGCCGGCCAGCGCGGTCACCGGCAGGGCGCGCAGCTGGGTCACGGACAGCGCCGCCAGCTGGGCGGTGGACAGGGCTGCCGCCTGGGTGGCCCGCAGGCCGGCGATCTGGGTGGCGGTCAGCGCGGCGATGGCGGTGGTGGGCAATCCTCCCACCTGGGTGGAGCTCAGGGCGCTCAGCTGGGTGGCGGACAGGGCGCCCAGCTGGGTGGTGGACAATTGCGCCAGACCGGTGGTGGACAGGCCCCCGATGCTTGCCCCCGACAGGGAGCGGAGCTGGGTGACCGACAGCACGCTCAACTGAGCCGGGTTGAGGGCGCCCAGTTGCGCCCCGCCCAGCCCCGCCACCTGGGTGGCGGTCAGCACCGACAGCCCGGTGGAGGACAGGCCGGCGAACTGGGCCGAATCCAGCGCGCCCAATTGCGCCGTGCCCAGGCTGCGCACCTGGGTGGCCGAGAGCGCGCCCAGCTGGGTGGTGCTGACGCCCGCCATCTGCTCGGCGCCGAGGCTGGCGATCTGGGTGGTGGACAGCGCCGCCATCTGGGTGCTGGAAAGCCCGTCGATGCCCGATTCGGACAGCCCGGCCATCTGGGTGGCGGACAGCGAGCGCAGCTGGGTGGTGGACAGGCTGGCCATCTGCGACGACGACAGGCCGTCGATGGCGCCGGCGGCGATGGCGGCGATCTGGGTCGCGCCCAGCGCGGTGAGCTGGGTGGTGGCCAGGGCGCTGATCTGCTCCTCGCGCAGGCCGGCGATCTGGGTGGCGGTCAGGGCCCGGATGCGGGTCTCGGTGAACACTCCCATCTGGGTGGGCGACAGGCCGCCCACCGCGGCCGCCGACAGCGCCCCCATCTGGGTCGCCGTCATGCCCGACAGGGTGGTGGTGGACAGGGCCGCCACCTGGGTGGCGGTCAGGCCGCCCAGCTGGGTGACGGACAGCGCCCCCAGATCGGTGGCCGACAGCCCGCCCACCTGCTCTTCGGTCAGCGCGCCGACCTGGGCCGCGCTCCAGGCGCGAAGCTGGGTGGGAGACAGCGCCTCGATCTGGGTGGCTGACAGCCCGGCGATGCCAGAGGTGGACATGGCCGCCAGCTGGGTGACGGAGAAGGCGGAAAGCTGGGTGGTGCTGAGATTGACCACGGTGTCCGCCGACAGACCCTGCATCTGGGTGGTGGACAGCCCGGCCAGCTGGGTGTTGCCGAGCCCGGCGATCTGGTCGGCGGAGAGCGCCGCCAGCTGGGTCGCGCTCAGGCCGCGCAGCTGGGTGTTGGTCAGCGCGCTCAGGGTGGTGGTGCCCAGTCCCGCCACCTGGTCCTGGCTCAGCGCGGCGATCTGGCCGGCGCTCAGGGCCTTGACCTGGGTGTCGCTCAGGCCGGCGATCTGGGTGTTGGTCATTCCGGCCATGGTGCCGGCCGACAATGCGCCGATCTGCGAGGTCGAGAAGGCGCCCACCTGGGTGGTGGACAGGGATTCCATCTGGGTGGCGGTCAGGCCGCGCAGCTGGGTGGTGGACAGTACCGCCATGTCGGTCGGCGTCATGCCGTCCAGCCCAAGCTCGGACAGGGCGGAAAGCTGGGTGGGCGACAGCACGCGGAGCTGGGTGGCGGAGAGCGATTCGATCTGGTCGGCGCCAAGCGCGGCCAGGGCGCTGGGGCCCAGCGCCGTCACCTGGGTGATGGACAGCGCCGCCAGTTGCCGGGTGGTCATGGCTTGGGCCTGGGCCGCGCTCAGGCCGCTGACCTGGGTGGCGGACAGCGCCCGGATGCGGGTCTCGCCCAGGGTGGACATCTGGGTCTCGGTCAGGCCGCTCATGGCGGTGGCGGACAGCGCCCCCAACTGGGTGGCGGTCAGGCCGTCCAGGGTGGTGGTGGTCAACGCCCCCATCTGCGACGCGGTCAGGCCCGACAGCTGGGTGACGGTCAGCACGCCCAGCTCGGCCGAGCTCAGGCTTTCCACCTGGGTGGGCGACAGCCAGCCGACCTGGGTGGCCGACAGGGCCCGCATCTGGGTCGAGGACAGCTGGGTGATCTGGCTCTGGCTCAGGCCGCTCACGCCGGCGGCGGACAGCGCCCCCATCTGGGTGGAGTTGAACTGGGTGACGTCCAGATTAACGATGGTGTCGCCGGACAGCCCGCGCATCTGGGTGGTGGACAAGGACGCCACCTGGGTATTGGTCAGCGCGCCGAGCTGGGTCGCCGTCAGCCCGGCCAATTGCGACGGGCTAAGGGCGCGGACCTGGGTGACCGACAGCGCCGCGATGGTCGCGGTGTCGAGGCCGCCGACCTGCTCGATGCCGAGCGCCCCGATCTGGGTGGTGGACAGCGCCGCCAGCTGCGTCGGCGCCAGTCCGGCGATGCCGGTGGTGGACAGGCCGCCCATGGCGGTGACGCTGATCGCCGCCACCTGGGTGGCGGTGAGCGCCGCCAGCTGCCCGGAATCCAGGCTGGCCGTCTGGGTGGCGGTCAGGCCGCGGATCTGCGACGCCGAGAGCGCGGCCAGTTCGTCGTAATCCAGCCCGTCCAGCCCGTCCTCGGACAGGGCGCCGATCTGGGTGGCCGACAGCGCCCGCAATTGCGTGGTGGACAGGGCGCCGACCAGGGCGCTGGACAGCCCGGACAGGGCGGTGTTGCTGATACCGCTCACCTGGGTGGCCGACAGCTGCCCCAGATGCGAGGTGCCCAGGGCCGCCAGCTGCGCCGCCCCCAGGCCGCCGATCTGGGTGGTGGACAGGGCCGACAGCTGGGTCTGGCTCAGTCCCTCGATCTGGGTGGTGGACAGGCTGGCCAGCTGGGCCGCGGTCAGGCCGCGCAGCTGGGTGATGGACAGCTCGCCGATCTCGGTGGATTCCAGCTGGGAAAGCTGGGCGGCGGAGAGGCCGGCCAATTGGGTGGGGGTGAGCGATCCCAGCTGGGTAACGCTAAGCGCCGCCACCTGGGTCTCCGCCAGTCCGGCGATGCCCGAGGCGGACAGGGCGGCGATGCTTGAGGTATTCAGGCCTTCGATCTGGGTCTGGCTCAGCGCGCCGACCTGGGTCGCGGTCATGCCGCCGAACTGGGTGCGCGTCAGGGCCGACAGCACGGTGGCCGACAGGTTGGAGATCTGGTCGGGGCTGAAGCTGGAGATCTGGGTGGTGGACAGCACCCGGATCTGGGTCATCGACATGGCGTCGATCTGGCTGTTGCTCAGGCCGGGAATGGCGGCGCTGGACATGGCGGTCAGCTGGGTGAAGCTGAGAAGGCCGATCTGGGTGGTGGACAGTTCGGACAGGCTGGCCGCGCCCAGGCCGCGAATCTGGGTGGCGGTCAGGGCCGCCATCTCGGTTTGGGTCAGACTCTGAAGCTGCGAACCGCTCATGGCCCCCAACTGGGCGGTGGTCAGGGCGCGCAATTGGGTGAAGGACAGCTGGGCCACCTGATCGGGGGTCAGCGCCGCCACCTGGGAATTGGCCAGCCCCGAGACCTGGGTGATGCTCATGGCCCCCATCTGGGTGGCGGACAGGACGGCCACCTGGGCCTCGGTCAGGGCGCGCAGCGCGGCGACGCCCAGGGCCGCCACCTGGGTCGACGTCAGGGCCGCCACCTGGGTGTCGGAGAGCAATCCGATATTGGTGGCGGTCAGCGCCCGAACCTGGGTGACGGACAGCGCCGATATGGCGGTGTCCGACAGGGCGGCGATGGCGGTGTCCGACAGGGCGGAAATCTGGGTGGCGGTCAGCGCCTTGACCTGGGTCGCCGACATCTCGCCCAACTGGGTCTGGGTCAGTCCGGCCAGCTGGGCCGGGCGCAGTGCCGCGATCTGCGTCTGCGACAATCCATTCAGCTGGGTGGTGCCGAGCAGGCCGATCTGGGTGGCGGTCAGGCCGGCGATCTGGGTGGTGGCGAGGCCGCCCAGCGCCGTCGGCGTCAGCCCCGGCAACGCGTCGGCGGTCAGGGCCGCCAATTGGGTGTCGGCCAAGCCTTTCAGCTGGGTCGATGTCAGATGGCTGACCTGATCGGCGGTCAGGCCGGCCAGGGCGATGACGCCCAGCCCGCCGAGCTGGGTGGCCGACAGTCCGGCCAGCTGGGACTCGCTCAGCATTCCCACCCGGTCCTGGGACAGGCCGATCAGGCCGGTGGTGGACAGGGCGCCGATCTGGGTGGCGTCCAGCGAGTTGAACTGCTCGTCGCTTAAGCCCCGGATGTGTCCGGCGGTCAGGCCGCCGAGCTGGGTGGCGGACAGGCGGTCCAGGGTGGTCTCGGTCAGAGCCCCCGCCTGATCGACGCTAAAGCCCCCCATCTGCGCCGACGACAGCGCCGCCAGCCGGGAATCGGACAGGGTCTCGATGACCTCGACCGACAATCCCTTGATCTGGGTGGCCGTCAGCGCGCCCACCTGGGTGGTGGACAATCCCGCCATCTGAGCGGGCGTGAAGGCCGACAGCTGGCCCGAGGTCAGGCTGCGCAACTGGATCAGGCTGAGCGCCCCCAGCTGGGCCGGGGACATGGCCTCGATCTGCTCGTTGGACAGGTTGGCGATCTGGGTGATGTTCAGCCCCGTCACCTGGACGGTGCTCAACTGGCCGATCTGGGTCGGGTTCAGTCCGGCGATCTGGGTGGGGAGCAATCCGCCCAGCTGGGTCTGGCTGAGCGCCCCCAGTTGTTCGGCGCTCAACTGCACCATCTGGAATTCGTTGAGGCCGCGCAGCGCCGTGGTGGTCAGCGCGCCGATCTGGGTGGTGCTGAGCGCGGCCAGCTGGGTCTCATCGAACTCGGTCAGGGCACGCAGGCCCAGGCCCTTGACCTGATACTGGTTCAGGCCGGCGATCTGCGTCGGGTCGAGGGCGTGGATCTGCTCGGCGCCCAGCATGCCGATCTGGGTCGCCGACAGGGCGGCGAACTGGGTCGCGGTCAGGGCGCGCAACTGGCTTTCCCCCAGCCCGGCCATGGCGGTCAGCGCCAGGGTGGCCACCTGCGAGGCGCTCAGGGCCTGGATCTGGTCGGGCGACAGATAGCTGACCTCGGTGGCGGTCAGCGCCTTGATCTGGGTGGCGGTGAAGGCCGCCACCTGGGCCGGCGTCAGGGCCCCCACCTGCTCCTGGGTCAGCCCGACGATGTCGGTGACCGTCAGGCCCCGCACCTGGGTGGCCGAAAGTCCGCTGATCTCCATGGTGGAGAAGGTGGCGAACTGCGAGGTGGTGAGCGCCCCGATCTGGGTGGCCGACAGTCCGGCGATCTGGGTGGCGTCCAGGGATTCCACCGCCGTGGTGGACATCGCCCGAATCTGGTTGGTGCTTAAGATCGCCACCTGATCGGCGGACAGCTGGTCCACCTGGGTGCCATCCAGGCCGGCCACCGCCCTGTTCGCCAGGTAGGAAATCTGGGTGACGGTCAGCCCCGACAATTGCTCGTTGGTCAGGCCGCCGACCTGCTTGGCAGTCATGGCGCCCAGCTGGGTCGAGCTTAAGCCCGCCATCTGGGTCGCGCTCAGGGTGGCGATGGCGGTGGTGTTGAGGAACTGGAACTGCGAGGCGGTAATGGAGGCCATCTGGGTGGCGTTCATCACCGCGATTTGGGTTTCGGCCAGACCCTGGACGCCGAAGGCGCTGAGCGAGGCGATCTGATCGGCGCTCATGGCCGAGATCTGGTCGGCGCTCAGCGCGCCGGTCGCGGTCTGCGTCAGGCCGCGTACCTGGATGGTGGACAGCGCCCCCACCTGGGTGGCGCTGAACGCCGAGACCTGGGTGGAAGACAGCGCCAGCATGCCGGTGATGGACAACCCGCCCAGCTGGGTCTGGGTCAGCGAGGCCAGGGTCGCGGTCGAGAGCTCGCCCACCTGGGTTCCGTTCAAGGCGGCGATCTGGGTCGTCCCCAGGCCGGTCATCTGGGTGGGGGTCAGCGCCCCGGTCTCGGTGACGGTCAGGCCGCGCATCTGGGCCGACGACAGCGCCGACAGCTGGCTGGGGGCCAGGGCGCGGAACTGGGTCACCGTCATCTCGCCCAGGTCGGTGGCGGTCAGCCCCTTGATCTGCAAGGCCGACAGCGACGAGATGACGTCCACCCCGAAGGCGTCGAACTGGGCGTCGAGCAGCACCGACAATTGCTCGCCGCTGAAGGCCACCTGCGAGGGCGACAGGGTGCTGATCTGCGTCTCGGTCAGGCCCGCCATCTGGGCGGTGCTGAGCGAGGACAGCTGGGTGGCGCTGAATTCCTGGATCTGCTCGACGGTGAAGGCGGCGACCTGGAACGAGCTGAGCTCGCGGATGTCCGACGCGGTCAGGTCCCGAATGGCCGCACCGCTCAGCTGAGCGATCTGCGCCTCATTCAATGACGATATGGACGAGACCATGTGTGCTTCTCCGGCCGGACCCTAGCGGATCGCGGCGACGCCAGACCTGATTTCGCGTGGCAACGCAAAAAGCATGCCGAGCCCCACCCGTAATGAGATGCGAGCGAATTCCTATGTTTCTTATAAGGATGAACGGGAGTCCCGTCCCGGCAAATTTTGCCCAGGGCAGATTTTGCCGGGCCGATCTTGCCTTGTGGGATAATGGGTCACTCGCCGGGGGTAGGGGCTTCTTCGACCATGTGCCGGCGGATCAGCGGCATCTGGAACAGCATGAAGACGAAGGTCGCCGCCATGCTGCCCGGCACCTTCCACAGGACCCAGACGTCCAGGCTGGCGACGCGGCGCACCACCTCGTTGGCCAGCGCCATGGCGATGAAGAACAGGCAAAAGCGCAGCGACAGCGCCCGCCAGCCGTCGTCGTCGAGCGACAGGGCCTCGCCCAGCACCGCCTTGACGGTGGGGCGGTTCAAGACCAGGCCGCCGCCCAGCACGGCGGCGAACAGGCCGTAGACGATGGACGGCTTCATCATGATGAAGGTCTCGTCGTTCAGCCACAGGGTGAGGCCGCCGAACACGCCGACCACCAGGGCGGTGACCAGCGGCATCAGGGCGACCTTGCGGGTGAAGACGAAGGACAGGACCAGGGCGACGGCCGTCGCCGCCATCAGCGCGGCGGTGGCGGGCAGCAGGCCTTTCAGCCAGTAAAGCCCCAGGAACACCGCCAGCGGACCGAAATCCACGGCGGGCTTCAGCCATTTGGGGGCCTGGTTGGCGGGCTGTTGGTCGCTCATTCCACCGTGACGCTTTTCGCCAGGTTGCGGGGCTGGTCCACGTCGGTGCCCTTGGCGACGGCCACGTGGTAGGCCAGCAGCTGCACCGGGATGGCGTAGAGGATGGGGGCGACGATGGGATCGACGCTGGGCAGGGCCATGGAGGAGAACGCCTTGGCCGACAGCCGCTCGATGCCTTCCTTGTCGGAGAAGAACACCACCCGGCCGCCGCGCGCCACCACTTCCTGCACGTTGCTGGCGGTCTTTTCGTACAGCTCGTCGGTGGGGCAGATGACGATGACGGGGACCGAATCGTCGATGAGCGCGATGGGGCCGTGCTTCAGCTCGCCGGCGGCATAGCCCTCGGCGTGGATATAGCTGATTTCCTTGAGCTTCAAGGCGCCTTCCAGCGCGATGGGATAGCCGGTGCCGCGCCCGAGATAAAGCACGTCGCGGGCCTCGGCGATGCCCTGGGCGATGACGCGGATGTCGTCGTCGCGGCGCAGCACCTCGGCGATGCGGGCGGGAATCTCGGACAGCGAGCGGCAGATTTCGGCCTCGGCGCTAGCCGACAGGGCGCCGGTGGCGCGGCCCATGCCGATGGCGAGACAGGCCAGCACGGTCAGCTGGGTGGTGAAGGCCTTGGTCGAGGCCACGCCGATCTCAGGGCCGGCCATGGTCAGCAGGGCGGCCTCGGACTCGCGGGCGATGGTGCTTTCCGGCACGTTGACCAGGGACAGCGTCTTCTGGCCGTGCTCGCGGCAATAGCGGAGCGCGGCCAAGGTGTCGGCGGTCTCGCCCGATTGCGAGATGAAGATGGCCAGGCCGTCGGCTTCCATGGGCGGGCAGCGGTAGCGGAACTCCGAGGCGATATCCACCTCGACCGGCAGGCGGGCCAGCTTCTCGATCCAGTACTTGGCCACCGAGGCGGCGTAGAACGAGGTGCCGCAGGCGATGATCCGCACCCGCTTCACCGTGCCCAGATCGAAGGGCAGCTTGGGCAGCGTGATGGTGCGGTCGGCGGGGTTCAGCATGGTGTTGAGCGTGCCGCCCACCACTTCCGGCTGCTCGAAGATTTCCTTCAGCATGAAGTGGCGGTGCTCGCCCTTGCCGATCATGGCGCCCGAGAACTGGGTCTGGCGCACTTCGCGGGTCACCACCGCGCCGCTGCGGTCGCGGATGATCACGCTGTCGGCGGTCAGTACCGCCCAGTCGCCGTCGTTGAGATAGCTGATCTTCTGGGTGAGCGGCGCCAGCGCCAGGGCGTCGGAGCCGAGATACATCTCGCCCGCGCCATAGCCGATGGCCAAGGGCGAGCCCTGGCGGGCCGCGATCATCATGTCGGGCCGGCCGGCGAAGATGATGCCGAGAGCGAAAGCGCCCTGCAGGCGCTCCAGCGCCTTGGCGGTGGCGTCCTCCGGGCTCATTCCCAGGCCCAGGTGATGGTCGATCAGCTGCGCCACCGCCTCGGTGTCGGTGTCGCTTTCGAACACCTGGCCCTGGGCGGAAAGCTCCGCCTTCAGCTCGTGGAAATTCTCGATGATGCCGTTGTGGACCACCGCCACCCGCTGGGTGGCGTGGGGGTGGGCGTTGCGTTCGTTGGGCACGCCGTGGGTGGCCCAGCGGGTGTGGCCGATGCCGATCAGGCCGCCCACCGGCTTGGTCTTCAGCAGGGCTTCCAGATTGGCCAGCTTGCCTTCGGCCCGGCGGCGCTCGATGGCGCCGTCCACCAGGGTGGCGATGCCGGCCGAATCGTAGCCGCGATATTCCAGGCGCCGCAATCCTTCCACCAGAAGGGCGGGGACTTCCTGCTTGCCGATGATGCCGACGATGCCGCACATGGCGCCTAGTCCTTCTTCGCTTTCTTGGCGGCCTGTTGGGCGCGGAACCGGTCGGCCCAGCCCTTCAGCTCCATCTGCGAGCCGCGCGCCACCGCCAGCGCGCCTTCGGTCACTTCCTTGGTGATCACCGAACCGGCGCCGACCACGGCCCCGTCGCCGATCTTCACCGGGGCCACCAGCGAGGTGTTGGAGCCGATGAAGGCCCCCGCGCCGATGTCGGTGAACGACTTGTTGAAGCCGTCGTAATTGCAGGTGATGGTGCCCGCGCCCACATTGGCGCCGGCTCCCACGCGGGCGTCGCCGATATAGGTCAGGTGGTTGACCTTGGCGCCGGCCTCGATGGTGGACTTCTTGACCTCGACGAAATTGCCGATATGGGCGTTCTCGCCGATCTCGGCGCCGGGGCGCAGACGGGCGAAGGGACCGGCGGCCACGCCGTCTTCCACGCTGCAGCCCTCGAAATGGCAGAAGCCCTTGATCTCGACGTTGTCGCCCACGGTGACGCCGGGGCCGAACACCACGTGCGGCCAGACGGTGACGTCCTTGCCGATTTTGGTGTCCCACGACAGCCAGACGGTGGCGGGATCGATCAGGGTGGCGCCGCCCTCCATGGCAGCTTCGCGCAGGCGGGCCTGGACCAGGGATTCGGCCACCGCCAGCTCCGAGCGGGAGTTGACGCCCAGCAGCTCGGCCGGATCGCCCTCCACGTGCGAGCAGGTGGCGCCGTCGGCGCGCGCCAGGGCGACGATGTCGGTCAGGTAGTACTCGCCCTTGGAATTCTTGTTGTCGACCCGCTCGATCAGGCTCCACAGCCGGTTGCCGTCGATGGCCATCACGCCGGAATTGCACAGCGGGTTCTCGCGCTGCTCAGGGGTGGCGTCGCGGTATTCGACGATGGCCTTCAGCCCCTCGGCGCCCACCACCAGACGGCCGTAATGGCCGGGGTCATGGGGCTTGAAGCCCAGCACCACCACCGCCGGGTCGCGGGGGCCCCTGCGCTCGGCCAGCATGCGCTCCAGCGTCGCCCGGGTGATCAGCGGCGTGTCGCCGTACAGCACCAGCACGTTGCCGTCGAACTGGCCCAGCGCCGCCTTGGCCTGGAGAACGGCATGCCCGGTGCCCAGCCGGTCGGCCTGGATCACCGTGGGATGGGGGGCGACGGTGTTGCTCACCACCTCCATGTCGGGGCCGACCACCACCACCATGCGATCGGGCGCCAGGCCCGAGACGGTGTCGAGCAGATGGCTCACCATGGGCCGCCCCGCCAGCGGATGCATCACCTTAGGCAGCGACGACTTCATGCGCGTTCCCATGCCGGCGGCAAGGACGATGACGGCGAGCTTGGCTGAAGCCATGATGCGGGCTGGACCCAATCTGTTGCGGTTGTGGCCGGAAGGTGCCACAAAAGGCCCGAGTGGGCCAAGTCAATCTTTGTTTCGGAAGGTTTCAATGGGCATGGGATTGCAGGCGGTGCTGTTCGACCTGGACGGCACCCTGATTCATTCGCTTCCCGATCTGGTGGCGGCGGTCAACCGGCTGCTGGCGAGCGAGGGGCGCAAGGCCCTGGACGACCGTACGGTGATGTCCTTCGTGGGCGACGGGGCGGGCACCCTGGTGACGCGGGTGTTCACCGCCACCGGCGGCATGCCGGGCCCCGACGTGGAGCCGTATCTCAAGCGCTTCCTGGCCGATTACGAGCCGCGCTCGACCGAGAACACCGTGCCCTGGCCCGGCGTGCCGGAAACCCTGGCCGAGCTGAAGGCCGCCGGTCTGCGCCTTGCCGTCTGCACCAACAAGCCGAGCCGCGCCACCGCCGAGATCCTGGCGGCCTTGGACCTGGGGCGCTGGTTCGACCTGGTGGTGGGCGCCGACGACGCGCCTTCCATCAAGCCCGACCCGGCCCATGTCACCTGCATCCTCGACCGCCTGGGAGTGCCGGCCGGGGCCGCCGTGATGGTGGGCGATTCCACCAACGACATCGTCTCGGCTAAGCGCGCCGGGGTGAGGAGCGTGGCGCTGTCCTTCGGCTATTGCCACGGGCCGGTGGCGGATTTGGGCGCCGACTGGGTCGTCGACGACTTCCGGGAACTTTCCCGGTTGCTGCTGGGGTAGCCCTCTTGCGTTGAAAGATGTTCGGGGCCATGCTCTCCCCAGCCGAATGTCGGGGGCGCCGTGGTCGAGGGTAAGGGTAAGCCGCAAGAGCGGCGGGTTGAGGAATTGTCGCAGCAGGTCGAGCGCCTGTCGCTTTACCAAGCGGTGTTCGACAATGCCTACGAGGGCATATTCGCCACCAACTCGGCCAACCGTATCATCGCCGTCAATCCCGCCTTTACCGCCATCACCGGCTATGCGGCCGAGGAAGCCATCGGCAACGATCCCCACATGCTCAGTTCGGGGTTCCACGACCGCGCCTTCTACGACGAGATGTGGCAGCACCTATCGGCCCACGGCCAATGGCAGGGCGACGTCATCGACCGCCACAAGGACGGCCGTCCCATCCGCCTGTGGCTGTCCATCACCAGCCAGCGTGGCCCGGACGGCTCGGTCGACCGGCGCATCGCCGTGTTCCGCGACGTCACCGAGGCGCGCGAAACGGCCGAGCAGCTGTGGCAGCGCAGCAATTTCGACCCGCTGACCGAACTGCCCAACCGCAACCTGTTCCTCGACCGCCTGCTGCAGGCCCTGGTCCTGGCCGGGCGCGAGGGCTCGAAGGCGGCCATGCTGTTCATCGGCCTGGACGGCTTCAAGAACATCAACGATTCGCTGGGCCACTGGATCGGCGACAAGGTGCTGCAGGAGGCCTCGCGGCGCTTCCTGAACTGCCTGCGCCAGGGCGACACGGCGGCGCGCTTCGGCGGCGACGAGTTCACCATGGTGCTGTCGGGCGTGCGCTCGACATCGGAGGTGGAGGCGGTGATCCGCGCCGTGCTCGAGGCGCTGCAGGAACCCTTCGTGGTCGAGCATCACCACATCCTGATCTCGTGCTCCATCGGTGTCTGCCTGTGGCCGGGCGATGGCGAGGACGTCGAGGCCTTGATGCGCAACGCCACGGCGGCGCTGCAGCAGGCCAAGCAGGCGGGGCGCAACACCTTCCGCTTCTTCACGCCCGCCATGGACGCCCGCGCCCAGGCCCGTTCCAAGCTGGCCGACGAATTGTCCGGCGCCCTGGCCCAGGGCGAGTTCCATCTGGTGTTCCAGCCGCTGGTGGACGTCAAGACCGGCAAGGTCAACGCGGCCGAGGCGCTGCTGCGCTGGCACAACCGCTATCTCGGCGTGGTCAGCCCCGACCAGTTCGTCCCCCTGGCCGAGGAGATCGGCCTGATCCGCCCCATCGGCGAATGGCTGATCACGGCGGCCTGCCGCGAGGCGCTGGTCTGGCAGGGCATGGGGCTGGGCGACATCAACATCGCCGTCAACATCTCGCCCCGGCAGTTCCAGCAGGGCGACATCGTCGCCATCATCAAGCGCGCCCTGGACGAGACCCGCCTGCCGCCCTGGCTGCTGACCATCGAGATCACCGAGGGCCTGCTGCTGTCCAACGGCGAGGAGATTCTGGCCAAGATGGAGGCCATCCGGGGCCTGGGCGTCAGCCTGTCGGTGGACGATTTCGGCACCGGCTATTCGTCGCTGTCGTACTTGAAGAGCTTCCCGGTGGACGTGCTGAAGATCGACCGCTCGTTCATCGCCGACATGGGGGTGCACGCCGACGACGCCACCATGGTCGAGGCGATCATCGCGCTCGGCCACTCTTTGCACCTGGAAGTGGTGGCCGAGGGCGTCGAGACCCAGGAACAGCTGGATTTCATCACCAGTCAGGGCTGCGACGTCGCTCAGGGCTATTTCTTCTCGCCGCCGCTTTCCGGTCCGCGTTTCCGCGAATTCGTGCTGGGGCGCCACGGCCTGCCCCATCCCAGCGGGGTGGCCGGCGTGGCTCCCCATGGCATCCGGGTGCTGTTCGCCGACGACATGGAGCTTGTCCGTCTGGTGTTCCGCGACTTCCTGGACGGCACCGGCTGCATCATCGACGAAGCCTCGGGCGGGGCGGAAGCCATCGCCAAGGCCACCGCCGTGCGCACCGACGGCGGCAACCGCCACCAGCTGGTGGTGCTCGACATCTGCATGCCCGAGGTGGACGGCTTCGAGGTGGCCAAGGCCATCCGCCTGTTCGAGGAGGCCCACGGATTGCCGGCGGTGCCGCTGATCGCGCTGACCGCCGACGATTCCGAGGCCAGCCGGATCCGGGCCATCGACGCCGGCTTCAACCGCTTCCTCGCCAAGCCCATCTCGCGCTCGGACCTGCTGGCCGCCATGGCCGAGATGCTGCCGCCCACCGAGATCGACGCCGCGCCCGAGGCGCCGGGCCTGGCGGCGGGGATCAACATTCCCGCCGGGCTGGAGCATCTGCTGCCCGCCTTCCTGGCCGAAATGCTGAAGGACCAGGAGGTGCTGCGCCGCCTGGCCGAGGCGGGCGACCGCGCCCGGCTCGCCGACCATGCCCACGCCATGCGCGGCAAATGCGGCATGTTCGGCGAGGAGGCGCTTTACACCCTGCTGGGCGACCTGGAGGCGCTGGCGCCCCAGGGCGAGAACGGCGAAATCACCCGTCTGGTCGCCAAGGTCGTTGAACGGGTCGGCCGCCTGTAGCACCATGGGTACTCAATCCCGGGCGGCATCATCATGAAGATCACGCAGTTCACCGACTTTTCCATCCGTCTGCTCATCTATCTGTCACGCCACCGCGACCGGGTGGTGACGGTGCGCGAGGTGGCCGAGTATTACGACATCTCCGCCGAGCACCTGAAGAAGATCGTCCGCTCCCTGGCCGACCTGGGGCATGTGCAGACGGTGCGCGGCAAGCATGGCGGCCTGCGCCTGGGCCGCGAGCCCCGGGACATCGCCCTGGGCCATCTGTTCCGCCAGCAGGAGAACCTGGCCCTGCTGCCCTGTCACGAGCCCTGCGACACCTGTCCCATCGTGGAATGCAAATTGCGCAGCCTGGTGGACAACGCGCTGATGGCCTTCCTGGCGGTGTTCGACGGCAAGACCCTGGCGGACGTGATCTAGCCCGCCACCGGCGCCCACAGCACTTCGTCGATGCCGTCGGCTCCGGCCAGCAGCATCACCAGCCGGTCGAAACCGAGCGCGATTCCGGCCGAATCCGGCATGCCGAAGTCCAGCGCGGCCAGGAAATCCTCGTCCAGGGGGTAGCGCTCGCCGTAGAGGCGCTCCTTCAGGTCCATGTCGGCGGTGAAGCGGCGGCGCTGTTCGCCCGCGTCGGTCAGCTCGCCGAAGGCGTTGCACAATTCCACCCCGCAGGCATAGGCCTCGAAGCGCTCGGCCACCCGTGGGTCGGCGGGCGAGGGGCGCGACAGCGCCGCCATGGAGACCGGATAGGAATGCAGTATGACCGGTCGGTCGAAGCCGAGATGAGGCTCGACGCGGTCCAGCATCACCTTGAAGAAGATGTCCTCCCAGGTGTCGGACGGGCTGACCGAGATGCCGATGCGCGTGGCCTCGGCGGCCAGCACCGACCGGTCGGGCGACCACGGGTCGGGGGCGGTGGCCAGTACGTCGATGCCGGCGTATTCATTGAAGGCCTCGGCCACCGACAGCCGCCGCCAGGGGGCGAAGGCATCGCATTCCAGCCCGCCCCGCCGCAGCGTTTCCACCCCGGCGGCCCGCGCGCAGTCCCGCACCAGGGTTTCGGTGTCGGCCATCAAATCCGAGATGGAGGCTCCGGCCCGGTACCATTCCAGCATGGTGAATTCGGGATGGTGGGTGGCCGAGCGCTCGCCATTGCGGAACACCCGGGCCAGCTGGTAGAGGCGCGGCACCCCGGCCACCAGCAGCTTCTTCATGGCGAATTCTGGGCTGGTGTGGAGGTAGAGCGGCCGGTCGGGGCCGCCATAGGGATCGGCAAGCGCGGTGGCGAAGGCCTTGAGGTGGGGCTCCAAGCCCGGCGAGACCTGCAGGCAGGGCGTTTCCACCTCCGCGAAGTCGCGGGTGGCGAAGAAGGCGCGGGTGGCGCCGAGCACGCGCGAGCGCAGCTCCAGATTGGCGCGCCGCGCCGCGAACGCCTGGGGCCGCCACCATTCTTTACCTGCCATGGCCTTTTCCTCTATCAAGGGACCCCATGTCCCACCGACGCACTCTTCGCACTCCCCAGGACCTGCTCGACGCCGGGCTGATCGCTTCCGCCCAGGCGGTGGAGCCGGTGGCCCGCACCTACGCCGTGGCGTTGACGCCCGCGGTGGTGGACCTGATCGACGGGTCCGACCCGGCCGACCCCATCGCCCGGCAATACGTGCCCTCGGCCGAGGAACTGGTCACCCGGCCGGAAGAGCTGGCCGACCCCATCGGCGACGCAGCCTACAGCCCGGCCAAGGGCCTCGTCCACCGCTACCCCGACCGGGTGCTGCTGACGCCGCTCCTGGTCTGTCCGGTCTATTGCCGCTTCTGCTTCCGGCGCGCCCGGGTGGGCGATTCCGAGGCCACCATGACCGAGGCCGAGACCGAAGCCGCCCTGGCCTATGTGGCGGAGCGGCCCCAGATCCGCGAGGTGATCCTGACCGGCGGCGATCCGCTGATGCTGGGCGTGAAGCGTCTGGAGGATCTGCTGGCGCGCATCCGGGCCATCGCCCATGTGGAACTGGTCCGCATCCATTCCCGCGTGCCGGTCAGCGACCCCGAACGGATCACCGCCGCCCTGGCCCGCCTGCTGGGTGAGGGGGACAAGCCGGTGTGGCTGGCCGTCCACGTCAACCATGTCCGCGAATTGTCGCCGCCGGCCCGCGCCGGTCTGGCCCGGCTGGCCCGCGCCGGGGTGCCGCTTCTGTCCCAGAGCGTGCTGCTGAAAGGCGTCAACGACAGCGTCGAGGCGCTGGACGACCTGTTCCGCGCCCTGGTGAAGAACCGGGTGCGGCCCTATTACCTGCACCACCCCGACCTGGCGCCCGGCACCAGCCATTTCCGCCCCAGCATCGCCGAGGGCCAGGCCCTGATGCGGCGCTTGCGCGGCCGCCTTACCGGCATCGCCCAGCCCACCTACGTGCTCGACATCCCCGGAGGTGCCGGCAAGGTGCCGGTGGGGCCCGATTATTGGGATGCGGAGGGGGGCGAAGTGACCGATCCCCAGGGCGGCGGACACCGCTATCTCCCGGTGTGACGGGTATTCTTGCCTTCCAGCAGGCGACCTGATAGGGTCCGCGCCAATTTCCTTAAGCCCTGTTGGAACTCCCATGAAGATCAACGCCAACCTGATTCGTCCCGGCAACATTCTCGAGCATAACGGCCGCCAGTACGCCGTGCTGAAGATCCAGATCGTCCAGCCCGGCAAGGGCGGCGCCTTCATCACCGTGGAAATGCGCGACATCCGCACCGGCAACAAGACCAACGAGCGCTGGCGCACCGCCGACACCGTCGAGAAGTGCAACGTCGAGGCCAAGGAATGCACGTTCCTGTTCCGTGACGATTCCATCATGACCTTCATGGATTCCGAGAGCTTCGAGCAGTTCACCATGCCCAACGACACCCTGGGCGACACCATCGGCTTCCTGCAGGACGGCATGGTGGTCGAGGTGGACTTCGTCGAGGGTTCGCCCGTCTCCATCACGCTCCCGGAAAAGGTGGTGATGAAGGTGGTCGAGGCCGATCCGGTGGTGAAGGGCCAGACCGCGTCGTCGTCCTACAAGCCGGCCAAGCTGGAAAACGGCATGAAGATCCTGGTTCCCCCCTTCCTGGAGGAAGGCGAGGTGATCATCGTCAGCACCTCCGACTGCACCTATGTCGAGCGGTTCAAGGGCTAAGCGGTGATCATTCGTTCCGCCCTGCTCAACGTCATGATGGGGGCGGCCCGCAAGGCCGCCCGCAATCTCGTTCGCGATTACGGCGAGGTGGCGCAGCTGCAGGTGTCCAAGAAGGGCCCCGCCGACTTCGTGTCCTCGGCCGATCTCAAGGCCGAGAAGACGCTGCGCGCCGAGCTGAAGAAGGCCCGTCCCGGCTTCGGCTTCCTGCTGGAGGAAGGCGGCGAGGTCGCCGGCGACGACAAGAGCCACCGCTGGATCATCGATCCCATCGACGGCACCACCAACTTCCTGCACGGCATCCCCAATTTCTGCATCTCCATCGCGCTCGAGCGTGACGGCGAGCTGTTCGCCGGCGTGGTCTACCAGCCGCTGGGCGACGAGATGTTCCATGCGGAAAAGGGCGCCGGCGCCTTCCTGAACGAGCACCGCCTGCGGGTTTCCGCCCGGCGCAAGCTGGAAGACACCGTGATCGCCACCGGCATTCCCTTCCACGGCCGCCCGGGCCATGAGGTCTTCTTGAAGGAACTGGGCGCGGTGATGGGCCAGGTGGCGGGCATCCGCCGGTTCGGCTCGGCGGCTCTCGACCTCGCCTACGTGGCGGCCGGGCGCTGCGACGGCTATTGGGAAACCGGCATCCAGCCGTGGGACATCGCGGCGGGGATCGTGCTGGTTAGGGAAGCGGGCGGTTACGTCACCGACTTCCAGGGCGGTTCGAAGATGCTGGACAACGGGCAGGTGCTGGCCGCCAACGACCATCTGCACCAGCCGTTGCTGAAACTGCTGAAGGCGGCGCGGGGATAGGGTTGTGGCCGGACTCTGGTTCGGTTAGATTCCTGACCATAAAGAAAATCGAGGGATTCCAGCCGGGAGAGTGGCGTGATGAGCAGGGGGAGAAAGGTCGCGTTGCTGGCGCTGGGAGCGCTTGTATCCGTCGCGGCCGCGCCCGCATCCGCCCAGGTGGTGGTGGGAGAATACCGTCCCAGCGTTGACGTCAACTGGGACGTGCTGGACAAGCTGGGCCCGGAACCCACCCTGCCGGGTCTGGTGACCCGTCCGCCGTCGGCCGCCATTCCCGCCGCTCCGCGCCCCGTGGCGCGGCCCGTCTCGCCTAAGGCCGGCGCGTTCAAGCCCTATGCCGAGGCGGCCCCCAAGGCCGCCGCTCCCAAGGCTGTGGCCGCCAAGCCGAAGCCCGCCCCCAAGGTCGAGGAGGCCGCCGCCGTCCCCGCCCCCAAGGCCGAGATTCCGCCCGCCCTGCCGCCCAAGGCCCCCGAGCCCGCCAAGAGCGAGCCGGCCAAGATCGCCGAGGCGCCCAAGGCGTCTGGGCCCGCCCCCAAGCCGGCCAAGCCCGACATCGCGGCCGAGGTGCCTCCGCCGCCGCCCAAGGCCCCCGCCAAGGCCGAAGCTCCCAAGGCCGTCGAGACGCCCAAGCCCGAGATGCCCAAGGTGGCCGAGGCCCCCAAGGTTCCGGAACCGGTCAAGGCGGTCGAGGCTCCCAAGGCCCCCGAATTGCCCAAGGCCGAACCGCCCAAGGCTCCCGAGCCGCCCAAGGCCGAGCCCGCCAAGGCTCCGGACTCTCCCTCGGCGGTGCAGTTCGTCAAGACCCCGCCGCCCGCCGCCGTCCCGGCTCCCGCCGCGCCCGCGCCCATGCCGGTGGTTCCCGCCCCCGTGGTGCAGGCTCCGCCCGTGGCTCCGCCGCTGCCGGTGGCACCGCCGCCGGTGGTCGCTGCTCCCGTTCCCGCTCCGGTGCTCGCCCCCGCTCCGGCTCCGGCGCCCCAGTTGGCGGCTCTGCCGCCCGCCGCGCCCAGCCGCAAGGGCGACAACCTGACGGTGCCCTTCGCCACCGACAGCTCGCACCTGCCGGAATCGGCCCGCGCCGAACTGGACCGCCTGGCCCAGCGCATGGACAAGGACGAAAGCCTGAACCTGCAGCTGCTGGCCTATGCCGCCGGCGACGAGGCCAATGCCAGCAAGGCCCGGCGTCTGTCGCTGTCGCGGGCGCTCGAAGTGCGCAAGTACCTGATGGAGATGGGCGTGCGCTCCACCCGCATCGAGGTCCGGGCGCTGGGCAACAAGGTCGAGAGCGGCGCCGCCGACCGCGTCGATGCCATGCTGGTGGCGCGCTAGGGGCGGTCCGCCGTATTTCGGACATGATCGCGTGCCAGGGTGAGCGGCGCGCGGGATTGCCCGCCTGCCGCCAGACCGCCTGTCGCCTGACCGAGAGCCGCTCATGATCCGTCCCACCCGCTATCTGTTGCGCATGGCCGCCTTCCTGGTGCTGGTCGCCGCCCTCGCGGCGCTGCTGCACGAAGGGCTGATGGCGGCCTTCGCCCACAATCCGGCGCTGAACGCCGTGCTGATGGGCGTGTTTCTGGCAGGAATCGTGCTTAATTTCCGCCAGGTGATGCTGCTCGGCCCCGAGGTGGAGTGGCTCGATACCTGGCGTAAGGGCCAGCCGGCCCTCTCGGGGCGCCTGCGTCTGCTGGCCCCCATGGCCGGCATGCTGGGCGAGCGCCAGGGACGGGTCAGCCTGTCGGCCATGGCCTTGCGCTCGGTGCTGGATTCCATCGCCGCCCGGCTGGAGGAACAGCGCGACCTGTCGCGCTACGTGGTCGGGCTGATGATCTTCCTGGGACTGCTCGGCACCTTCTGGGGCCTGTCGCAGACCGTGGGCTCGGTGGGCGAGGTGATCGCCTCGCTGGCCATCGGCGGCGCCGACCCGGCCGCCGCCTTCGAAGGCCTCAAGGCCGGCATGGCCAAGCCCCTGGCCGGCATGGGCACCGCCTTTTCCACTTCGCTGTTCGGCCTGGCCGGATCGCTGGCGCTGGGCTTCCTCGACCTCAATGCCGGTCAGGCGCAGAACGCCTTCTACAACGAGCTGGAGGAATGGCTGGCCGGGCAGACCCGCCTAGGGACCGGCGGGCCGCTGACCTCGGCCGAGGATGGCGGCGCCGGCCAGTCGGTGCCCGCCTATATCCAGGCCCTGCTGGAGCAGACCGCCGACAGCCTGGACAACCTTCAGCGGGTCATCGCCCGGGGCGAGGAGAACCGGGGCAGCGTCAACGCCTCGGTGACCCTGCTGACCGAGAAACTGTCGGCGCTGACCGACCACATGAAGGTGGAGCAGTCGCTGTTGCTGAAACTGGGCGAAGGGCAGCTGGAGACCCGCGCCCTGATGGCCCGCATGGTCGAGGGAGGCACCGGCGGCGGCATGGACGACGCCAGCCGCAACCATCTGCGCAGCCTGGACGGCAGCATGAAGCGGCTGGTGGACGAGACGGTGGCCAGCCGCGACCAGCTGACCGCCGAGCTGCGCTCGGAAATCCGGCTGCTGGCGCGCACCATCGCCGCCATCGCCGAGGAACCGCTGGAGCGCTGATCCATGGCTCTGTCGCGCCGCGCCCGCCGCTCCGTCGACATCTGGCCCGGCTTCGTCGACGCCCTGGCGACGCTGATCATGGTCATCGTCTTCCTGCTGATGATCTTCGTGCTGGCCCAGTTCTTCCTGGGCCAGGCGCTGTCGGGCCGCCAGAAGGCCCTGGACGATCTGGGCCGCGAGATGGCCGCCCTGGCCGAGAAGCTCAACCTGCAGACCAAGGCCAACGCCGCGCTGCAGCTGGAGCTGGAAAGCAGCCGGGCGGAAAAGGCCAAGCTGGAGGCCTGGACGTCGGGCGTGCAGCAGGACATGGCGGCGCTGCTGGCCTTGAAGGATGAGAAGGAGGCCGAGCTGGCCGCCGAGAAGAAGATCTCGGACGAGGGGCGCGCCCAGCTTGTCCTGCTCAACCAGCAGATCGCGGCGCTCAAGGACGAACTGGCCCGGGTGGCCGCCGTGCTCGAAGCCTCCGAGGCCCGCGACAAGGAACAGAAGGCCCAGATCTCCGACCTCGGCAAGCGGCTCAATGTCGCCCTGGCCGGCAAGGTGGAGGAGTTGCAGAAGTACCGTTCGGAATTCTTCGGCCGCTTGCGCAAGGTGCTGGGCGACCATCCCGGCATCCGCATCGAGGGCGACCGCTTCGTCTTCCAGTCGGAACTGCTGTTCGAGACCGGCTCGGCCGATCTGGGGCCGCAAGGGCGCGAACAGGTGCGCAAGCTGGCCGCCACGGTGCGCGAGATCAATGCCGGCATGCCCAAGGGCCTCAACTGGGTGCTGCGCGTCGACGGCCATACCGACAAGCGGCCCATCACCTCGGGCAAGTTCCCTTCCAACTGGGAGCTGTCCACGGCGCGCGCCATCACCGTGTTGCGCGCCCTGGCCGCCGACGGGGTGCCGAGAGACCGCCTCGCGGCGGCGGGCTTCGGCGAGTTCCAGCCGGTGGATTCCGGCAGCACCGAAGCGGCCTACGCCAAGAACCGCCGGATCGAGATACGCTTCGATCAGCGGTAGGGCCGGGACGACCCGCCCCTCATCCCTTCATCTTCCGGGACGGCCCGGATCATGCGGAGCATTGCGAAATGCCGTGGATTCTTCTTCTGCTGGCCGGTTTGCTGGAAATCGGCTGGGCCGTGGGGCTGAAATACGTGGACGGGCTGTCGCGGCCCATCCCCCTGGTGCTGACCGGGGCCGCCATGGTGGGCAGCGTGGTGCTGCTGGGCATGGCCATGCGGTCCTTGCCGCTGGGCACCGCCTACGCGGTGTGGACCGGCATCGGAACCGTGGGAACGGCGGTTGCCGGCATCATTCTGTTCGCCGAGCCGGCCGATGCCCTGCGCCTGGCCTGTATCGCCATGATCGTGGCGGGGATCATGGGCCTTAAAATGGCGTGATTTGCTTGTCCCTCGCCGGGCGCAAACCTTCGGTTTGCTTGGCCGCGCCCGCAATGGGCGCTGGATTCGAAATCCGAACTGATCATTCGGATTTCGATCATTCGTCCTCGACCGTGAAGGCGTCCAGGATGTCCTCGAAGCCGCCGTCGATGTTGTCCGGGGCGATCTGGGCGAACAGGTCGAGGATGATCACCGCGTTCAGCAGGGCGTCGCGGCTGACCGAATTGCGCATGCGCTCGGCCAGGTGCGAGTTCATCACCGACAGGTCCTGGTAGTGCTGCTTCAGCCCGTCCAGGGTCACCGGCCCGTCGGTGCCGGTCATGCGCTGCTGCACGATGGCCGACAGCAGCCAGGACGAGAACGAGCGGAACAGGGTCTCCTGCTCGTCGGCGAACGGCAGGTGGAAGCGGGCCATGGGCCTTAAGAAACGGGTCAGCGGGCAGCCCGAGGTGGCGCAGACCAGCCCGATCAGCGAGCCCAGCCCCGATTGCAAGGTGGTCTTGCCGACGATGGTGCGGTTCTCGGTGTCGACCTCGACCACCGCCTTGGTGTGCGAGACGCTGTCCTTGAAGGTGGGCAGGAACATGGCGATGCCGAGCGCCGCCGGGCAATAGGCGCAATCGTCGGACAGCGTGCAGTTGGGGCAGCGGTGGTGCTCCAGCCGGGCCCAGTCGGGCTTGGGGGCGGTGGGGGGAATGTCCAGGCGGAAGGTCTTGCGGTCGAAGAACAGATCCGCCTTCAGCGGCGCCTGCGCTCCGGTGAAGAAGCGATAGCTGATCTGCTTGCAGTTGATCTTCGATGTCTGATCCATCGTGCAATCCAGGGGGGCCATGGCCGTCTCCAATCGCAGGTGAATCCCAAATGCGATGGTTGGATTCTAGGCTTGATATCGCCTGCTCAACAATCAGGCGGCTCCCTTAACTCCTTCGGGCAATTACCTATGCGAAGGTATTCGCCGCCGAATACCGGTCGCGGGGAGGCTGATCGACTATGTGGGGGTAGTACTCTGAAAATACGAGCATATAAGCGAGAATGAATCTGTAATCGGATGATGTAAACAGATTGTGACCCGCGTGACGAATTCTGGAATTTTTATCCCGCCGCTGTCGGTCCGTTGATCAAGGTGCCGAGCAGCAGCACAAGGCCCAGTCCGGTGATGGACAGCGCGCCGCCCAGGGCCAGGGCGAAACGGACGCGGCCGCCCAGGCTGGATTCGCCCAATCCCCGCTCCACCAGCCGGTTGAGGCCCAGCGCCCCCAGGCCGATGGCCGCCACGGTGACGGCGACGCCGATTCCCATGGCCAGCGTCGCCAGCACGCCGATCAGGACCATGCCGTTGGCGAAGCAGAACAGCAGGACCAGGATGGCGCCGGAACAGGGGCGAAAGCCTACCGCCGCCGCCATGGCGAACAGGGCGTTGCGCTCGGTCTTCCCGCCGTCGTGACGATCATGGTGGTGGTGGCCGCAACAGGCGCCGTCGTGATGATGGTGATGACCGTGATCATGGCCGCAGCCCTTGCCGGTCAGCGTCCGCCAGGTCATCAGGGCGCCGATGGCGGCGATCATGGCGAACGAGCCCACCTCCAGCCAGGCCGCCCCGGCGCTGACGGTGCGCGGCGCGAGGCTGAGAATGCCGGCCAGCACGCCCACGGCGAGGATGGCCGAGCCGGCCTGGACCATGGCGGCGATCAGGCTGGCGGCCAGGCCGTGGACGATGCGGGCCCGCCTGGAGGCGAACCAGCCGCCGATCACCACCTTGCCGTGGCCGGGCCCCACCGCGTGGAACACGCCGTAGAGGAAGGCGGCGGCGATGATGGCGGCGGCTGGTTCCCACGAACCGGTCTCCTTCATCACCGCCAGCTGCTCGCGCAATTGGCCGGTCAACTGACGCTGCAGGGCGAAGCCCCAACTGGCGATGGAGCGCAGCGGCTCCGGCAGGTCGGAGCCGGACGCGGGAGCGCCGCCGCCCGGCACCAGGGCGGCCCAGGCCGAGGTGGGCACCAGCGACAGGACAAGGATGATCAGCCGCATGTCACCGTGGCCCGCTTGGGCGTCACCGCGCCGCCGAAGATGGTGTTGCCGTGGTCGGGGGCGATGGTCGCCTTGCAGCCGACCGATCCCTCGCCGTTCAGGGTGACCGCGTTGTCGGTGGGAAAGTCCATGTCGATGTAGAAGGTCTCTTCATAGGTGGTGAAGCTGAAGGATTCCCTGCGCGGGTCCACCGGCCGGGGCAGGGGCAGGCGGAAAGCGTACAGCAGGCTGTCCTTGACCGCGATCACCTTGAAGTCGGTGGCGTCCGGCCAGACGACCGGCTCGGCTCCTATGCGGGCATAGGTAAAATGGCTCTGCGGCTTGGTGTCGCGGAAGGCCTCGCGCTCCAGGTCCTTCATCTCGTCGGGGTCGAGGCGGTTGTTCTTGTTTTTGTCGAAATCCTTGAGCAGCGAGGCGCTGAACACCGGGTCGAACTTCCAGCCCATGAACAGGCTGACGATCTTGCCGTCCTTGAATTCCACTAGGGCGTGGACGTCCACCAGCACGTGGGGATGGGCCAGGGCCGGGACGGGCAGAACCAGGAACAGCAGAATCAGGAGGCGGCGCATGCCAGCCGCTCGAAACCGCGCTCCAGGTCTTCCAGCAGGTCGTCGGCATCCTCCAGCCCGGCGTGGAAGCGCAAGGACGGCCCGGCGGGGGACCAGTCCGTGGCGGTGCGGATGATGGAATGGCCCGAGGTGGGGATCACCAGGCTTTCGAAGCCCCCCCACGAGAAGCCCAGCTTGAAGTGGGAATAGCCGTCCAGCATGGCATCCACCGCCGCCTTGGCGGCCGACTTCAGGATCACCCCGAACAGGCCGCATCCGCCGCTGAAGTCCCGCTTCCACAAGTCGTGGCCGGGATCGGAGGGGAGGGGCGGATACAGCACGCGGTCCACCTCGGGCCGCGCCGCCAGCCAATTGGTGAGGCGCAGCGCCGTCTCGGAATGCTGACGCAGGCGGACGGGCAGGGTGCGCAGGCCGCGCAGGCCCAGATACATCTCCTCGGTGCCCGGCGAGTGGCCGAAGGTGGCGATGGAGGTCTTGACCTGCAGCCACAGCTCGGGCGTGGCGGCGGTGATGGTGCCCAGCATGGCGTCGGCATGGCCGACGATATACTTGGTGGCCGCCTGGATCGAGATGTCGACGCCCTTGGTAAAGGGCTGGAAATGCAGCACCCCCCAGGTGTTGTCCATCATGACGATGGCGCCCGCCGCATGGGCCGCCTTCGCGATGGCCGGGATGTCCTGGATTTCGAAGGTCAGCGAGCCGGGGCTTTCGGTGAACACCACCTTTGTGTTGGGGCGGATCAGCGCCTTGATCCCGGCGCCCGTCAGCGGGTCGTAATAGGTGGTCTCGATCCCTAAGCCAGTCAGGACGCTGTCGCAGAACTTCCGCGTGGGGAAATAGGCGGTGTCGACCATCAGCAAATGGTCGCCGGCCTTGAGGAAGGCCAGCAGCGCGCCGGTGATGGCCGCCAGTCCCGACGAGGTGGCGACGGTGCGGTGCCCGCCCTCCAACTCGGCCACCGCCTCTTCCAGGGCGAAGGTGGTCGGCGTGCCGAAGCGGCCGTAGCGCACGCCCTCGAACGGCGTCTTGCCGCTCTTCTCCATGGCCGCCACCGAGGGGTGGAGGATGGTCGAGGCGTGGTAGACGGGGGGATTGACGGCGCCGTGAAAGGCTTCCGGCTTGCGGCCGGCATGGAGGATGCGGGTGGATTTCTTCATGTCATTCCGGCCGAGCGAACTGGGGCGGGCATGGTGCCGTGCCAGAGGCCCTCAAGCCAAGGAATTTCGCGTGTCAGCCCGCCAGGGACAGGGCGGCGGCGGCCAGCAGCGCCAGGGCGGCGAAGGCGGCGAGGACGAGATGGGAGTTGTCCTGCGTGGCAACGCGGGCACGAGCCTTCCGGTTACGCATGGGACATCTCCTTTGCTTCCGACCCTTCAAATATGGACGCGATTGCGCCGGGCATCAAGTTGTCATGAAGATTCTTTCGAGGCGGCGGCGCCCGCGCCCCTATACCGGTGTATAGGCTGGTTGAAATAGCTCAATCCATTACATAAGTCATAAAATGGTTGGGGTTATTCTTGGGGAGAAGGGACCATGGACCGTAATCGCATTCTGTCGGCCGCCTTGGCGGCGGCCGGCCTTTCCGTGTTGTCGGCCTTTCCCGTTCTGGCTGGCGATTCCAAGGCGCAGGTGACCACCGCCGCCGCCCATGCGGGCATGGCCGCCACCGCCGCCGAACTGAAGATGGTCAAGGGGCATCTCCAGCATGTCATCAATTGCCTGGTCGGCCCGGCTGGCGAGGGATATGACGCGGCCCAGGCCAATCCGTGCAAGGATCAGGGCTTCGGGGCCATCCCCGACGCGCCCATGGACAAGATGCCGGCGCTGAAGATCGCCAAGGACGGCGCCGCCGAGTCCGATCTGGCCAAGGCGCAGGAAAAGGCCGCCGCGACCCAGGTCGCGCTGGGCAAGATCTCCATGTGAAGATCTGAACTATTCGCCGGGGGCCGAACTTTGGTTCGGCGGCGAATAGCGGATGAAATCGTGATAACCCTGAGGGAAGAAATACTCTTAGGGTTATTTCATTTTCATGGCAAAGCTATTGGTACTATATATGCGTAAAATTACGTATTTTTGCTTCTGCTTGAGTGCGGTGCGGAAAAATTTTTAGGAAACAATGCTGTAACAACTCATGCCCAACTTGAGTTATATATTTGAATGTCAATATATTGCCGTTTGATAGAGGGGCGACTGTCTGAAACGGCCTTAACTTCCATCACTTAGTGTGTATCCTGCGCCCTTCTGGAAAAGATGCATTGCGGGGGCATCTCAGTGATCGTCAATCTGCGCATCGGTACCCGTCTCTCCCTGATCGTCGTCATTCTGCTGGCGGCGCTGGGTGGGGTGTCGCTGTACGCGCTGCACCAGATTCGCGACCGCCTGATGGCGGAACGCCAGAGCCAGAGCCGGATCATGGTGCAGGGCGCCCTGACCCAGATCGCCCGTTTTCACGCCATGGAGAAGGACGGCATCCTTCCGGCCGAGGCGGCGCAGAAGCTGGCGCTTCGGGCGGTGGACACGCTGCGCTACGGCCCCGACGAGTATGTGTGGGTCAACGATGCCCGCCCCGTGGTGCTGTCCCATCCCATCGAGGGCATGGTGGGGCGCAACGTTGGCGACATCCGCGACATGGATGGCCGCCCGCTGTTTCTCGAGTTCAACCGCATCAGCGCCAGCAGCGGCAGCGGAATCCTGGCCTATAAATGGCCCAAGCCCAACGACGACGTGCCCCAGCTGAAGATTTCCTATGTGGAAGGCTTCGCCCCCTGGGGCTGGACGGTGGGGTCGGGCATCTACGTGGACGACATCGACGCCGCCTATTCCGAGGTCGCCCGGCGCTTCGGATGGTTCGCCCTGCTGGCGGCGGCGGTCAGTTCGGCGGTGGCCTGGCTGGTGGCGTCGACCATCACCCGGCCGCTGTCGGCCATCACCCACCACATGACCCGGCTGGCGTCGGGGCAGGATGTGACGGTGAGCGAGACCGGGCGCGCCGACGAGGTGGGCGAACTGATCCGCGCCATGGCCGCCTTCAAGCGCCATCTGGCCGAGAAGGAGCAGTTCCGCGAGGCCCATGATTCCGTCCTGCGCGAGGCCGGCACCGTCTTCAACCTGATCAACGACGCGGTGATGGTCACCGATGCGCGCAACCACATCAAGCTGGTCAATCCGGCCTTCATCCGCATCACCGGCTATGGGCCGGACGAGGTGATCGGGCGCTCTCCCTCCATTCTCGCCTCGGGGCGGCACGACGAGGCCTTCTACGCCGCCATGTGGAAGCAGCTGGCGGCCACCGGCGCCTGGAACGGCGAGATATGGAACCGCTCGAAGAGCGGAGAGGTCTATCCCGAATGGCTGTCGATCACCGCCATCAGGGATCGCGAGGGCCAAGCCAGGGGCTATGTGGCGACCTTCAGCAATATCGCCGAGCGCAAGCGCCGCGAGACGCGCATGCGCTGGCAGGCCGAGCATGACGCCCTGACCGGCCTGGCCAACCGCTCCCATTTCGAGGCGTCCCTGGCCCTGGCCCTGGCCGAGGCCCGCGAAAACCAGGATCAGGTGGCCCTGCTCTACGTTGACCTGGACGGCTTCAAGCAGGTCAACGACACCATGGGCCATGCGGCGGGCGACACGGTGCTGAGCGCCGTCGCCAAGCGTCTGCACGAGGTGGTGCGCGCCGACGATCTGGTGGCCCGGCTGGGCGGCGACGAATTCGCCGTGGTGATCCCCTGCCTGCACCGCGAGTCCGATGCGCGGGCCATCGCCGAAAAGATCGTCGCCCGGCTGTCGGACCCCTTCGCGGTGGGCGACACCACCGCCCATATCGGGGCCAGCGTCGGCATCGCGCTCTATCCCGGCCACGGCGCCTCGCCCGAGGATCTGATCCTTGCCGCCGACGCGGCCATGTACCGGCGTAAGCAGGCGGGACGCAACGGCGTCACCATGGCTCGGCCCATGACGGCCGACGCTCCGGTCTCCTGAACGGAAAAGCCCCCGCCGGGACGGGCGGGGGCTTGGATCGAGATGCGGCCGGGACGGCCGCGCTCCAAGGCCGGTCGCCATTCCCGGAGCGCGGGCATCCTGCCCGCAAGGTCTTACTTTTCGATGGGGGTGTCGTCGCGGTTGCCCCATTCGGCCCACGAGCCGTCATAGACCGCCACGTTCTCGTGTCCCAGCAGGTTGAGCGCCAGCGCCACGGTACAGGCGGTGACCCCCGAGCCGCAGGAGATGGCCACCGGCTGCTTGGCGTCGATGCCGGCGGCGTCGAAGCGGGCTTTCAGCTGGTCGGCGGGCAGCATGCAGCGGGTCTTCTCGTCGATCAGGTCGGTGAACGGCACGTTGACCGAACCGGGGATGTGGCCCTGGTGCTTGGTGGGGCGCGGCTCGGCCGCCTCGCCCTTGAAGCGGGCCGGAGCGCGGGCGTCGAGCACCAGCTCGCGCTTGTTCTCCAGATTGGCCTTCATGTGGTCCAGGTCGCGGACCAGCAGGTGGTTGTAGTGGCTGATGAAGTGGCGGGTGCGGGGAACGGGGGGCAGGTCCTCCACCGGCAGCCCCTCGCGCAGCCACTTGGGGAAGCCGCCGTCCAGCACCGAGACGTCGCGGTGGCCGAAGGTGCGGAACATCCACCAGGCGCGCGCCGCGGCGCTGGTGAAGCCCGAGCCGTCGTAGATCACGATCTTGTTGCCGTTGCCCAGGCCCAGCTTGCGCACCTTGGAGGAGAACTTCTCCGGCGCGGGCAGCATGTGCGGCAGGGTGGAATCCGTGTCGGCGATCTCGTCGATGTCGAAGAACACGGCGCCAGGGATGTGCTCGGCGTCGTATTCCTCGCGCGCGTTGCGGTTCTGGGCCGGCGTGTACCAGCTGGCGTCCACGACGCGGACGTCGGGGGCGGAGAGGTGCGAAGCCAGCCACTCGGTGCTGACGAGGGCGTCCGGATTGGGATAGCTCATGCTTTTACGTCCCCCCTTGCGGGTTTGCTCTTGTTTCGTCGCCGCTCAGTCCAGCCAATCGGGCACCGGCAGATCGCGCTCGCGCAGGAAGGCCGGATTGAACAGCTTGCTTTGATAGCGGGTACCATAATCGCAGAGCACTGTCACCACTGTGTGTCCGGGTCCTAATATGCGCGCTACCTTGATGGCGGCCATCACGTTGATTCCGCTCGATCCTCCCAGGACCAGCCCTTCCTGCTTCACCAGATCGAAAATCAGCGGCAGCGCTTCGTGGTCGGTGACCTGCACCTGATCGTCGATGGGGGCGCCGTCCAGGTTCCTGGTGATGCGCCCCTGGCCGATGCCTTCGGTGATGGAGGTCCCCTCGGCCTTCAGCTCGCCATGGGCATAGTGGTTGTAAAGCGCCGAGCCCATGGGGTCGGCCAGAACCACCTTGATGTCCCTGTTGTGCTCCTTCAGCGCCATGCCGGTGCCGGCCAGGGTGCCGCCGGTGCCCACCGCGCAGGTGAAGGCGTCCACCTTGCCGTCGGTCTGGCGCCAGATCTCCTGGCCGGTGGTGTTGAAATGGCCCATGCGATTGGCGGTGTTGTCGAACTGGTTGGCCCACAGCACGCCGTTGGGCTCGGTCTTGGCCAGTTCGCCCGCCAGGGTCTCGGAATAGCGCACGTAATTGCCGGGATTGGCGTAGGGCACCGCCGGGACAAGACGCAGATCGGCGCCCACCAGCCGCAGCATGTCCTTCTTTTCCTGGCTCTGGGTCTCGGGCATGACGATCACCGTCTTGTAGCCCAACGCGTTGGCCACCAGGGCCAGGCCGATGCCGGTATTGCCCGCCGTGCCCTCGACGATCACGCCGCCCGGCTTCAACAGGCCCCTGGCCTCGGCGTCGCGGATGATGGCCAGCGCGGCGCGGTCCTTGACCGAGCCGCCGGGGTTGAGGAATTCGGCCTTGCCCAGGATCTCGCAGCCGGTCTCCTCGGATGCGCGCTTCAGGCGGATCAGGGGGGTGTTGCCGATGGTGTCGAGGAAGCCGTCGCGAATGTCCGTCATGGTTTGTGTAGTTTCCGTCTAATTACCACGAGAATAATGTAGCTAGTCGGATGGCGGACTACAAGGGTCGTGACGCTTCCCGGACCCGCTCGGGCGTGAACGGCACGGTTCTAAGGCGCACGCCCACCGCGTCGAACACCGCGTTGGCCAGGGCGGCGGGCACCGGGGTGGCGGCCGCCTCGCCGCCGCCCATGGGGGGAAGGTCGGGGCGCTCGATCAGCTCGACGGCGATGTCGGGCACGTCGCCGAAGGTCAGGATGGGATAGCCGGACTGATCGACGGAGGTGACGTGCGACGTGTCGAAGGTCACTTCCTCGAGCAGGGTGCGCGACAGGGTCTGCAGGATGCAGCCCTCGATCTGCATCTTCAGGGCGTCGGGATTGATCACCAGCCCGCAATCATGGGCGCAGGCCACCCTTTTCACGGCGATGCCGCCGGATTCGCGGTCCACGGAGACTTCCATGGCGACGGCCACGTAGGTTTCCGAATGCTTGTAGTGGACATAGGCGATGCCGCGCCCGGTGCCGTCGGCCTGGGGATTGGGGATGGGCCGGGGCGCCCAGGCCAGCATGGAGGCGGCCTTGGACAGCACGGTGACGCCCCGCAAGTCCCTCAGCCCGATCAGGCGGGCCACCAGCGGGTCCATGCCGACGCCGGCGCACAGCTCGTCGAAGAAGCTTTCCACCGCGAAGGTGTTGGCGATCTTGCCCGGTGCCCTGATGTTGCTGGGCCGCAGCGGGGCGTCGGCCAGCCAGTGGACCTTGACCTCCAGGTCGGCCACCGCGTAGGGCGGATCGCCGTTCTGGCTGATCAGGCCGGTGACCAGCCCCTTCGGCTGGTCGATTCCCGCCGCCTCGGGCGCCAGAAGCGGCACGTTGGGCAGATTGGCGGTGGCCTTGGGCAGCCACATCTCGGTGCTCCAGCCGGTCAGCACGCCGGCCTCGTTCATGCTGCCGCGCAGGGCCAGCAATTGCGGTGGCCCCTTGGGGTCCCAGCCCAGCTCGTCCTCGCGGCTCCAGGCGACGCGTACCGGCTTGCCGGTGGCCTTGGCCAGCAGGGCGGCGTCGGCGGCGGCGTCGTCATGGCCGTTCATGCCGTAGCAGCCCGAACCGTCGAGATAGATCAGCCGCACCTTGTCCACCGGCAGCCCCAGCAGGGCGGCGAAGGCGGGGCGGAACTTGTGGGTGGCCTGCGACGCGGTCCAGATGGTGGCGGCGCCGCCCGCAACCTGGGCGACGGCGCAGCTGGGGCCCAGCGAGGCGTGGGACTGCACCGGCCAGTAATACTCCACGGCGGGCGGGGAATCGGCCAGGCGGGCGGGGGCGTCGCCCTTGGCCTTCAGCACCTCGTCGGCGGTGAACGGGCCGGATTTCAGCCAGCCGCGCACCGCGCCGTGGCCCATCAGCGGGGCGGATTCCGACCATTGCGCCTTCAGCATTCCCGCCGCCCGCACGGCGTCCCATTCCCGCTCGGCCACCACCGCCAGGAAATCCTTGATCCGCACCACCCGGACGCCCTTGATCCCCTTGACCGAGGCTTCGTCCACCTTGAGCAGGCGGGCTCCCACCGATGGCGGGCGGACGACCCGGCCATGCAGCATGCCGGGCAGCTTGAAGTCATGGACATAGGTGTGGGTGCCGCAGACCTTGGCCGGCACGTCGGGGCGGGGCAGGGGCTTGCCCACCACCCGGTATTCCGCCGGCTTGCGCAAGGGCGCCTTGGGGTCGAGCTGCAACTCGAAACCCCGTTCCCCCACCAGGTCTCCCATGCCGATGGAGCGTCCGCCATCCCTGGGCGCCACCATGCCGTCCACGAGGTCCAGATCCTCGGGTGGCAGTTCCAGGCGGGCGGCGGCCAGGCGGATCAGCGCCTGGCGCGCCGTGGCGGCGGCCTGCCTGATCTGCACGCCGCCCTTGGGCACGCCGGTGGAGCCAGCGGTGGGTCCCTGGTCGGGGGTCAGCATCGTGTCGCCCTCGATCAGGGTGATGGCGTCGACCCCGAGCCCCAGTTCCTCGGCGGCCATCTGGCGGATGGCGATGCGCAGGCCCTGGCCGAGGTCGACCTTGCCGCAATAGACGGTGACCTTGCCATCCGAACCGATGGCGAGAAACCCGTCCACTTCGACCGGGTCGACCGTCTTGGGTAGGGCCGCGAGCGAGGGGCGCGGCAGGGTGAAGGCCACCGTCAGGGCGGCGCAAGCGCCCAGGAAGGCGCGGCGCGAGAGATCTAGGCTCATGACGGTTCCCCCTTGCCGGCGCGCAGCACGGCGCGCAGCACCCGGTGGTGGCTGCCGCAGCGGCACAGATGGCCGTCCAGGGCGGCCTTGGCCTCGTCTCTGCCGGGCTGGGGATTGCGGGCCAGCAGGGCGGCGCTTTCCACCACCATGCCGGCGGTGCACCAGCCGCATTGGGCGGCCTGCTCGGCCACGAAGGCGGCCTGGACCGGATGGGGGGCTTGCGGCGTGCCCAGCCCTTCGATGGTGGTCACGCTGCGGCCGGCGGCCATGGCCAGCGTGGTCTGGCACGACCGCGCCGGTTCGCCGTCGATCAGCACGGCGCAGGCGCCGCATTCGCCCTTGCCGCAGCCCATGTGAGTGCCGGTCAGGTTCAATTCGCCGCGCAGCCAGTAGATCAGCGGCATGTCGCCATCCGCCGGGGCGGCGGTCCTGGGGGTGCCGTTGACGGTCAGCGAGAGGCGGGCGGGAGCTTTGGGGCTTGCTGGCTTTGCGGGCATGACATCCTCGCGCAAGGTGGGCCGCGCAGTATAGGGCCAAATCCCCGGCTTGCCCAAGGCCGCGCTTATCCGCTACACCCAACCCAGACACGGGGGAGGCCGGTTTGAACCAGCATGCGCCGGGATTTTACGCCAGCTACGCCAGCCACAAGGGCTACGCCATGCCCGCGGTCGGGCCGAAGCAGTCGGCACGCTACGATGCCGAGATCTGGGAACCGGCCGGATGCGCCGCCAGTCATTCCTTCCTGGAAATCGGCTGCGGCACCGGCGCATTTCTCGGCTATCTGCGGAACAAGGGCGTGGCGCGCCTGCTGGGGATCGACCACGATCCCGCCTTGGCCTCGGTGATCCCCGAGGCGGCGCGGGGCGATTTCCTCTGCCGCGACGTGTGGGAGGTCCTGGCCGACGAAAGCCTTGACCGGTTCGACCGCATCGTGTTGCTGGACGTGCTGGAACATTTCGAGGCGGGGGATGCGCTGCGCCTGATGCAAGCCCTGCGCGGGCGCCTCGCCGCCAACGGCCGGGTGGTGGTCAAGGTCCCCAACGCCGGCTCGCCCTGGGGGCTGCCCTATCAGTACGGCGACCTCACTCACCGGACGGCTTTCGCCACCATCTCCATGCGCCAGCTGGCCGATGCCGCAGGCTTCGCGCCGCCGCTGCTTTACGGCCAGCGCCAGGGGTCGCGGCGGCGCATGCTTGCCGATTCCCTGGTCTGTCGGCTTTTGTCCTGGGCCTTGCTCAATCCGCCGGAAATCTGGAGCGCCAATTTCTACGCCATCCTGCAGGTGAAGCCGTGACGCGCAATTTTGCCCTGTGGGTCATTCCGGCCCTGTTCACCGCCCTGCTGTTCGCCATGGGCGCGGCGTCGCAGCCGTTCTGGCAGGTCTTCAACCTGGACCCCGACTACTATTACCTGACCAACGGCCTGCTGCTGGTGGAGGGCCTGGCTCCCACCGACATGGGCCATCCCGGGACGCCGGTGCATGTGTTCTTCGCCGCCGTCCTGCGGCTGATGCATGTGGGCGAGCCCACCGGGGCCATCGTCGACGCCGTGCTCCGCGATCCCGAGCGGCATCTGCGGATGGTCACCTGGGTGATGTATCCGCTGATCGGCCTGTCGCTGGTGGCGCTGGGCCGCGCCTTCGCGTCGGCCACCGGACGGCTGGCTCCGGCGCTGCTGGCCCAGGGCGCGCCGTTCCTGTCCATGATCATCCCCAAGTTCGGCCTGCACCCCAAGCCCGAGGGCTTCCTGATCATCGCCGTGGCCATGGTGCTGATCGCCGCGCTCAGGGTGGTGAAGGCCGAGACGCTGACCGACCGCCACGTGGGCTGGCTGGGCCTGGCGCTGGGCTTCGGCATCGCGTGCAAGATCCAGTTCGCGGCGCTGGGGCTGATCCCCCTGTTCATCCTGGACCGCCGCCGGCTGTTCCTGGTGCTGCCGCTCACCACCATCGCCGGCTTCCTGATCTTCTTCTCGCCGGCCCTGCCCTCGCTCGACATCTTCCTGGGCTGGTGGGCGAAGGTTCTGACCCACAGCGGGGCCTACGGCACCGGCGAGGCGGGCGTGGTCCAGTCGGGGCGTTACCCCAAGGCGGTGATCGGCCTGTTCGGCTCCAAGATCATCTTCACCGTGGTGATTCTTCTGTCGCTGTTCGCCCTGGCCGGCTATGTGCGGCTGCGCCGCCGGGGGCTGATCGCCGCCGACAAACTGGCCGGGCTGCTGACCGGCTTGGTGGCTGCGGAAATATTCACCATCCTGGCGGTGGCCAAGCAGCCCGCCGCCCATTACCTGGTGCCGGCCCTGCTGCTGACCGGGCCCAGCCTCGCCATCCTGTTCGTGCTGTCGGGCAAGGTCTTTTCCCCCCGGCCGCATCTCAGGGCGTGGAGCGTGCTGGGCCTGATCCTGGTCCTGATCAGCGCTCAGGCCTCCTGGAAGCAATACGCCGAGCTGGCCCGCTGGACGCGGGAGGCCCAGGCCTTCGACATGGGCCGGTTCAAGGCCTGCGCCAAGATCGACTTCGATTCCGCCTCCACGCTGCCCTATGCGCTGCAGCGCGGCGACATGAACTCCAAGGGCCGCTATTCGCCCAAGCTGGCCGAGTTCATGCCCACCGACCACTACACCTGGTTCATCAACGAGCATTCGTGGTGGAGCAGCGGCTTCATGCAGTGGAACAAGCCCATGAAGCCGGCCGAGGTGCTGGCCGCCTATCCCTGTGCGATCTTTCGCGGCAACCAGGGATCGCGCCTGGTCGAGTGGGCGGTGCGTGAGTTGGGATCGTTCCGGCCCGACGATGCCTGCCCGGTGGGCGAGGAAAACGTCTTTACCTTCGGAATCCGCTGCGACGGCTCAACCCCCCTTGCAAAATGAGGCCAAAGGGATAGCCTTCTCGGGTCACGTCAGGACCAGGGGGACATCATGGCGGCCAAGGCCGTAACCATCGCCCAGCAGAAGGGCGGCGCCGGAAAGACCACCATCGCCGCGCAACTGGCCGTCACCTTCGCGCGCGGCGGATTGCGGGTCGGGTTGCTCGACATCGATCCCCAGGGGTCGCTGGCCGCCTGGTACGACATCCGCAAGGCCCTGGTCGAGGAAGAAGGCGGCGGCATCACCTTCGTGCAGGCTTCGGGCTGGCGGCTGTCCACCGAGCTGGACCGTCTGAGGCGCGATGTCGATCTGGTGCTGATCGATTCCCCGCCCCATGCCGAGACCGAAGTGCGTATCGCCGTGCGCGCCGCCGACCTGATCTTGGTGCCCATGCAGCCCTCGCCCATGGATTTGTGGGCCACCGGCCCCACATTGGATATGGCCCGCAAGGAGAAGTCGCCGGCCCTGATGGTGTTCAACCGCACTCCGCCGCGCGGCAAGCTGGTGGACGCGGTGCGCAAGAAGATCAAGGATGCCGAGGTGCCCGTCGCCCAGACGGTGCTGGGCAACCGGGTGGCCTTCGCGGCCTCCATGATGGAGGGCAAGGGCGTGGTGGAAAGCAATCCGCGCCATACCGCCACCAAGGAAATCAAGGCGCTGGCGGTGGAAATCGCCGGCATTCTGGGATTGGATTGAGGGCCATGGACGCCATCCTCGACAATGCCTACGCCATCGCCATGGCGCTGCACACGCTGGCGGCGGTGGTCTGGGTGGGCGGCATGTTCTTCGCCCATCTGATCCTGCGCCCCGTCATGGCCGACCGCCCGGCGCCCGAGCGCCTGGCCGTGTGGCGCGAGGTCTTCCCCCGCTTCTTCTTCTGGGTGTGGGTCAGCATCGCCGTTCTGCTGGCCACCGGCTATTCCACCCTGCTGCTGGGCTTCAAGGCCGGCTTCACCGGCGGTCCCGGCCATGTGGACATCATGCAGCTGATCGGGCTGGTGATGATCGCCTTGTACTTCCAGCTGTTCTTCGGCCCCTGGCAGGGCTTCAAGCGGGCCTTCGCCAGCGCCGATTATCCCAAATGCGCCGAATATCAGATCCGCATCCGCCACATCGTCACCGTCAACCTGATCCTCGGCCTGATCTGCGTCGTGATCGGCGTGGCCGGGTCGCTGCTGGGGGCGTGAGGCCGATGGACCGGGACAAGGACGTCGAAATCCTTTCCAAGGAAACGGTCTACAAGGGCTATTTCCAGGTGGACCGCTACCGCCTGCGCCACCGCACCTTCGCCGGCGGCTGGACCGACGAGATGGTGCGCGAGGTGTTCGAGCGCGGCCACGCCGTGGTGGTGCTGCTCTACGATCCCGACCGCGACAGGATCGCCCTGATCGAGCAGTTCCGTCCCGGCGCCTACGCCGCCGGCTGGCATCCCTGGCTGGTCGAGTGCGTGGCCGGCATCATCGAGGAAGGCGAGCACCCCGACGACGTCGCCCGGCGCGAAACCCGCGAGGAGGCGGGATCAGACCCCACCGACATGATTCATATCGGCGACTATCTGGTTACCGCCGGTGGATCGTCGGAAAGCTGCAAGCTTTACTGCGCCCGGGTGGATTCGTCGGTCATCGCCGGCACCCACGGCCTGGCCCACGAGGGCGAGGACATCCGGGTGTTCGTCATCGATCCCGCCGAAGCCCTGGCCATGTGCCGTGACGGGCGGATCAACAACGCCATGGCGGTGCTGGCCATCCAGTGGCTGACGCTGGAGAAGGACGGCCTGCGGGCCCGCTGGCTGGGGGCCTGAGCGTCTAGCCCTGTGCCAGGACCAGCAGCGGCTGCGCCCCGTCCCAGATCATGCGCAGCGCCACGATGACGATGATGCCTAAGCCCACATAGGCGATCCAGTGCCAGCGCTTGAGGATGCGGGCCACCACTTCCGACGCCGCGCCGGTCAGCGCCACGGAAAGCGCCAGACCCAGCACCATGATCCACACGTGCTCGCGCGCCGCGCCCGCCACCGCCAGAACGTTGTCCAGCGACATGGAGACGTCGGCCAGGATGATCTGCTTGACCGCCTCGCTGAACTTCTTAGGGACAGCGGGCGTTTCCGCGCCCTCCTCGGGCATGTCGTCGTGGCCGCCGGTCCGCAGCTCGCGCCACAGCTTCCACGACACCCACAAAAGCAGCAGCCCGCCGGCGAACAGCAGGCCGATGATGCCCATCAGCTGCACGGCGAAGACCGAGAACAGGATGCGCAGGCCGGCGGCGGCCGCGATGCCCCACAGAATAGCCTTGCGCCGCTGCTCGGGGGCCAGCCCGGCGGCGGCGATGCCGATCACCACCGCGTTGTCGCCGGCCAGGGTGACGTCGATGGCGACGACGGAGGCCAGGGCGGTCAGCTCGGACGCCAAATCCATTACAATCCTCCGAACAACAGGCGGCAGACGATCACGGCGGCGACCAGGGCGGCGAGATCGGCCAGCAATCCCACCGCCAGGGCATGGCGGATGCGCCGCACCTGCACCGCGCCGAAATAGACGGCCAGCACATAAAACGTCGTCTCGGTCGAGCCGTAAAGGGTGGACAGCAGGGCGCCGAGATAGGAATCGGGGCCGATGGCCGGATCCTTGAGATTGGCGGCCAGCATCCCATAGGAGCCCGAGCCCGACAGGGTGCGCATCACGCCCATCATCAGGGCCTCGGCCGGCAGGCCCAATCCTTCGGTGAGGCGGCCCAGCGGGCGGATCAGCAGATCCATGGCGCCCGAGGCCCGCACCATGCCGATGGCCGCCAGGATGGCCACCAGATAGGGGATGATGCGCACCGCCACCTCGAACCCTTCCCTGGCCCCTTCGATGAAGCATTCATACAGCCGCACCCGCTTGGCGGCGCCATACAGCAGCAGGCCCACCACCAGGGACGGCATGATCCACGGCCCCAGCGCCTTGCTCCACACCAGCAGCGCCGCCGCCAGCCCCAGCATGGCGGCCAGGGCGGCCAGACTGGGCCACAGCGGGCCGGGGGCTTCCACGGCCTCGGGCATGGGTTCGGCGGGGCGGGGCAGCCAGACCCGCTGCAATCCGCGGGCGCCCAGCACGGCGACGATGGTGGCGACGATGGTGGCGATCAGGGTGGGCGCGACGATGGAGGCCGGTTCGGCCGAGCCGGTGGCGGCGCGCAGCGCGATGACGTTGGTTGGCAGCAAGGTGATGCCCGCCGTGTTGATGCCCAGGAACAGTACCTGGGCGTTGGTGGCGGTGCCCTTGTCGCGGTTGAGGCTTTCCAGGTGCTCCATGGCGCGGATGCCGAACGGCGTGGCGGCGTTGCCCAGGCCCAGCAGGTTGGCGGCGAGATTCATCACCATGGCGCCCATGGCCGGGTGGCCGGCGGGAATCTCGGGGAACAGGCGGCGCAGCGGCGGCTCCAACAGGCGGGCCACGGCGTTCAGCATGCCGCCGGCCTCGGCCACCTTCATCAGGCCGAGGAACAGGGCCATCACCCCCACCAGCCCCAGCGCCAGGGGCACGGCGCCGGTCACCGCCTCCATCAGGCCGGCCGACAGCGTTTCCATGGCGCCCGCCCGGCCCGACAATTCGGCAACGGCGGCCACCAGGAACGAAACCACGACCAGGACCAGGAATACGGCGTTCAAGACCGGCTTTCTCCCCACTCTTAGCGAAGCTATCAGAAGCCGGGGCGTCGCGCATCCTTGCCGCCCGCCCTGGGGCGTTGTAAATCTCCCCCACGGAATATGCGGGAGAAATGAAGCATCATGCGCCGTGCCGTGATTATCCTCGGCCTCGCCGTCCTTTGGGCCTGTCCCGCCCTGGCGGCGGACACCGTTCCCGCCCGTCTCGACGCCGCGCGGGCCGCCCATGCCAAGGGCGACCTGGCCCGTGCCGCCCTGGAACTGGAGGCGGCGGTGGCCGAGCTGCAGGCCCGCCTGGGCAAGCAACTGGCCGACTTCCTGCCGCCGCCCCCCGCCGGCTGGCAGGCCGAGGCGGTGGAGACCCATTCCCTGGCCGGAACCGGCGGCGGTCTGGCGGTGACCCGGGCCTATGGGCGCGACGACGCGACGCTCAACATCTCGCTGATCATCGACAGCCCGGCGGTTTCGGCGGCGGTGGCGCAACTGGCGGCCTTTCCCCAGCCCAACCACCGCAAGGTGAAGGTGGGAACCGAGGAGGCGACCATGCGCTGGGATTCCCAGGGCCGTAACGGCGAGGTGCTGATGGTGCTGGGCCCGCGCGTCCTGCTGCAGATCGAAGGCGACAGCCTGGCCAACAGCGACATCCTGGCCGACGTGGCCAAGGGCTGGAACCTGGGCGGCATCCGCAAGACCATCATGTGGTAGTGGCCTGCTTACCCCCGAAATCCATGTCATGTATTTCGGGGGCAGGACACTAGCGCAATAGCCCCAGGATCAGCGGCACCATCACGGCGGTGAACAGGCCGACCAGACCGATGGCCAGCCCGCCGAAGGCGCCGGCCTTCTCGCTCATCTGCAGGGCCCGCGCGGTGCCGATGCCGTGCGCCGCGATACCCATGGCGAGGCCGCGCGCCGCCTGATCCTTGACCCGGGCGAGATCGAGAATCCACGATCCGGCGATGGCGCCGAAAATGCCGGTCAGCAGCACCATCACGGCGGTGAGCGACGGGATGCCGCCGATGCGTTCGGCGATGCCCATGGCGATGGGGGTGGTCACCGACTTGGACGACAGCGACAGCAGCACCTTTTCCGACCCGCCCAGGCTCCAGGCGATCAGCACCGCGCCGCCGCCGGCGATCAGCGCGCCGGTCATCACCACGATCAGCACCACCCCCCACACCCGGCGCAGGATGGGCAATTGGCGATAAAGCGGCACCGCCAGCGCCACGGTGGCCGGCCCCAGCAGGAAGTGGACGAACTGGGCGCCGTCGAAATAGGTGTGGTACTCGGTGCCGGTGGCCATCAGCAGGGCGACGATCATCGCCACCGACACCACCATGGGATTGAGCAGCGGCGGCCGTTTGTAGCGCTCGTACAGCCACACGGCGACCTGGTAGGCCACCAGGGTCGAGGTCAGCCCCAGCAGCGGCGAGGTGGCGAGATAGACCCACAGGCCGGCGAACCCCCCGCTCATGGCTTTTGCCCCTCAAGCGCCGGGCGGGCGCCTCCGCGCCCTTGGCTTTCCTCCGCTAGCGCTCCGGGGCGCTCAACGCGCCCGCGCATCGGCTTCGCCTTGCTCATTGCTTTTGCCCCTCGTCCTTGCGGCGCATCAGGAACTGCATCAGGCGGCCCGACACCACCAGGGTGGCCACGGTGCTGACCAGCACCCCGGCGGCGATGGGCAGGGCCTCGGCGGCGATCACCTTGAAATGCACCATCACGCCGACGCTGGCCGGGACGAACAGCAGGGGGAAATTGGCGAAGATGGTGCGCGTCACCCCCTCCAGCCCGTCGGGCACCCGGCCCCGGATCACCAATCCGAGGAACAGGATCACCATGCCGAGCACCGGACCGGGGAGCGGCAGGCCGGAAAGGCGCACCAGCACCTCGCCGGCAAGCTGGCAGACCAGCAGAACCGTGATATAGGGAAGCACGCTCGCTCTCCTCTCAGGGATCGTCCATGGACTGGCTTTCACCCATCGACCTGCTTGGCGCCGTCGCGGGGCTCCTTACGACCATCTCCTTCGTGCCGCAGGTGGTCAAGACCCTGCGTACGCGCCAGACCAGGGACATATCGCTGGCCATGTGGCTGACCTTCTGCGCCGGCGTCACCCTGTGGACGGTCTACGGACTATTGCTCAAAGCCTGGCCCATCGTCGCCGCCAATATTCCGACCCTGGCATTGGCCGGCACCATCCTGGTCATCAAGCTTCGCAATCTGGGAAACGAAACGGGGGGCGACAAGCCCCCCGTGTAAGCAATCCAGACGTGACGCCCGATCAGGCGGAGCGGCCGCCGTGCAGGGACGACCACTGGACCGGATCGTGGAGGAACGAACGCACCGCCTCGATGGCCTTCTTGTCGAACTGGCCTTCTTCCTCGACCACTTCCAGCACGTCCCACCAGTTGCACAGGTAGCCCAGGCTGACGCCGATCTCTTCCAGGCTCTTCATGGCGCCGGGGAAGACGCCGTAGAAGAACACCACGAAGGAATGGTCGACCTTGCCGCCGGCTTCACGCAGCGCGTTGACGAAGTTGACCTTGGACGCGCCGTCCGACGCCAGGTCCTCGACCAGCACGATGCGGTCGCCGTCCTTGAAGTCGCCCTCGATCTGGGCGTTGCGGCCGAAGCCCTTGGCCTTCTTGCGCACGTAGAGCATGGGCAGGGCCATGCGGTCCGACACCCAGGCGGCGTAGGGAATGCCCGCGGTCTCGCCGCCGGCGATGGCCTCGGTCGATTCGTAGCCCACCTCGCGCAGGATGGCGTCGGTCATCAGCTTGCTGATGGTCGAGCGTGCCCGGGGGAAGGAGATGACCTTGCGGCAGTCCACATAGACCGGGCTGGCCCAGCCCGAGGTCAGGATGTAGGGCTCTTCCGGGCGGAAGTTGATGGCCTTGATCTCCAGCAGGATGCGCGCGACGGTCAGCGCCGCCTGCTTCTGCTCGGGGGTACGCGATTGGGTGGTTGCCATGGGGTGAGCCCTCTTGCCTTGCCGATACCGGGGTCTATAGGCACAATCGCGCCTTCCTGCAAGAAGACAGAATAGGGAACCTCCATGTCCGACGTGATCCAGCTTGTCCGAGACGGCGCCATCGCCACCGTGACGCTGAACCGCCCCGACCGCATGAACGCCCTGAACCTGCCCATGTGGCAGGGATTGGCCGAGGCGTTCGCGAGCATTTCCGCCGACAAGTCCATTCACGTGGTGGTCCTGCGCGGCGCCGGCACCAAGGCCTTCGCGCCGGGCGCCGACATCGAGGAATTCGACACGCTGCGCGCCACCCCCGCCCAGGCCAAGGACTACGACAAGGTCATGCGCAAGGCCCTGGACACGGTGCGCGCCTGTCCGCAGCCGGTGGTCGCGGCCATCTGGGGCCCCTGCGTCGGCGGCGGCCTGGAACTGGCCTGCTGCTGCGATATCCGCCTGTCGGCCAAGTCGGGCAAGTTCGGCGTGCCCATCAACAAGATCTCGGTGGTGATGGCGTACCCTGAACTGTCCCAGATCCGCCGGGTGGCCGGCCCGGCCGCCGCGCTGGAGATCCTGCTGGAAGGCCGCATCATGGATGCCGACGAGGCTCTGTCCAAGGGGCTGGTCAACCGGGTCCTGGAGGACGATGCGCTGGACGCCGAACTGGCCGCCACCGCCAGGCGCATCGCCAACGGCGCGCCGCTGGCCAACCGCTGGCACAAGGCGTTCATCAGCCGCCTGGACGATCCCAGGCCGGTGAGCGAGGCGGAGTTGGACGAGTGCTACCGCTTTCTGGAGACCAAGGACTACGCCGAGGGCCTTGCCGCCTTCCGCGCCAAGCGCAAGCCGGTGTTCACGGCGGAGTAGGGGGCTTACCCCCGGAACGCCCCTTCGGTGAGCTGGGGCAGAAGCTTGAGGTCGGTGTGGGGGCCGACCTCGCGCTTGTCCAGGCGCTGGGCGATGGCGGCGACCACGGCGGGCTTGCCGGGAATGCCGAACTGGGTGCGGAATCCGGCGCGGCCCAGCAGCTTGTAAGCGGTGACCATCATCACCGCCGCCTGGTTGGTGCCGACGCCCAGGCGGCCGAACAGGTCGGAATGCACCAGATCGTTGACCTCGGCCAGGGCGGCGACCAGTTCGCGGGTTTCCGCCTCGGGCCGCTGGCCCAGCACCTTGATCACCGCCGGATCGTTCAGCGCCGTCCACCAAAGCTGTTCCTGCTTGGGCAGATCCGGGGCAGCGGGCGCGCGGGGCGAATGGGTGGGGATCAGCGACGGCATCGCCGCCGCCTCGGCGATGGAATCGAGAATCTCCGCCTCGCGGATGTCGAGCAGGCGCGGCCCCATTTCCTGCACCTTGGCCAGCGGCAAGGGCGCGTAATGGGGCACCAGCTGCACCTGCCAGTCATGGATCAGGTATTCGTTGATGGCCTTGTACATGGCCCCGGCCCGCGACTTGGGGTCGTTGGGGTCGCCGCCCAGGGTGGCCTTGAAATGGCGCTTGGCGTGGGTGCGCACGATCATGGCGATGACGTCGTGCACCGAACGTCCGCAACGCAGGTTGACGAAATCGTCGTTCACCGGGCGTCCGCGCGCGTCCACCAGCAGATTGCGGAAGGCCGAACGGTTGCGGCGGAAGATGGCGATGCAGCCGTGCAGCATCTCCGAATTGGCCATGACGATGTCGTAGAACTCTTCGCCCGACGTGTTCTCGAAGGCGGGGATCAGCGAGCGGAACACGGCCGCCACCTTGCCCTTCAGCGTATCGTTGATGACGCGGACGACATCGTTGTGGGTGTGCGGAGGCCTGGCGGCGTCGCCCGTCGACCTTTTCACACTGACATCGTCCCTTGGCATATCCGGATACCCCTGGCCGCCGGAAAGCCGGAGCCAGTTTCAGGTTATCGGGACTTTATTCCAGGGGCAAAGCGCGAATTATGATTCTTTGTAGCGCTATCCCATTGAATCTAATGATTTATCCTACTTTCGGCATAGTCGGGAAGCAGATGCTTTATGGCTTCGCGCAGATGGGGAAGCTCCACCGGCTTGGACAGGTAGGAGTCCATGCCGGCCTTCAGGCAGCGCTCGGCCTCGCCCGCCAGGGCGTTGGCGGTCAGCGCCAGGATGGGGGTGTGGCGGCCGTCCGCCTGCTCCTCGGCCCGGATGGCGGCGGTCAGCTGGAAGCCGTCCATGATGGGCATGTGGCAATCGGTCAGCACCAGGCAATAGGGCCGGGCGCGCCAGGCGGCCAGGGCGGCGGCGCCGTCGGGGAAGACCTCGGCGGCAAAGCCCAGCAATTGCAGCTGGCGGCGGATCACCTGCTGGTTCACCGGATGGTCCTCGGCCACCAGGATGGGCGCGCCCTCCCAGTGCATGGGCTTAGGCTCGGGCGGAGCCGAAGGCGCGCAGGCGGGTCGCGCGGGGGCGTAGGGGCCGACGATCCTGTCCACCGCCGCCGCGATCTGGGCGCGGCTGAGCGGGCGGCTCAGGAAGCCGTGGCAGGACGGGTGCCGCTCCAGGCTGAACCGGCGGGCGGGATCCTGGCCCTCGATGAACAGCAGGGGCGTGGCCTCCAGCGGGGCGAGGTCGTCGCGGGTGACGGTGTCGGCGGTGACCAGGGCCAGATCGAAGGGTATCTGGGTGGTGGTGGCCTTGCGCGACGCCGCCTCGGCCTCCTTCGGGCCGGGGACGCGCACCACGGCGCCGCCGCCCTGCTCGGTCACCAGGGCGATCAGGGTCCGCTCCTCGGTGTCGGGGTCCACCACCAGGATGCGCAGGCCGATGAAATCGGTGGTCTGCTCGCTCAGGGGCGAGGTGGTGGCGGGGGCGGGCTCGACCATGGGCAGCGGCAGGCGGCACCAGAAGGACGACCCCTCGCCGGGTTTCGATTCGAAGCCGGCGGTGCCGCCCATCAGGTCCACCAGCCGCCGGGTGATGGACAGGCCGAGGCCGGTGCCGCCGAAGCGCCTCGTGGTCGAGCTTTCGGCCTGGGTGAAGGGCTGGAACAGGCGGTCTTTCAGCGAATCGTCGATGCCGATGCCGGTGTCGACCACCCGGATGGACAGGATGACCAGACCCTGGGCGTCGACGCCGCCGTGGCCGACATGGATGGCGACGCGGCCTTCGGCGGTGAACTTGACGGCGTTGCCGGCGAGGTTGAACAGGATCTGGCGCAGCCGCACCGGGTCGGCCAGCACCGAGGTGGGCAGGCCGGGATCGACGAAGGCGGTCAGCACCAGCGACTTGGCCGCCGCCGCCGGGCTGACGGTCTGGACGATGCCTTCCACCAGGCGGTCGAGGTGGACGGGAACCTGCTCCAGCTCCAGGCGTCCGGCCTCGATCTTCGAGAAATCCAGCACGTCGTCGAGAATACGCAGCAGGGCCAGGCCGGAATCGCGGGTGGTGGCCACCAGATCGCGCTGGTCGCCGTCCAGCGTGGTGTGGTCCAGCAGCTCCAGCATGCCGATCACCCCGTTCATGGGGGTGCGGATCTCGTGGCTCATGGTGGCCAGGAAGGCGGACTTGGCCTGATTGGCCGCCTCGGCGCTTTCCTTGGCGGTGGTCAGGGCGCAGATGGCGGAATCGCGGCTGCGGTTGGCCTCGTCGAACTTGGCCAGCACGCGGTTGAAGGCGGCGGCGATCTCGGCCGCCTCGGTCTCGGGGGCGGCGGCCACCGGGCGGGTGAACGAGGCGGGGTGGTCATGGGCCTCGATCTGGGCCAGCAGGTCCTGCAGCGTCTGGCGGTTGGTCTCCTCGGCGCGGCGTCCGGCCTCCTGGCGTTCGGCCTCGAGGCGCTGCTTTTCCATGGAGTTGCGCTTGAACACCTCGACGGTGCGGGCCATGGCCGACAGCTCATCGTGCAGGTCGCGCCCTTCCACCTCGCGCGACCAGTCGCCGCTGGCCCCGGCCTCCATGGTCTCGCGCAGCCGCTGCAGCGGCGAGCGGATGGATTGCCCGATCATCCAGCTGATCCAGGCGCCGACCAGCAGCAGGACCAGGGCGGCCCCGGCGCCGACCACGGCCAGGCGCAGCAATTGGTGCCGCGACCGGCGCTGAAGCCGTTCCTCGCGGTCGCGGCCCTGGATGATCTGCCGGTCGATGGACGCCGACATGGCCGCCTGGCTGGCGTCGACCTCGTCGGTCAGGATGCGCGAGCGCTCGTCGAACCCCCTGGCGATGGCCTCGATGGCCGCCGACAGGGTCCGCGCCCTGGTGCCGATCACCGCCAGGGCGTCGCGCTGCAGATCGCTGCTGGCCAGCCGGGTCAGGGCCGGAATGGTGTCGGTGACCCGCTGCAGGCTGGCATGGGCGTTGATGGCGCCGGCGCCCACGCCGTTGAAGTAGAAGGCGTTGATGGAAATCAGGGCTTCGACGAAATTCTCGTGCGACTTGACCAAAGCCGGGCTCAAGGGGTCGCCGCTCCTCGACCGGGCGGTGGAGTTGAGGATGGCGTACAGCCCCGACATCTCGCTGGTGGATTGCAGCACGTCGCTTTCATAAAGGCGCAGGATGTCGGCGTTGATGGCCTTGAGCGTCTGGAATCCGGAGACGAAGCGCCGCGCCGCCTGATGCATGGCGTGGGCGTCGTCGGACAGCGGCTTCTGGTGGGCGGTGGCGTCGCCCATGGCCACGAACAGCTCTTCCGAACGCCGCATGGCGTCCTTTAAGAGGTCGTCGGTGGGATTGGCCAGATACTGGCGGATCATGCCCTGGAGGCGCGAAGCGCGGATGTCGATCTCGGCGAGCGCGGTGGTGCGATGCTGGACGATACGCAATTCGTCCAGGTCGGAATCCATCACCGAGGCGGCATGCCAGCCCAGGCCGCCCACCGCCAGGGCCACGCAGACGTTGAGCGCCACCACCAGCGGAATGCGCCAGGCGATGGGCAGGGCCCTGATCCAACGAACGAAGCGCGTATACGCCATGGCCGGCGGCATCCCCATCCCTCGCCTCTCCACCCGCGATGGTACAAGCGCAGGCCGGGCGGGGGAAGGGCAGTGGCGACGTTCCGGCCCCGTCTTCGGGAAAAAAGCGGCGGGACGCAGGGCACCCCTGCCTTCCGGCCGTCTTGACCAAAATCAAATATTATCGCAGCATGTTCACAGTTCTCACAAATTTCATGTGGATATTCGCCGCCATGCGCCTCACCCTGCACACCGATTACGCGTTGCGAGTCCTCGTCCATGTGGGGCAGCACAAGGGCGATCTGGTCACCATCAACGAGATCGCCGAATGCTACGGCATCTCCAAGAACCACCTGACCAAGGTGGTGCATCAGCTGGGCCGCGCCGGCTATCTGGAGACGGTGCGGGGCAAGTACGGCGGCGTCCGCCTGCTGCGCCGGCCCGAGGACATCAAGCTGGGCCAGTTCATCCGCGAGACCGAGGACGACTTCACCCTGGTCCGCTGCATGCGCTGCGAATCCGCCGCCGAATGCCGCCTGTCGGGCAGCTGCATCGCCCGCGACGCGCTGGCCTCGGGCCTGTCGGCTTTCTTCAAGGTTCTGGACGGCTATACCCTGGCGGACATGCTGGTCGCCGAGCGTCAGGCCGCCGAATAGCCCTTCGTACGGATGGGTTTTCTCTGTGCCGCAAGTGGTGTATCCCTTGGCGGGCATAGTTGTTTGGGGGAAACATGGCCGCTATTGATACTGCCGATAACGAGAACGAACTCCGCGTCATCAACGAGTTCCTCGACGAGCTTCGCGATACCGCCAGCCAGCTGCAGGTTCTGATCGGCAACATGCGCTCCAAGAGCGTCGCCGCCGCCGAAGGCCTGGCGACCCTGAAGCGCGAGGCCAGCAATCTGCGCAGCCATGCCCAGGGCCTCAGCCTGCCCATGATCAAGCTGGTCACCCACCGTTTCGACGAATACGTGGGCGAGCTGAAGGAAGCCGGCCCGGGCGAACTGGACGAGATCCAGGTGTTCGTCGACAAGATCGAGAAGCTGGCCGACGGCGAGCAGGTCTCCGAGGCCGACGCCCCGGCCGTGGTGCGCGCCCTGCCGGCCAAGCGCACCGCCGACATCGATTTCGGCAAGATCGAGAAGAAGAATGTCGAGATCCTGCTGGTGGTGCCGGAAAAGGCCATGTCGCGCATCGTCGAGCGCGAGCTGGCCGCCTGCGGCTACCGCACCTCGACCATCCGCGACGGCTTCGCCGCCATGGAGACGGTGGTGCGCACCCGCCCCGACATGGTGATCGCCTCGGTGGAACTGGGCCTGTTGTCCGGCGTCGACCTGGGCTGCGCCCTGGCCGCCATGCCGGTGACCGATTCCATTCCCTTCGCGCTGTTCACCAGCTACGAATGGGGCAATCCCAAGCTGAAGGGCCTGCCGCCCCGGGCCTCGCTGATCCGCAAGGGGCCGAAATTCGGCGACGACCTCGCCGAGACCCTGGCGCGATTCAACATTACGTAATTTGCGCAGGGACTTCCTTTTCCCGTCATGGCCGGGCTTGACCCGGCCATCCATGGACCCTCGGGTCAAGCCCGAGGGTGACGGAAGGAAAAATAGAGTCCGCTAAACTCGGACGGCCCCTAAATCCCGCCCATGCACAGGTATTTGATCTCGAGGAAATCCTCGAGACCGTACTTGGAGCCCTCGCGGCCCAGGCCGGATTCCTTGACGCCGCCGAAGGGGGCCACCTCGGTGGAGATGATGCCCTCGTTGATGCCGACGATGCCGTATTCCAGGGCGCGCGACACCCGCCAGACGCGGCCCACGTCGCGGGAATAGAAATAGGCGGCCAGACCGAATTCCGTGTCGTTGGCCATGCGCACCGCCTCTTCCTCCGTCTTGAAACGGAACAGCGGCGCGACGGGTCCGAAGGTCTCTTCCCGCGCCGGGGCCATGTCGGTGGTGACGTCGGCCAGGATGGTCGGCTCGAAGAAGGTGCCGCCCAGGGCGTGGCGCTTGCCGCCCAGCACGATGCGCGCCCCCTTGGCCACCGCGTCGGCGATGTGGCGCTCGACCTTTTGCACCGCCTCCTCGTTGATCAGCGGGCCCTGCTGGAAGTCGCCCTTCAGGCCGGGGCCGACCTTCAAAGCGCCGACCGCCTCGGCCAGCTTGGCGGCGAAGGCATCGTAGACGCCGTCCTGGACCAGGAGGCGGTTGGCGCAGACGCAGGTCTGGCCGGTGTTGCGGTACTTGGACGCCATGGCGCCGGCCACCGCCGCATCCAGATCGGCGTCGTCGAAGACGATGAAGGGGGCGTTGCCGCCCAGTTCCAGCGACAGCTTCTTCACCGTGGCGGCGCATTGGGCCATCAGCAGCTTGCCCACCTCGGTGGAGCCGGTGAAGGAAAGCTTGCGCACCTTGGGGTTCGAGGTCAGCTCGGCCCCCACCGCCCTGGGGTCGCCGGCGGTGATCACGTTGACGATTCCGGGCGGGAAGCCGGCGCGCTCGGCCAGTTCGGCCAGGGCCAGGGCCGACAGCGGAGTGTCCTCGGCCGGCTTGATCACCACCGGGCAGCCGGCCGCCAGGGCCGGGGCGCATTTGCGGGTGATCATGGCGATGGGGAAGTTCCACGGCGTGATGGCGGCGACCACGCCCACCGGTTCCTTGGTGACGACGATGCGCCGTCCGGGCAGGTGCTCGGGGATGGTGTCGCCATAGACCCTTTTCGCCTCCTCGGCGAACCATTCGACGAAGGAGGCGCCGTAGGCCACCTCGCCCTTGGCCTCGGCCAGGGGCTTGCCCTGTTCGGCGGTCATCAGCACCGCCAGATCCTCCTGGGCAGCCATGATCAGCTCGTACCAGCGCTTGAGGATGACCGAGCGCTCCTTGGCGGTCTTGGCCTTCCAGGGGGCCCAGGCGCGCTCGGCGGCGTCGATGGCGGCCCGCGTCTCGGCGGCGCCCATGGCGGGGACCCGGGCGATCAGCGAGCCGTCGGCAGGATTGGTCACGGCGAAGGTCTCGCCCGAACGGGCGGCGGTCCAGGCGCCGTCCACATAGGCGCGGTCGCGGAGCAGGGCGGAATCGGAGAGTTTGAGCATGGCGTCCATCCAAGCCGGGGGATGCCTCAAGGTATACCCGCCGGAACGGCGCGGTAAAAGGGGGGCTAATCGGCGTCCTTGCCGAACCAGCTCATATTCAGCGGCGGCGACGATGGCGGCGGTGGGGCGGCCTTGGCGTTCCGCCGCCTGGCCTTCACCGCGTACATGCGGGTGTCGGCGAGGTGCAGCAGTTCGTCCACGCTCTGCCCGTCGGTGGGGAAGATGGCGGCGCCGCAGCTCAGGCCGATGCGGATGGAGTGGGCGTCGATGCAATACGGGTCGGATTCGACCGCGTCGGCCAGGGTCTGGACCACCTGGCTCACCGACTGGGCCGAGGCGATTCCCGGCAGCACGGCCGCGAATTCATCGCCGCCCAGCCGCGCCAGGACATCGCTCTTGCGCGTGCTGCCCTTGATCCGCTCGGCCACCTGTTTCAGCAACTGGTCGCCCACCGAGTGCCCCAGCGTGTCGTTGATGGGCTTCAGGCCGTCCACATCCATGAACAGAACCGCCAACTGCTCGCGGTTGCGCCGCGCCTGCTCCAACAGGATGTCGATCTGCTCGACGAACAGGGCGCGGTTGCCCAGCCCGGTCAGGGGATCGCGCAGCGCCGCCGCCGTCAACTCCATCTCGCGGTTCTTGTGGTAAAGGGCGAAGGCCAGGGACTTGGCCATTTCATAGGGGTCGAGGCGGTCCTTGCGCAGGCAGTCCTGAGCCCCGTGGCGCAACGCGGAATAGACCCATTCCTTGCGTTCCTCGTCGGCCAGGAAGACAAGGGCGGTATGGGCGCGGTTGCCGGTCTCGGCAAAGAAGCGGAAGTCGCCCTTGTGGCTTAAGCGGTAGTCGGCGAGGCACAGGTCGACGCCGTCGGCCTCGAGGCGGCGGAAGGCGTCCTCCACGGACGAGGCGTGGGTGACGTTGGCGCTGATGCCGCAGCCGCAGGCAATCAGCTCGCGGATGCGGGCGACCGACTCGCCGTCGTCATCGACGATCAGTATCTCCAGGGGTCTGTGCCCCCCCTTCGGCGTCCGGCCTGCTGATCGGTTCACATCGCCGTCCCCCTGTCGTCGGCCGATGTGGAACTGCGCCATCGCCGGGAGTCGTAAATCGAGAAATACGCGCCAACACGGAATTGCTATCATCGAGGGTGCCTGATCCCGGCATCCGTCGCAAGCGGGTTCGGTACAATACGTAGATGGTGCCTCGGACGGGAATTCATATAATCAATTGGTTCTATGGAAAGGTTTTTTCGCCATGGCCTCGCCCCGCTCCCGCTACCTGACCGTCCTGGGGCGCGAATTCCACCTCACCGAATGGGGGGAGGAGGAGGCGCCGGCCCTGGTCATGTGGCACGGTCTGGCCCGGACCGGGCGCGATTTCGATACCCTGGCGGAGCATTTCTCCGACCGCTACCGGGTGATCTGCCCCGACACTTTGGGGCGCGGCCTGTCGGGCTGGTCGCGGGCGCCGACGCGGGACTACACCCTGGCCGCCTATATGAAGCATGCCGAGGCGAACCTGGACGAACTGGGCGTCGGGGAAATGGATTGGATCGGCACCTCCATGGGCGGGGCCCTGGGCATGCTGCTGGCGGCGGGACCGCTGAGGAGCCGCATGCGGCGGCTGGTGATGAACGATATCGGCCCCAGCCTCAATCCCTTCGCGGTGGAGCGCATCCGCGCCTACGTCACCCAGATTCCCCATTTTCCCACCATGACCGCGTTCGAGGACTTCCTGCGGCTGGTCTACAAGCCCTACGGCTTCCAGACCGACCCGGAATGGCGGCGCATGGCCGAAACCTCGGCGCGGCGCAGGGGCGACGGGCGCATCACCGTCCATTACGACCCGGCGGTGATGCGGGTGTTCGCCGCCTCGGCCGGCGATTACGAGATATGGACCGAGTATGAAGGGGTGACCTGCCCCACCCTGGTGCTGCGCGGGGCCGAATCCGACCTGCTACTGCCCGAAGTGGCCGAGGAAATGACCCGGCGGGGCCCCAAGGCCCGGCTGGTGACCATTCCCGGCTGCGGCCACGCGCCCTGCCTCAACGTGCCGGACCAGATCGCGGTGATCGAGGCATTCCTGGCGGAGTGACTATCCCTTGGGCTGTTCCACCCTGAGGCCGGTCAGCACGAAGATGTCGCGGGCGGACAGCGGACCTTCGGGATTGAGCCGTCCGCCGGCCACCGCCTCGGGCTGGGGGCGCTTGCGGATGACCATCTCGATGGCCGCCTCGCCCACCGGGGTCAGGGTCTGGTCGAAGCGCGGCAGGCGGTGGCGGTAGCTGCCCTCCAGGACCTCCAGGCGGCGCAGTTCGGCCTGGATGCCCAGCGCGGTCACGGTCTCCAGCAGGTTGACCGAGACCGGGCTCCACGATTTCGGCTTGAACGGGGTGAAGGTCCAGCGATGCTCGGGATTGTGCCGCGACGGCCAATGGCCCTGCTCGTACATGTCCTCGTCGGGGACCAGCACCACCAGATGGCCGCCGGGTTTGAGCACGCGCAGCCAATGGCGCAGCGCCTCCAGCGGCGAGGCCATCTTCTGCAGGATGAAGGCGGCATGCACGAAGTCGAAGGTCGAATCCGCCAGCCCGGTCAGGTGCTGCAGGTCGCCGTCGACGATGTCCCAGATCTTGCAGGCGGTCATGGCGGGGAACTGCTCGCCGTAAAGCGAAAGCGGATCGGTCCCGTTGCCGATGTCCAGGCCCTGGCCGACGAAATAGCGGGTGATGAATTCGGGCTGGCGGACCCGGCGGGCGACGGACTTGCTGGTTTCCTTCAACGCATCACTCCACGGCGTGTATCTTGTCCAGAAGCTCGGCCCCGCCCGGCACATGGTCGCGGAACGACTTCCAGGCGGTGCGCCGGGCCAGCTTATGCCAGGATTCCATGGCCTCGTCGTCCAGCTTGACCACGTCCACCCCGGCGGCGATGAAGTTTCCGGCCAGGCGGCGTTCCAGCAGCGACAATGCCGTAACGAGGTTGGCCTCCGCCTCGTTGGCCGCCGCGTGCAGCGCCTGGCGCTGGGCGTCGCTCAAGGAATCGTAGCGGCGCTTGGACACCATGATCGGCTCGTACAGGTACCACATGGCGCCGCCCGAGCCGGGGACGGTCAGGCAGGCGAACTTGCGCTCCATGCGCAGCGACAGCAAGGTCGCCGCCGAGGTGTTGGCGATGTCGATCAGGTCGTTGCTGACCAGGGTACCCAGCGCCTCGGACGTGGTGACGGGGACCGGCACCGCGCCTGCTCCGGCCCAGTATTCGCTCATGAAGCGGCCGATGGTCCGTGCCCGGAGGCCCTTGGCGTCGGCCGGATTGAGCACGCAGCGCTGGCGTGTGGCATAGGCGCCGGGGATCCAGGAATCGGTCAGAATGACCACGCCCGCCGCCTCGATCTGGCGCTTGAGGTCGCGCATGGCGGGCGAGGCGGAGATGCGCCCGGCCTGGGCGCGGCTGCGGATCATGGTCGGCAGGGACAGCACGGCCAACTGGGGCATGCGGTCCAGCAGGTAATCCACCGGCATGAACACCATGTCGATGTTGCCGCCGGTCAGCGCGCTCCACTGGTCGCCGGGTCGCAGCAGCGAGGCGGCGGCGTAAAGACGGATGGTCAGCCCCTGGGGTTCCATGGCCTGCGCGATGGAGCGCATGGCGTCGTCGCGCAGGTCGCCGGGCGGAAACTGGTAGGACGCGTTCCAGGTCTCGGCCCGGGCGGCGGCCGTCAGGGCCAGCATCGCACAGGCTCCCGCCGCCAGTTTCAATAGAATACGCCTTGGAACTGCCATGTCCGCCCCCCCCAGAGCATCCCCTGCGACAGTGCAGCACGTTCGGGAGTTCGGGGCAACTATTCCCGCAGGTCTTCGCCCTCGCGGGCCTCTTCCTCGGCTTCCATCTCCTCGACCACTTCCTCGGGCAGCATCAGCACGCCGGCATTGTAGTCGTAGTCGAAGATCTCGGCGTAGCGGCCCCAGGTGATGGCGGTCTCCAGCACGCGCTCGGCCTCGTCGTCGGTGAGGTAGTCCTGCAATTCCTGCAAGAAGCGGTCTTCCGGGGCGCGGTGGTCCTTGCGCTCGTCCAGCACCCGGCGGATATGGGCGGCCAGCGGGATGTTCTTGACCAGGGATTCGGCGAACAGGTCCTTGCGCGCCGCGTCGTCGGCCTCGACGAAGGCCTGGCCGGCGGGGGTGACGAAGATGTCGCCCGCCGCGATGCGGGCCAGCCCCAGGACGCGCAGGCCCTCGAACAGGTGGAACAGCTGGTCGTCTTCCAGCTCCGTCTCCTCGGCCAGCTGCGGCAGGTCGGCGCGGCCGTTGAAGGGGGCCTCGGCGATGGTCTCCATCAGGCCGGCCATCTTGCCCGGCGTGGTGTCGGGCAGGCGGTAGCCCAGCGTCAGCTGCTCGGCCATGCCCAGGCCGCCGCCGCGGACGTTGGCGGTCATCAGGGTGTAGACCTCGTCGACGATCTGGCGGAAGGCCGGCGATTCGGTGTCGCGCGGCCGGGGCAGGTTGACGCGGATCTCGGCCCGCACCCGCCCGGGGTCGGACGAGAACACCAGGACGCGATCGGCCATGGAGACCGCTTCCTCGATGTTGTGGGAGACCAGCAGGATGCCCTTGGTGGGGATCTTGCGCTCGTCCCACAGTTCCAGCAGATCCTCGCGCAGCGTTTCCGAGGTCAGCACGTCCAGCGCCGAGAACGGCTCGTCGAGCAGCAGCACGTCGGGGCGCATCACCAGGGCGCGGGCGAAGCCGACGCGCTGGCGCATGCCGCCCGACAATTCCTTCGGGTACGCGCTTTCATAGCCGCCCAGGCCGATCAGCTCGATGGCCTCGTTGGCGCGGTCCTCGCGTTCGGCCTTGGCCACGCCCGCCGCCTCCAGGCCCAGCTCGACGTTCTCCTCAACCGTCAGCCAGGGGAACAGGGCGAAGGACTGGAACACCATGGAGATGCCCTTGGCCGGACCGGTCATGGTCTGGCCCCGGTACTTGACCTCGCCGCCATTGGCCTTGATCAGCCCGGCCATGATGCGCAGCAGCGTGGATTTGCCCGAACCCGACTTGCCCAGAAGGGCGACGATCTCGCCTTCCTCCAGCTTGAAGTCGACGCCTTCCAGCACGGTGCGCTCGTGGCGCTCCGGGGTGCGGAAGGACTTGCGCACGCCCCTCAGGTCGAGCAGGGCGGTGGGGATGGTGTTGTCTGCCATGGCCCGCTCCTTCTAATCCAGACGCAGCCGCTCGGCGGCCAGCATGTAAAGTCGCCGCCACAGGAAGCGGTTGAAGCCCATCACGAACAGGCACATCACCGCGATGCCCAGCGCGATGCGGGGAAAGTCGCCGTCCGAGGTGGCCCGCGCGATGTAGGAGCCCAGCCCCACCGCCTCCAGCCGCGTGTCGCCCCAGCTGACCAGTTCCGACACGATCGAGGCGTTCCACGAGCCGCCCGAGGCGGTCACCGCCCCGGTGACGTAGGACGGGAAGATGGCGGGCAGGATGAACTTCTTCCACCTGAGCCAGCCCGACAGGCCCAGATTGCCCGCCGCGTCCTTCATGTCCTGGGGGATGGCGGCGGCCCCGGCGATGACGTTGAACAGGATGTACCACTGGGTGCCCAGGATCATCAGCGGGCTGGTCCACACGTTGACGTTGGCGTCGAAATGGACGATCAGCACCACCGCCACCGGGAACATCAGGTTGGCGGGGAAGGCGGCCAGGAACTGGGCGATCCACTGGACGTTCTGGGCCACCACCGGCCGCTGGCCGATCCACACGCCCACCGGCACCCAGATCAGCGAGGCCAGGCTGATCAGGATGACCACGCGCAGCGCGGTGGCGATGCCGTAAAACAGCACCTGGCCCACCTCCATCAGTCCGATGGAGCCGTGAATGAACAGCCCGACCTCGACCAGCGCGCCCGCCGCCGCCACGATCAGCAGCCCGTCCCAGGCGCGTTCGGCCCAGGACGGCAGGGTCACCATGTGGATGGGGGCGCTATGGAACAGCGCGGCCTCCTCGCGGCGGCGCAGCAGGCCGGTGAAGCGATCCCACAGGGCGGCCGGCAGGCGGGCCAGGAAGCGCGACAGGCGGCCGCGCTGCAGCAGGGTCAGCAGCCAGGATTCCGGCTGCTGTTCGCCGGGGGCGGAATCCACCTTGAACTTGTCGGCCCAGGCCACCAGCGGGCGGAACATCAGCTGGTCGTAGATGACGATGCCGGCCAGCACCGCCAGCATGGCCCAGCCGATGGCCGCCAGATTTTCCTCGGCGATGGCCAGCGCGATGTAGGAGCCGACGCCGGGCAGGGCGATGCTCTGGCCCGACACCGAGATGGCTTCCGACGCCACCACGAAGAACCAGCCGCCCGACACGCTCATCATCATGTTCCAGACCAGGCCGGGCATGGCCCAGGGCAGTTCCAGGCGCCAGAAGCGCTGCCACGGCGACAGGTGGAACATCTCCGAGGCTTCGATCAGGTCGTTGGGCACCGTCTTCAGCGAGGAATACAGGCTGAACGTCATGTTCCAGGCCTGCGAGGTGAAGATGGCGAAGATGGCGGCGCATTCCACCCCCAGCAGGTTGCCGGGGAACATGGCGATGAAGCCGGTGACCGTGATGGACAGGAACCCCAGGATCGGAATCGACTGCAAGATGTCGAGGATGGGGATCAGGATCTTTTCCAGGGCCGGCACCTTGGCCGCCAGGGTGGCGTAGACCAGGGTGAAGGCCAGCGAGGCGGCCAGGGCGGCGGCCATGCGCAGCGCGCTGCGCAGCAGGTAATAGGGCAGGCCGGCAGGGTCCAGCGACAGGGCCAGCTTCTCTCCCACATCATAGGGCGTGGTCATCTGCGCGCCGCCATAGGCCAGCAGGGCCAGCAGCGCGAAGATCATCGGTATGATCGCCAGATCCCAGAAATTGGGCTTGAGTTCCGGCGCCACCGCGACTGTGGGAAGGCTCCAACGCATTCCGGCCGTTCCGGTTCGGGTTGAGTGCGCCCCTCATAGCCTGCCCGACCCGCCCTTGTCGAGACGGGAAACCTTTACAAGACCGTGACAGTCAGGCCGACGTCAGCCCCGCTCCAGAACCACGAAGTCGAAGGGAGGATCGCCGGGATTGGAACGGCGCAAGGTTTCCCGCCAAAGGGAGCGGTCGAGAGGGGGGAAAACCGTGTCGCCCTCATAGGCGCGCCTGATCTCGGTCAGATACAGGCGCCCGGCCCGGGGCAGGGCCTCGGCGAACAGGGCGTTGCCGCCGATCACCATCAGTTCGGCCGCCTCGGGGGCCAGTCGGGCCGCCAGGGCAAGCGCCTCGTCCAGGCAATGGGCCGTATGCGCGCCCTCGGCCCGCCAGTCCGCCTGGCGGGTCACCACGATGTTGGGGCGCTTCGGCAGCGGGCGGCCGATGGAGTCCCAGGTCTTGCGGCCCATGATCACCGGCTTGCCCAGCGTGTTCTCCTTGAACCACTTCAGGTCCTCGGGGATGTGCCAGGGAAGCTGGTTGTCCTTGCCGATCACCCCGTTGGCGGCGACGGCGACGATGATTGAAACGCTTGGACTCATACCGCCACCGGCGCGGCGATGTGGGGGTGGGACTGGTAGTCCACCACCTTGATGTCGTCCATGGTGAAGGCGAACAGATCCTTCACGTCGGGGTTCAATTCCAGCCGGGGCAGGGGCAGGGGATCGCGGCTCAATTGCAGCTCCGCCTGCTCCATGTGGTTGGAATAGAGGTGGGCGTCGCCGAAGGTGTGGACGAAGTCGCCGACTTCCAGCCCGGTCACCTGGGCCATCATGTAGGTCAGCAGGGCGTAGGAGGCGATGTTGAACGGCACGCCTAAGAACACGTCGGCCGAGCGCTGGTAGAGCTGGCAGGAGAGTTTTCCCTCGGCCACGTAGAACTGGAACAGGCAGTGGCAGGGCGGCAGGGCCATGGATTCGATGTCGGCCGGATTCCAGGCCGAGACGATCAGCCGGCGCGAATCCGGGGTTTTCCGGATCATCTCCACCACCTGGGTGATCTGGTCGACGGTGCGCCCGTCGGGGCAGGCCCAGGACCGCCACTGCTTGCCGTAGACCGGGCCGAGATCGCCGTTCTCGTCCGCCCATTCGTCCCAGATGGAGACCTTGTTGTCCTTGAGCCAGCGGGTGTTGGTGTCGCCCCGAAGGAACCACAGCAGCTCGACGAAGATGGAGCGGGTGTGGAGCTTCTTGGTGGTCACCAGGGGAAAGCCGGCGGCGAGGTCGAAGCGCATCTGGTGGCCGAACACGCTGGTGGTGCCGGTGCCGGTACGGTCGGTCTTGGTCACGCCCTCGGCGCGGATGCGGCGCAGAAGATCAAGATACTGCTGCAAGGGGGCGTGCCTCCGAACTGGGGTGGGCGGCACTGTAGCAGCGGCGCTTGCGCCGACGCAACGCCGCTTGCCCGCCTTCTTTCGCCACGCGTTGTCACGTTCTGGACGGAGACATTTGAACGGCTCTAGTCTAAGGTATGGGGTCTTTCGGGAGTTTGCCCTTGGGTTTCGATACCAAGACCTTGTGGATGACGCTGGCCATCAGCAATCTGGTGTTCGGGGCGCTGATGCTCGCCCATGTCGGCCGCGCCTCCGACCGGTCCGCGTTGAGGATCTGGGCGGCCGCCCAGCTGCTCAAGGGGCTGGCCATCGGCCTGATCATCGCCAAGGCGGCGTTCGCCTATCCCTGGAGCTTCGCCGGCAACCTGCTTTACATCGCGGGGCATTTCGTCGAGCTGGTGGCGTTCCTGTCCTATGCCGGGCTCGGCCGGCGGGTGCGGGGAGCGGCCTTGCTCTTCGCCGCCCTGATGGCGGCCTATCTGGGCGGCGTCGCCGCAGGGGCCAAGGCCGCCCACATGGCGGTGCTGTTCTCGTCATGCCTGTTCGTCCTGTTCAGCCTGAACGCCCTGGCGCTGTCGGCGTCGCGCCGCCGCCGGTCGTGGGTCCAGGCGGTGCTGGTGGCCAGCAACATCCTGATCGCGCTCACCGCCCTGGTCCGCGCCGCCCTGGCGTGGTCCAGCCAGGCATGGGACCCGCAAAGCGCCGCCGTGGCCAACCAGGCCATGTTCGTGCTCGGCTACGTCTTCTCGCTGTGCGACGGCTTCTGCTTCCTGCTGCTGGTCAAGGAGGACGCCGACCGTTCGCTGCTGCGTCTGGCGACCACCGACCTGTTGACGGGCATCGCCAACCGCGCCCACTTTCTCGATCTCGCCGAGGATCGGCGGCGGCTGTGCCTGCGGTCGGGCCAGCCCATCGCCGTGATGATGATGGACGTGGACCATTTCAAGCGGATCAACGACCGGTTCGGCCACGCCGTCGGCGACGACGTCCTGCGCCGGGTGGGCGGCGTGCTGCGCGAGCATCTGCGCGACGTGGACGTCTGCGGCCGGCTGGGCGGCGAGGAATTCGCCGTGGTGCTGCCCGGAACCACCGTGGCGGCGGCCCTGCCGGTGGCCGAGCGGCTGCGGACGGCGCTGGCCGGGGCGGCGGTGGAGACGGCCAATGGCCCGGCCACCGTCACGATCAGCATCGGCATGGCCGAGCTGGGCGGCGACCGAACCCTGGAGCAGGCCATGTCCGAGGCCGATCAGCGACTGTACCGGGCCAAGGCCGAGGGCCGCGACCGGGTGGTGGCGGTTTCCGAAACGAATCCCGACAGGACTGGCGCTTCGCTCACGCCCGCTTTATAGTGGGGATGCCGGGCAACCGGCTATGACGCTAAACGCCACACGGAATAGACGTTACGGACCCGGGGGCGGTACCCGGCGCCTCCACCAAATCTCCCGGCCCAGTGCGGGCCGGAACATCGGGGGCGAAACAGGATCGACGTGCGCAGTAAAGGTCTGGTTTGCGTTCGGCATGATACCACCGTTATCGGGTCAATCCTAACAAGTGCCAACGACAACGTTGCTCTTGCCGCTGCGGCTTAACCCGTAAGCGCGGTCCGGGGGGAACCGGGCAACAGAACTCCCCCCACTTACCAATGCGGCTTTTGGCCAAGGGATGGGATTTTTCGCCGGTGGAAGAACTGCGCTACGACAAGATGGTGGAAGAGGCCCTGCGCGGCGTTGTCCGTGATTCTCTGGTCTTTGCCGCCGAGCACGGCCTGCCGGGCGAGCATCACTTCTACATCACCTTCCGTCCGCACCATCCCGACGTGGAGATGGCCGACCACCTCAAGGCGCGCCATCCCGACGAGATGACCATCGTGCTGCAGCACCAGTTCTGGGACCTGGACGTCACCGAGGACGGCTTCTCGGTGACCCTGTCCTTCTCGGGCAAGCCCGAGCGGATGGTGATCCCCTTCTCGGCGGTGACCGGCTTCGCCGATCCCTCCGCCAAGTTCGGCCTGCAGTTCCAGGCCATTCCCGGCGATGACGACGATGACGACGACGATGTGGAGATCGACGAGTTCGATCCGCCGCCGTCGCGCGCCTCCACCTCGCCCAAGGATGGCGAGCCCGAGCCCACGCCCCCCGGCGAGGGCGGCGACGGCAACGTGGTGGCGCTGGACAAGTTCCGCAAGAAGTGACCGTCTTGGGCCGCCCGCCGGTGGCCGCCCCTTGACGTTGCCCGCAAAAAGGTGTTTGACCTGACCGAGCCGCCCAGCCCCGAAGGGTGGGACGGCGCTACCCGTTTCCTCTCTGACCGAGGTCGCCGACCATGTCCGATTTCGCCTACCACGAGCTGTTCCCGCTGTCTTCCGACGACACCCCCTACCGCAAGATCACCGCGGACGGCGTGGGCACCGCCAGCTTCAACGGCCAGACGGTCGTCACCGTGGCCCCCGAGGCGATCGTCCGGCTGACCAAGGAAGCCATCAAGGACACCTCGCATCTGCTGCGCCCCGCCCATCTGCAGCAGCTGAGGAACATCCTCGACGACGCCAATTCCTCGCCCAACGACCGTTTCGTCGCCTATGACCTGTTGAAGAACGCCTGCATCGCCGCGGGCGGCGTGCTGCCCATGTGCCAGGACACCGGCACCGCCATCGTCATGGGCAAGAAGGGCCAGAAGGTGTGGACCGGCGGCGGCGACGAGGCGGCCATCTCCCAGGGCGTCCAGGAGGCCTACACCGAGCTGAACCTGCGCTATTCCCAGACCGCGCCGCTGGACATGTACGAAGAGGTCAACACCGGCACCAACCTGCCGGCCCAGATCGACCTGTTCGCCACCGAGGGCGATGCCTACAAGTTCATGTTCATGGCCAAGGGCGGCGGCTCGGCCAACAAGACCTTCCTCTACCAGCAGACCAAGGCGCTCTTGAACCCCAAGAGCCTGCTGACCTTCCTCGACGCCCAGATCCGGACGCTCGGCACCTCGGCCTGCCCGCCCTACCACCTGGCCATCGTCATCGGCGGCCTGTCGGCCGAGATGTGCCTGAAGACGGTCAAGCTGGCGTCCGCCAAGTACCTGGACTCGCTGCCCACCTCGGGCAACAAGTACGGCCAGGCCTTCCGCGACGTGGAGCTCGAGCAGATCGTGCTGAAGATGACCCAGGACATGGGCATCGGCGCCCAGTTCGGCGGCAAGTACTTCTGCCATGACGTGCGCGTCATCCGCCTGCCGCGCCACGGCGCCTCGTGCCCGGTGGCCATCGGCGTGTCGTGCTCGGCCGACCGCCAGATCCTCGGCAAGATCACCAAGGACGGCGTGTATGTGGAGGCCATGGAAAAGGATCCGGCCAAGTATCTGCCCGACGTGGACGCCTCCAAGCTGGCCGGCGAGGTGGTCAAGATCGACCTGAACCGTCCCATGGACGAGATCAGGAAGACGCTGTCCCAGTACCCGGTGAAGACCCGCGTGTCGCTCACCGGCCCGATGATCGTCGCCCGCGACATCGCCCACGCCAAGCTCAAGGAGCGTCTGGACCGGGGCGAGGGCCTGCCCGACTACTTCAAGCAGATGGGCGTCTACTACGCCGGCCCGGCCAAGACCCCGTCCAACTACGCCTCGGGCTCGTTCGGTCCCACCACGGCGGGGCGCATGGATTCCTACGTCGACCAGTTCCAGGCCGCCGGCGGCTCCATGCTGATGATCGCCAAGGGCAACCGCTCCAAGGCCGTCACCGATGCCTGCAAGAAGTACGGCGGCTTCTACCTGGGCTCGGTCGGCGGCGCCGCCGCCCGTCTGGCCCAGGACTGCATCAAGAAGGTCGAGGTCATCGAGTACCCCGAACTGGGCATGGAAGCCATCTGGCGCATCGAAGTGGTCGACTTCCCCGCCTTCATCGTCGTCGACGACAAGGGCAACGACTTCTTCGCCGACTTCGCCCACTGAGGCTTGGGGCGGTAGCGTATCCGCTGACGCGGATGGGCTGCCGCCCTTACCCGCCCGGAGCGATGCTCCGGACCTCCTTATTCTTTGAAATCTCCCGTGTTGTCATGGCCGGGCTTGTCCCGGCCACCCACGCGGGTCCGCCTGAGTTCCATTCGACGGGCATGAACCGGCGGATGGGCGTGGGTGCCCGGCACAAGGCCGGGCATGACGCAAAAGGGGGCTGATAACGCAGTCTGCCCTTAAACCTGGGGCGGCGTGCGGGTGGCGATCATCAGGCGGTTCCAGGCGTTGATCTCGGCCACCGCGAAGGACAGGTCGGCCACCTCTTTCTCCGAGAAATGCCGGAGCGCTTCGGCATAGACGCCATCGGGGACGTCGCCGCCGGAAAGGTGGGTCAGGGCTTCGGCCCAGGCCAGGGCGGCCCGTTCCGCCGGGCTGTAGACCGGCGCCTCGCGCCAGGCGGCGAGGAGATGCAGCTGGTTCTGGCTGATGCCATGCTTGAGGGCCAGCGGCACATGCATGGCGATGCAGAAGGCGCAGCCGTTGATCTGGGAGACGCGCATCTTCACCAGTTCCAGCAGGCCGAGCCCCAGGCCGCTGTTCTGGACGTAGGAATGCACGCCCAGCATGGCCTTGTATCCATCGGGGGCGATCTTGGTCAGGTCGAGACGTTGGTCCATTTCAATCCTCTTCGGTTCAGGGGGAGGTGGTTTTATTCGGCCGAGGCCGCGTCGCGGTCCGGGCGGCGGTTGGCCGACCGCTCGTCCAGCCAGGCGGCGATCTGGTGGCCGAAATCGGCCGGCGCCTTGGCGGCCACCTGGGCGGCAAGCCCGGCCAGCGAATGGGCGGCCAGTTCGTCGCGCATGCGCTTTTCCGCCATCAGCATGATGGAGTGGATCGAGCACAATCCCTTGGAGGCCCAGGCGGGCTTCTCGGCGTCGAAGACGGCGCAGCGGTCTCTGATCTCGCGGCACTCGAACAGGGACTTGTCGCCGTCGATGGCCAGGATGACATCCTGGAAGCTGATGTCCTCGGGCCGCCGGGCCAGGGCGAATCCGCCCCGCACGCCTTCGGTGGCGACGACGAGGCCCGCCTTGGACAGTTTGGTGAACAGCTTGGCCAGATACTCGGCCGGAACCCCCTGGAGCTCGGCAAGGTCGCGGACGCTGGGGCTGGACGTCCGCCCCGCCGGGTCGGCCAGATAGAGCAGGCAGTGCAGGCCGTACTCGACGCCGGTGCTGATGAAGGCCACGGACAAACTCCGACATAACAAATCGCAGTTATTAGCCTAGATTGCCCGAGGCGGGAATGGCAAGATATTTTACTGCCGGGCCAGGAGGGGAAGCCGGGATGTCACGCCAGTTCGCCGACCATATCTGCGACGTGCTTTCGCCGTTGGGGCCCGTGACGGCCCGGGCCATGTTCGGGGGCTTCGGCATCTATCTCGACGGATTGATGTTCGGGCTGATCGCCTGGGACACCCTGTTCCTCAAGGCAGATGACGGCAACCGCGCCATGTTCGAAGACGCCGGTGCCGCCCGGTTCAAGCCGTGGGAGGACAGGCCCATGACCATGCCCTATTGGGAGGTCCCGGCGGATGTCCTGGAGGATGGGGCGCAATTGTGCGCCTGGGGCCGGGCTGCGTTCGACGCGGCGCTCAGAACCCGCAAGCCCAAATCGAAAAGGACTGGAAAAGGCCGGCGGTGAGGCTCACTCTCTACAGAGTGCGTCTTATTCGCAAAGAGCGTCCGAATGCCCAAGCGCCTGCGCGTTCCCGTCTGCAAGCCAGCCCCGCCGCCGCCGCATCTTGCGGCCGATGGCGGGCGGCGCCGTCCCATCCTTCAATCCATCTGGCGTGGCGCGCGGCAATTGTGCCCCCGCTGCGGTGTGGGGGGCAGCATGGAAGGGTATCTGGGCGTCCGTGCCGTCTGCCCCCATTGCGGCGAGCGTCTGGGGCATATCAAGGCCGATGACGGCCCGGCCTATTTCACCATGCTGATCGCCGGCCACATCATGGTGCCGCTGGTCCTGGCCGCCGAACAGGCCTGGCATCCGCCCCTGGAGCTGCAGATGGCGGTGGCGGTGAGCGGCTTGGGGCTGCTGATCTGGCGCCTGCTGCCCCGGGTCAAGGGCGCGGTGGTCGGCCTGATGTGGGCGCACGGGCTCAAGGGCGACGAGGTCCAGGGCGACGTGGAGCGCCACGGCTAGGGGATGCGGGCAAGATGCCCGCGCTCCGACACCCGGTCCTTAGTTGGCCACCAGACGATAGCCGACGCCGTGGACCGTCAGGATGATGGACGGATGGCGCGAATCCGCCTCGATCTTGCGGCGCAGGCGGCCGACCAGGACGTCGATGGTGCGGTCGATTACCGCCTCGCCGTCATGCTGGGTGAGGTCGAGCAGCTGGTCGCGGGTCAGCGCCCGGCCGGCGTTGCGGGCCAGGGCGGCCAGCACGTCGAACTCGCCCCGGGTCAGGCGCACCAGCTCGCCGGTGGGCGAGGTCAGCTGGCGGGCGTCGCAATCCAGGCGCCAGCCGGCGAAATTGTGGATGCCGGTGGCCGAGCGCTCGGCGGCCATGGTGGGGGCCACGCGGCGCTGCAGGTTGCGGACGCGGACCGCCAGCTCGCGGGGATTGAACGGCTTGGTGATGTAGTCGTCGGCGCCGATTTCCAGGCCGACGATGCGGTCGGTCTCGTCCTGGCGGGCGGTGACCAGGATGATGCCCACCGACGACTTGGCGCGCAGCTCGCGCGCCAGGATCAGGCCGCTTTCGTCGGGAAGGTTGATGTCGAGCAGTACCACGTCGGGCACCGTACGCGACACGATGGCCTTCATGTCCTTGGCGTCCGCCGCCTCGCTGACCTGGAAGCCCTCTCCGGTGAGATAGGCCGCCAGCTTGGCACGGGTTACGGGTTCGTCCTCGACGATCAAGACATGTGCTTTTGCCGACACTGCGTTCTCCGGCCGACTGTCAGTCTGGTATTCACCTCTCGTTTACAGGGTATTGGTGCGCAATTCAATCACTGCCGTAATTCCATTGTGAACTTCGCACTATAAAGGCTCCACTGGGTTCTCCCGCAGGCCATGGTCCGCGGGACGGGGTGGAGAAAAGATGGTGCCGCGGCACAATCCGATCATTGGACGCTTTGACGACGGCAGCGGCTTCGGCCGTCTTTCCGCACTGGTCGGCGTGCTTCTGGTCGCATTGTTCTGGCTGGGGCTGGGGATCGATACCGGAATCGAGCGGCAGTTCGCCACGGGTGGCGGCATGGCGCCGGTCGAAAGCGGCCGAGGCGGCAACGTGCTGCTGGCCACAATCCTGGTGATCGGCATGGGCGTCATGCTCCTGCTGCTGGTCCAGGCGGTGTACTGGCAGCGGCGGACCGCCGCGCGGCTGCGCCTGCGGGAAGCCGAATTGACCGAACAGCGCGACAGGCTGCGCCGCTATGTGGCCGACCTGGAGCGCATCGCCGACGTGGCGGCCCACGACCTGCAGGAACCCCTGCGCCGGATGGTGTCGTATTCCCAGTTGCTCGCCACCCACGACGCCGCCGGTTGCGACGACGAGGTGCGCGATTACGTCGGACACGTGGTCGACGGGGCGCGCCGCATGCGGGCGCTGGTCAGCGGCCTGCGCGAGTTCGTGTCGGTGGATTCCATCCCGCGCACCGGCGAGGTGTGTTCGGCCTGGGTGGCCATGGGCGTCGCCCGCCAGCGTCTTGCCGAAAGGCTGACCGAGGCCGGGGCCACCCTGGTGGTCGACCCGCTGCCCGAGGTGGAGGCCGACCAGGCCTCGCTGATCGAGATCTTCGTTCAACTGCTGGACAACGCCGTGCGCTACCGCTCTGCGTCCCGCCGCCCGGTGATCCACGTTTCGGTGGTTCGCGACGGCGACATGGCCCGCATCAAGGTCTGCGACAACGGCATGGGCATCGATTCGGCCCGCATGGTCCGCATGTTCGAGATTTTCTACCGTCCCCACGGCGGCGACGAGGGCGTGGCGCCGGGCATCGGCACCGGCCTGGCGGTGGTCCGCCGCCTAGTGGAGCGCCTGGGCGGCCAGGTCTGGGTTGAATCGGAAGACGGAGCCGGAAGTTCCTTCGGCTTCAGCCTGCGGCTGGGCGGCCGGTTGTCCGCCCGCCGGGAGGAGATGACGGCCGCCTGAACGGCGGATGAAGACGGGGAAGCGTCGTCCCTTGGCGACGCTTCCTTCGGTGGCACGGTCAGCTTGCGGCATCCCCGAACCCCAAGCCGCGGGCAGGATCGTTAGAGGAGGGGGCGCCCCCAACGCCCCCTCCTCGTCGCCACCAATAAAACAGGTGAAATGTTCCTTCGCGGCCATCCCCGAACCCCAAGGCCGCGAGGGGGCTTGGAGAGGGAGCGGCCCCCAAACGCTCCCTCTCCTTCATTTTGGGGGGGGCGGCATTTTGGAAGCCGGCATTTCGAGGGGCCGGACCGCTCAGTTGGAGGTGCCGGGAAGCTCGGCATTGGGGGGGAGATTGTCCGCCGCGATTCGCCCCAGATGGCGCTTGAGCTTCAGCAGGGCGGCGGCCAGTTCTGTCCTGGCCTCGCGCTGCTCGGCCTCGGATGATTTCGGATTGGGAATGGTGGTGAGGCAAACCAGCGCCTCACGCGCCGCCAGGCGGATATCCGCCTCGCCCTGGTAGGCCAGTTGCCCCAGGGCGGCGATCTCGCGCTCGGGATTGGCGCGGAAATCGTTGCGAAGATAGGCTTCGGTGGTGGCGTCGTCGTGCAGGACGTGGGCATAGAGCCCGGCGTCGTGGGCGCTGAGTTCATTCAAGAGGATCATGGTGAACCAGCCCAGCGTGATCTCGGTCAGGTTGATGCCCCGGCGGGTCTTCTGCAGGAAGGTCTCGACCTTTTCCATGTTGGCCAGCATTTCCTGGCGGAATTCCTCGCGCTCCTCGGCGCTCATCTCGGGCGGCGGCGGGGGCGGGGCGGCGCAGCCGATCAGCGCGGCCACCATCAGTGCGGCGATCACCCGGCGCATGTGTTCCATTCCATTTCTATGAGCCGACAGGGCGGGGCGCCCGGTCCAGGGCGGCCAGGGCGCCGGCCAGGGTGGGAAAGCGCGACACGATCCGCCCTGAACGGGCGACGCTCCAGGTGGCGCCCTTGGAGCCGGCCGCAGATTTGGTGACGGTATAAAGGGGGCGCTCGAGGGCGTGGCGGAAGATGGAGAACATCGCTCCGTCCGGGCGGACGTCGATGGCGTAGTCGCGCCATTCTCCGCTGGCGACCCGCATGGCGTAAAGGGTCAGCAACTGGGTAATCTCGGCGCGTTCAAAATGAACGAACTCCGTATTTCCCCGGTACTCGGACATGCGGATCAATGTCGCCATCGGCCACCCCACCGGTCTTTCCCCTGGAAATACTGTCGCCCAGGGGACGGTGTCTGTCGAGTATTTAGATGGGGGCGCCGGTCAACGGATGGGAGTGGAGGCGGGAACGAATCCGATCAGACGGTCGTTGCCTTCGTTGTAGGGCTGGGAATAGCAGGTGGGCCGCGCCAGGGTGCTGTAGCAATAGACCTGGGGCGGCGGGGTCGGCCGGTCGGGCAGGTCGATGCAATAGGCGTCGCCGCGCTCGGCCCTGGGGCTCGAGCAATCCTTGCCGGTGATCCAGCCCGCCACATGGTCGCCCATGGTTTTGTGGGTGTTGATCAGGCTCAGCGCTTCCAGCTGCATGAAGGTATAGGTATTGGGCAGCGGACGTGGTGCGGGATTGAGCGAGCCCCGCTCGCCGATCCAGGCGCACCCGCCCACGGCCAGCATGCCGACCAGAACCCAACTATGCACAACGTTGCGACCGATCATTTCTATGATCCTGCCAGACACTTGAACTATAGTGTGAGACCACGTCGAAACGGAATCAATGGGCAGATTCTGCCGGGGGGGGAGATGGCGGTGACGGCACCCCTTTGCGCCGGGGATTGGGCGGCGCCGGATTTCACCCTGCCCGGCATCGACGGGCGGAACTGGAGCCTGTCCGACATTCGGGGCGGGCGTCCCACCCTGGTGGCGTTCATCTGCAATCACTGTCCCTATGTGGTCGCCATCATCGACCGGCTGGTCCGCGACGCGGCCCTGCTGCGCGCCGAGGGCATCGGGGTGGCGGCGATCAATTCCAACGACCCGGTCCAGTACCCCGAGGATTCCTTCGACAACATGAAGGTGTTCGCCCGCGCCCATGGAATCGACTTCCCCTATCTGTTCGACGAAAGCCAGGAGGTGGCGCGGGCCTGGGGGGCGGTCTGCACCCCGGATTTCTTCGGCCTCGACCGTGACGGCCGCCTGCGTTATCGCGGGCGCTTAGACGAATCCGGCCGTCTGCCCGCCGCCCCGGATGCGCGCCGCGAACTGCTGGACGCCATGCGGCTGGTGGCGGCCACCGGGCTGGGGCCCGAGCATCAGGTGCCCAGCATGGGCTGTTCGATCAAATGGCGCGAGACGCCTTGAAGGGATTCGTGACGCCGTATTTGCCAAGGGGGCCGGGGCGGACTATGTTACGGCGCGGCTCCAGGCCAACGGCCCGGAGCCAGACCGCCCGCATGGAGTAGAGTTCCTTGACCGAGAAGCACGACGATGCCGCCGCCGACCTCCTGATCAAGGAGGTGGACGAGGATCTGCGGCAGGATGAGCTTAACAGGCTGTGGAAGAAGCATGGCGGCCTGCTGACGGCGGCTGCCGTGGCGCTGGTGCTGTCGGTGGCCGGCTGGCAGGGCTGGCAGGGCTGGGACGCCAAGCAGCGCCAGGCCGCCTCGTCGCGCTATTCCGAGACCTCCGCGCTGGTCGAGCAGGGCAAGAAGGACGAAGCCTCCGAGGTGCTGGCCAAGCTGGCCGCCGAGGGGCCCAAGGGCTATCGCCTGCTGGCCGAGCTGCGCCGGGCCGACATGGCCCAGCAGGCGGGCGATTTCGCCGGCGCCGCCGCGCTGTATTCCAAGATTGCCGCCGATAGCGGGGTGGACAAGGTCTATCGCGACATGTCGGCCATCCGCGCCGCCTATCTGGTGCTGGACACCAGCGATCCCGCCGCCGTCGAGAAGTCGGTGGAGCCGCTGGCGGTGGAAGCCAGCTCGTGGCGCCATTCCGCCCGCGAAATCCTGGCCCTGGCCGCCCTGAAGCGCGGAGACGCCGCCCGCGCCGCCGATCTGCTGGCCAAGATCGCCGAGGATGCCGCCGCGCCCCAGGGGCTCAGGACCCGTGCCGCCGAATTGCTAGCCGCCACCGGGCAACGCGCCAGGAGCTGATTCATGGGAATGACCGTCATGACGCGCAGGATCGCCGGTGTCTTGATCGCCGTGCTGGCGCTGGGAGGCTGCGACAGCTGGCTGGGCGACAACAAGGCGCCGCCGCTGCCGGGCAAGCGCATCTCGATCCTGTCGCGTGAAAAGATGGTCGAGCCCGACATGGGCGGGGCGCAGGCCAAGATCGTGCTGCCGCCGCCCGAGGAAAACGACGACTGGCCCCAGGCCGGCGGCTATTCCAACCATGCCATGCACCACATGCAGGTGGGCGATTCCCTGACGCGCGCCTGGAAGAGCGACGCCGGCACCTCGGCCGGCAAGCGTCGCCGCCTGCTGGGCCAGCCCATCGTCGCCGAGGGCAAGATCTTCACCGTCGACGCCTCGTCCATGGTGTCGGCCTTCGACGCCAACACCGGCAAACGGCTGTGGCGGAGCGAGCTTACGCCCGAGGACACCTCCGAGGTCTATACCAGCGGCGGCCTGGCCTACGAGGACGGGCAGATCTTCGCCGCCACCGGTTTCGCCCAGGTGGTGGCGCTCGACGCCAAGAGCGGCAAGATCGACTGGCGCCAGACCGTGTCCGGGCCGCTGCGCGGTTCGCCCACCGTGCGCGGCGGGCGGGTGTTCGCGGTCACCGTCGACAACCAGACCCACGCCCTGGCGGCCGAGGACGGTTCGGTGCTGTGGACCCATACCGGTATCGCCGAATCCGCCGGCCTGCTGGCCGGCAATTCGCCGGCCGTGGACGGCAACATGGTGGTGGTGCCCTATTCCTCGGGCGAGATCTTCGCGCTGCGCGTCGAGAACGGCTCGATCATCTGGCAGGATTCGCTGGCCACGGTGCGCCGGACCGAGATCGTCGGCGCCCTGCTCGACATCCGTGGCCGCCCGGCCATCGACCGGGGTCGCGTCTACGCCATCAGCAACGCCGACATGCTGGTCTGCATGGAGCAGCGCACCGGGCGGCGCATCTGGGAAAAGGAGATCGGCGGCGTCCAGAGCCCGTGGATCGCCGGCGATTATCTCTATGTGCTCACCAACAACAACGAGGTGTTGGCGCTGGAGGCGAAGACCGGCCGCATCGTCTGGGTGACCGAGATGCAGAACTGGGAAAATCCCAAGGACCGCGAGGGCCGCATCGTCTGGGTCGGCCCGGTCCTGGCTTCGGACCGCCTGATCCTGGCGTCGTCGGACGGCAAGCTGGTGTCGCTGTCGCCCTATACCGGCGACATGCTGGGCTGGGAGGAGGCTCCCGCCAGTATCAGCATTGCCCCGGTGATCGCCAACAACACCCTCTATTTCCTGACCGACGACGCCGATCTCGTCGCTTATCGCTAGAGTACCCTTCATGTCCTTTACCGTGGCCATCGTCGGACGCCCCAATGTGGGCAAGTCCACCCTGTTCAACCGTCTGGTGGGCAAGCGCTTGGCCATCGTCCATGATCTGCCCGGCGTGACCCGCGACCGCCGCGAGGGCAAGGCCAGCCTGCTGGGCATGGACTTCCAGGTGGTGGACACCGCCGGTTTCGAGGACGAGGGCGGCGATTCCGTCGAGGCGCGCATGCGCCGCCAGACCGATCTGGCGGTGTCCGAGGCCGACGTCGCCCTGTTGCTGATCGACGCCCGCGCCGGCGTGACTCCGCTGGACCGCCATTTCGCCGACCACCTGCGCCGCCTGCCCACCCCGGTGATCCTGGTGGCCAACAAGTGCGAGGGCAAGGCGGGCATGCCGGGCATGTACGAGTCCTACGGCCTGGGCATGGGCGAGCCGGTGCCGGTCTCGGCCGAGCACGGCGAGGGCATGTACGAACTGTTCGAGGCGCTGCGCGATCACGCCATCAAGGCCGGCGCGCTGACCGAGGACGGTGACGATCCCGAGGAGCCGGAGGACGGCGACGAGGATGATCCCACCCGCCCGCTGACCATGGCCATCGTCGGACGCCCCAATGTGGGCAAGTCGACGCTCGGCAACCAGCTGCTGGGCCAGGAGCGCCTGCTGACCGGGCCAGAGGCCGGGCTGACCCGTGACGCCATTGCGGTGGAGTGGGAGCACCGGGGGCGGCGCATGAAGCTGGTGGACACCGCCGGCCTGCGCAAGAAGGCTCAGATCTACGACGCCATCGAGAAGCTGTCGGTGGGCAACACCATCGAGACCATCCGCATGTCCGAGGTGGTGGTGCTGGTGATGGACGCCGCCGCCATCCTGGACAAGCAGGACCTGACCATCGCCCGGCTGGTGGTGGAGGAAGGCCGCGCCCTGGTTCTGGCCATCAACAAGTGGGACATGGTCGACGACCCCCAGACGGCGCTGAAGCGCCTGAAGGATCGGCTCGAGACCTCGCTGCCCCAGGCCAAGGGCGTCGCCACCGTGACCCTGTCGGCGCTGACCGGCCGGGGCGTCGAGCGCCTGATGGATGCGGTGGTGGACACCTGGGGCCATTGGAACCGCCGCATCCCCACCGCCCAGCTCAACCGCTGGCTGGAAGACATGATCGAGCGTCACCCGCCGCCGGCCCTGCCGGGCGGACGCCGCTACAAGATCCGCTACATGACCCAGGCCAAGGCCCGGCCGCCGACCTTCGTGCTGTTCGCCACAAGGCCGGAGGAACTGCCGGAATCCTATTCGCGCTATCTGGTCAACGGCCTGCGCGAAGCCTTCGACCTGCCCGGCGTGCCGGTCCGCCTCTATGTGCGCGGCGGCAAGAATCCCTACGCCGACAAGGACGGCTGACGCGTCCGAGAGCCATCCGCACCCCCTCCCCCGGCTTGCCGGGGGAGGGGGATTTTTGTTCGGGGCTCGACGTCCAACTCCTACTTATGCTTGGAGAACAGATCCAGCGTCTTGCAGATCAGCGAGCCGATGGGACGCGGCTTGGGGTCGGCAAGGCGTTCCGCCAGGTAATCGGCCACCGCCTTGCCGGGGTCGGTCTCGGCGGTCTGGCGGGCATCGACGCCGCGGGCCTGCATGCGCTTCATGAAGCCGTCGCCGGCGGAAATGGCGATCACCGTCGCGATGCCGTCCAGCGGGTGGGGGCCTTCGCCCTCGTAATGGTGAAACACCTGGGCCGGTTCCAGCTCGATCCGGGCGGCGGCGGGGCCTTCCTCCGGGTCATAGACCAGCCAGTGGCGGGCGCGGCCGGCATGTCCGGCGACCTTGGCGAAGCGGGAATCGACGGCAACGGCGATTTTCATGACAAGGCGCCCCCAATGTGAAGCAATTCATAGACATAGGCAGATCGTATGATCACTAAGGCAAGCCTGGGGAAGGAATGCGTATCGGAATGCGCATTCCCTTGATGTGGGGCCTGAACTCGGCGATTATCCGGCAGGCGGAGGAGAACGACTGTGACGGTACGCATTCTGATAGCCGAGGATCAACAGCTGGTTCGGCAGGGCCTGGTTGCCCTGCTGGCGGTTGACGATGTCACCATCGTCGGCGAGGCCGAGGACGGCAAGGGCGCGCTGGAGATGGCCCGCACCCTGTCGCCCGACGTGGTGCTGATGGACCTGTCCATGCCCGAACTGGATGGCGTCGAGGCGACCCGGCGCATCAAGCAGGTGGCGCCGCAGGTGCGCGTCCTGGTGCTCACCGTCGCCAATTGCGAACGCCGGGTGGCCGAGGCCCTGGCGGCCGGTGCCGACGGCTACGCCTTGAAGAAGCTGGGCCACGCCGAGCTGATGGCCGCCATCAACGCGGTGTGCGCCGGCAAGACCTATCTGGGCCCCGGCCTGTCCGAGGAACTGGTCAAGGAATACCTGGAAGGCTCGGACATGGCCGGCGGTTCGCTGACCGCCCGCGAGCGCGAGGTGCTGCAGCTGATCGCCCGCGGCCACAAGAACCGCGAGATCGCCGACGACCTGGGCATCGCCATCAAGACGGTGGAGACCCACCGCACCAAGATCATGCAGAAGCTCGACCTGCACAATTCCGCCGAACTGGCGGCCTACGCCATCCGGCGCGGGCTGATCGAGTAGGTCAGCCCAGGGCGGCGACCAGGCGCGCCGCCCAGCTCCGCAGCCGGCCGATGGATCGGCGGGCGAAACGCCACACTCTCCACCCGTTCAGCCGCGCATGGGCCCAGGCCTTGGCGCCGGTGATCCAGTCGTGCAGGCGCACGAACCACGCCACGCTCATCAGGGTCGGCTTGCACAGGGTGTAGATGCGGGCGAACAGCGCCGTGGCGGTGAGTTTCGCGGCCAGCAGCACCAGAATCCCCCACAGAACGTGCCCATGGGCCATGGCCCACAGCGCCATCAGCTTGAAGGGAAACATGGCGGCGCCGGGCGCCAGGAACAGCGCCGCCGCCCCCATGGGGGGCAGGGTCTGGATGCGGGCCTCCAGCCGGGCGACCAGGGGCAGGCGGCCCAGGCGGGCCATCAGCGCCTTCAATCCGGCCCAGACCACTTCCTCGGCCAGCATCAGCAGGACGGCGGGCGGCACCAGCAGGGCGGAGACGAGGGAATGGCGGCGGGGCGTTCGGTCGCTCATGGGCCTGATCGCAAGGGAAGGACGGCATCAATATAGGACGGGCGGCCTGTCACGCAAACGTCAGGCTGGGGTGCTAGCCTCTGCGGCCGTTCATTGATGAAAGCCCGCCATGCGCCTGCCGTCCTCGCCTTTTGGTATTTTTCTGGTCATCTGCGCCGTCCTGCTGCCCGCCGGAGCGGGGCTGACCGCCCCGGTCTGGCTGATGGTGATGGGCATGCGTCTCGACGTCGCCGCCGCCATCGGGGCGCGCATCGTCGGCGTGACCGCCCTGGCCTGCGCCTGCCTGGGTCTGGTCTATTGGCTGGTCATACGGCCCCGGCTGGCGGTCGCCCCGCCGGTGGCGGTCGAAACCGGACCGATTGCGGAGAATCCGGCCCGCGACCGGCTGGTCCACGCCCTGGTGTGGTGCCTGTTCCTCGTCCCCTTCGTGCTGGTGGTCGTCGGCTTCATTGTGGGTCAGCTGGACAAGGCGGCGGGGGTGGATTGACGCCCTTGCGCCGGGAGCGGCGCAGCTTCCGCTCGACGCCGCAATCCAGGCAGACCTGGGCGCGGGCCCGGCGGCAGCGGTCCTTGACCGGGCAATCCTCGGGCGGTTCGGCCCTTGTGGGGCGGCCGGAGCGGGTGGTTGGGCGCTTAGGGGGGGCCGGGTCTGCCATGATGGCCGAAGGAAAGGGGCTTAGTGCCCGCCCTTCTTTTCCTTTTTGTCGTCCTTCTTTTCTTCCTTGCCGCCCGCCTTGCCCGCCACCTGATCGGGCCGCATGAAGGCCTGTACCGGCTTCAGCCATTCCGAGGCATCGTTGGCCCGTTCCGCCACGGCGGCGCGGCCGTCGGAGGAGGCGTTCAGGGTGGCGGTGACGCCTTCCAGCGCCGCCCGCTGGCTGGCTTCGTCGCCGCCCTCGGCCCGGACGGCGAAGACGGCGCGGACCGGAATGGCGGCGTCGGGGCCGCTGGGGCGCAGCGAAAGCATCCAGCCGACCTTGCGGTTCGGGCCTTCGATCACTCCTTCCTTCATCATCAGGGACTGGTTGGCGGCCATGATGCCGACGGAATAGCGCAGCACCGCGTCGCCGGGCGGCGCCGTCAGGGTGACGCCCACCGGAATGGGCTTGGTCCCGTGCAGCACCAGTTCGCCCTCGACGGCATAGGCGATGCCGTCGGTGCGGGGAAAGCGGGCCAGTTCGTTCTTGAACGAGAAGGTGGCCTCGTTGGAGCGGGTCCAGCCGCGCGGGATCTCCTTGCGCAGCAGGAAGCGCTCCACCGTGCGGCGCAGGGTGTAGAAATGCTCGTCCTCGGTGGGGGTGAAGCTCTCGCGCTTGCGCGGCGCCGGCAGCAGGCCGGTGGCTTCGATGGTGAAGATGCCGTAGCCGTTGGCCACCGGGGCCTTGTCCACCAGGGTGAAATTCTCCACCGCCACGGATGCCGCGACGGGGGCGCCGGGAACGCCTTTGGCCGGAGTGGTGGCCGCCTGGGATTCCGCCGCGTCGGCTTCGCAGCCGAGGCTGGCGGCCATCGCGAATGCAAGCATGGCCATCGACCTTAGGAACATGGGGGAATCCGATTCTGTTGATCCCGTGCGACAGGCGGCATTGTGGTCCTTGTGCATACGGGTTTTCAACTCCCAGATAGGGAAGGGACCCGGGGGTGGAAAGGAAAAGACGATGGAAGGCCAGGCCGGACCGGTTACCGTCAGCATCGCGCGCAAGGCCGTCGCCGGCCGCGAGGCCGATTACGAGGCCTGGATATCGCGGATCACCGCCGAGGTCTGCCACTGGCCGGGCTATCAGGGGGTCAACGTCCTGCGGCCGGCGGCCGCCACCGATTACGCCTACGTCACCATCTACCGCTTCGCCAACTGGGAACAGTGCCACGCCTTCGAGAAATCCGAGATGCGCGCCAAGTTCCTCGAAGAATTGGAGGGCATGGTCGAGCCGGAAGCCGAGATCAAGAAGGTCACCGGCCTGGAATTCTGGTTCGACCTGCCCGAGGTGCCCGCCCAGGCCCGGCCGTCGCCCCACAAGATGGCCCTGGTGGTGACCCTGGTGGCCTATGGCGTGGTCATGGGCCTGAATTTCGCCATCGGACCGCTGATCGCCGCCCAGCCCCTGTGGCTCAAGGCCCTGATCATGGTCTCGGCCCAGGTGCTGCTGATGACCTACGTCTTCATGCCCCAGGCCACCAGGCTGCTGCGCCGCTGGCTGTTCGGCTAGGATATTAAATAAGAAGCCCCTCTCCCCCCCGCCCCCACCCCGCCTCACCCCCAGCAAAGCCGGGGGAGGGGGAGAGGATGAGCTCGCCCCTCTCGATGGCGGATCAGCGCCTGAGCGCGCCGGGCAAAGCGTGGCGGGCCAGGGCCACCGACTGGGCGGGCAGGTCCACCTCGTCGGCGAAGGCCAGCAACGCCGATTCGTCGTCCAGCAGGAAATCCAGCACCGCGCCCAGCACCTCCGCCTCGCCCGCTCGCTGCCGCAGGGTTTGGGAATCGCAGCCGGTCAGCGCCAGGAAGCGCATGGCCCTGTCCTGGTCGGTGACCAGCCAGGCCAAGGCCCGAAGTGCCGTCACTTCCGCCGAGGCGGGAGAAAGCATGGTGTCATGCATGGCCGATTCCCCTCGCCCGGTGCATGCGCTCGACCTGGGAGAGCAGCCGCATGGCCCGGTCCGCCGCCGGCCAGTCGCCCTGCCGCGCCAATTCGGCGGCGCGCCGCGCCGCCACGAACACGGCTTCCCGTCCGAAATAGGCGACCATTTCGTGGGCCGCGCTGGTCCATTGTTCGTCCATGCCGGGGGTCTCCTGCAAAGAACGTAACGATAAAATAAACAGAACAAAAAGGCAATATGATCTTTGCCGGTGGCAAATTCCCGGCTTGAAGCGGTAAGATGCCATTCCCATCTACCTTTCCATACGTATGGGGTGGCTAAGGGGAGGGCCGAATGCGGTTTCGCTGGATTGCGACGGCGGCGGGGGGCGTCGTGCTGGCCGCAGTGTTCATGCTGCTGAACTGGGGCGGGGTCTTCGACGACCGCAGGCTGGTGATCGGCGTCCTCAACCACGCCATCGTGGCCGAGGAGGCCCTGGACGGATTCAAGGCCGGCCTTGCCTCCCAGGGGTATCCCGAAGGCGGGCGCGTCACCTACCACTATCGCGGCCCGGTCACCGGCCCGGCCCTGGAGGCCGAGGCGGAACGGCTGGCCACCTTGAAGCCCGACCTGTTTCTCAGCCTCTCCACCCCGGCGGCCAAGGCCGCCTTCGCCGTGGCCAAGCCCTTAGGCACGCCGCTGGTTTTCGCCCCGGCCAGCGACCCCATCGCCATCGGTCTGGCCGAGACCCTGGGACGGCCGGGACGCAACGCCACCGGCGTCACCTTCGGCATCCAGGAGCCGGTGCGCCTGCAATGGCTGAAGACGCTGCTGCCGGGCTTGAAGGCGGTGCTGGTGCCCTACAATCCCGACGACGCCTCGCCCAGGGTGTCTCTCGCCAAGATCACGCCGCTGGCCGCCGAGCTGGGCATCCGTATCGATCAGGCCCATGTGCGCAATCTGGCCGAGCTGGACGGGGCCCTGGCGCGGATGGCTCCCGACGTCGGCGCGGTGTTCGTGCCGGTGGACGCCTTCGTGGCGTCCCAGGTGCCGCGCCTCATGCTGGCCACCCTGGGCCGGGGAATTCCTCTGACGACGCCGCAGCGGGGCGGCGTGGTCGAGGGCGCCTTCATGTCCTACGGCCTCGACATGCGCTCGCTGGGAGGCCAGGGGGCGCGGCTGGCCGCCCAGATCTTGGGCGGCGTTCCCGCCGGCGACCTGCCGGTGGAGACGGCGGAATTCCGTCTGGTGATCAACATGGAGACGGCCGGGCGCCTGGGGCTTCAAATCCCCGACACCATCTTGCGCCAGGCAGAACTGATCCGCGCGGTGAGGGGGGACGATGGCCGCTGACCGCTCGCTCCACCGCAAGCTGCGGCGGGCCTTCGTCGGCCTGGCCATGGGCCCGCTGCTGCTGGCCGGCCTGGCCCTGTCGGTGACCGTCTATCGTCTGCAGGACCGCCAGACCGAGGCCATCCAGCGTCAGGTCGGGCGGACCATCATCTCGGAGTTCAGCAATTACCTGGGAGCCCTGGTCCTTGAACTGGAAGGCGCCATCCGCCGCCAGAACCTGGCCGCCATGGGCGCCCGGGAACGGCAGGCCCTGGCCGATGGACTGGTCGCCTTCGAGCCCATGTTCATCGAGGTGGCGGTCCTCGACCCTTCGGGAAACATCAAGGCGCGGGCCAGCCGCTACGAGCCGGTGGTGTCCCAGGGGGCGGCCGGGCTCGCCCATCTGCCCGAGGTGGCGGCGGCGATGATCGGAAGGGCCAACGCCATCGGAGTCGTGCGCCAGTACGGCGCCACCAACGAGCCGATGATCGGTCTGGCCGTCCCCTCCATCGACCCGAGAAGCGGCCAGCCCGAAGGCTTCATCCTGGCCCAGGCCCGCTTCCGGCGGGTATGGGACCTGACCTGGCCGCGGGCCGGGCTCGAACCGCTGAACAGCTATGTCCTCGACCATGCCGGTCAGGTGATCGCCCATCGCAACCCCTCGGTGGTGCTGGCCCGGACCATCCGGACCCTGCCGGTGGCCGACGGGATCGGCAAAGGCCTGGACGGCGCATGGTCGTTCACCACCAGCGAGGCTTTCGTCATCGGCGGCCGCCGCTTCCTGGTCGTGGTGGAGCAGCCGCTGCTCAGCGCGCTCAAGCTGCCGGCCGGCACGGTGCTGATCGTCGCCCTGGTCCTGCTGCTGGGCGGAATCGGGGCCTGGGCCCTGATGCGCCAGGCGCGGCGCGCCATCCTGGCCCCCATCGACGCCCTGGCCGAGGCGGTGAGGGACGTAGAGGCCGGCGACATGACCCGGCGCGCGCCGGTCACCTCGACGGACGAGGTGGGCGCGCTGGCCTCGGCCTTCAACTCCATGACCGGGCGGGTGGGGGAACTGCTCCACGATCTGGGCGATTCCGAGGAGAAGTTCCGGCTGGTGATGGAGAGCGCCAGCGACGCCCTGGTGGTGATCGACGCTTCGGGCCACATCGTCTCGTGGAACCGCGGTGCGACCCGCATGTTCGGTTACGCCCCCGACGAGGTCATGGGGCGCAACCTCACCATGCTGATGCCCGAATACATGCGCGAGCGTCACGACGCCATCCTGGCTCACATCCAGCAGGTCGCCGACCACCAGATCGACACCAATCCGCGCGAGCAGCCGGCCCAGCGCAAGGACGGAACCCTGTTCCCGGTGGAAGTCACCCTGGCCGGCTTCTCGTTCAAGGGGAGCCGCTTCTATTCCGGCATCATGCGCGACATCTCGGCCCGCAAGGAGGCGGAATCCAACATCCGCTTCCTGGCCCGCCACGATGCCCTGACCGGCCTGGCCAACCGGGTGGTGCTGCGCGAGAAGCTGGACGAAATCCTGCCCGAGACCGGGGCGAGGCAGTTGCACTGCCTGCTGTTCATCGACCTGGACAATTTCAAGGTGGTCAACGACGTGCTGGGCCACAGCTTCGGCGACCGGCTGCTGGTGGAAGTGGCCGACCGCCTGCGGTCCATCGAGGGCGGCTACAACATCGTCTGCCGCCATGGCGGCGACGAATTCATCCTGCTCGCCCCCGACATCCAGACCCGCGAGAAGGCGGCGGAACTGGCCGAGCGCGTCCTGGCCCTGATGGGCGATCCCTTCTCCATCGATTCCCAGGCCATCGAGGTGGGCTGCTCCATCGGCATCAGCATGGCGCCCGACGACGGTTCGGATGCCGAGACGCTGATCCGCAAGGCCGACATCGCCATGTACAAGGCCAAGGAAAAGGGGCGCCTGGGCTATCAGTTCTTCACCAATGCCATGGACCGCCAGATGGTCGAGCGCCGCGAGCTGGAAAAGTCCCTGCGCCGGGGCCTGCGCGACGGCGAGGTGTTCATCCATCTGCAGCCCAAGGTCCGGCTGGACGAGGGCCGCGTCACCGGCTTCGAGGCCCTGGCCCGCTGGCAGAGCGCCGAGCACGGGCTGGTGCCGCCGGGCCGCTTCATTCCCCTGGCCGAGGAATGCGGCCTGGTCGCCGCCATCGGCGACACCGTGCTGCGCCGGACTCTGGACGCCATGGCCGGCTGGCAGGCCAGCGGACGGCTGGCGCTGCCGGTGGCGGTCAACCTGTCGGCGGGGCAATTGGGCAATCCCGGACTGGCCGGCGAGATCGACGCCCTGTTGCGCGAATACGGCGTGACGCCGTCGCTGCTGGAACTGGAACTGACGGAAAGCATGCTGATGGGCGACGCCGAGCAGGTGCGCGGGGTCCTGTTCCGCCTCAAGGATCTGGGCATCAAGCTCAGCATCGACGATTTCGGCACCGGCTATTCCAGCCTCAGCTATCTCAAGCGCTTTCCCGTCGACGTGCTGAAGATCGACCGCTCCTTTGTCGCCGATCTGCCCGGCGACCCCGAGGGAGAGGCTATTTGCCTGGCCATCATCCGCATGGCCAAGGCCCTGTCCCTGGATGTGGTGGCCGAAGGGGTGGAGACCGAGGAGCAAAGCCGTTTCCTGGGGGAAAACGGCTGCGACTACGCCCAGGGCTATCACTTCGCCCGTCCGTTGCCGGTGGAGCAGGCGGCGGATTACCTGCCCCTGGTCTGCGCGCCGGACCAACCGGTTTAAGAGCCTGTCCGAGTTAGGTTGAAGCTCTTGGCCTCGTCGTCCCGGCCTTGATCCGGGACCCAGGAGTCACAGACGATGGCATTTGGGTACGCTCCCCCTGGACCCCGGCTCAAGGCCACGGCTGTCCAGTTTAAATTTCCATGAGAGCGCCGAATGGCGGAGCCAATGCGGGTTTGATCCGGTCATGGAACACGGATGGACACGGATGCCGCTTCGCGGCCACGGATTATGGAAATTCCATATGGTCATTCTGGGGCAGGGTTGGGGAGGTAGCCGGAAATGAGAGCATTTCCGTGTTTATCCGTGAGCGGTGCGAAGCACCGCATCCGTGACATCCGTGTCTCATGACTCCACGTCTGCCGCCTCAAATTAAACTGGACACCCGTGTCTCAAGGTTGGGGGTGACGGGCGAGGCGGCGGCATCGATCCAACCAAGCTCGGACAAACTCTAAGAGGCGGCTTCAGCCGCTGGACAGTTCCATCTCGGCCAGCAGCCAGTGCTCGAGGTCCTGGCCTTGCGGTTGGCCGCGATTTTCCCAGATGGCGTAGGCCCGCTCGCGGATGCGGGCGATGTCGTCGCCATGGGCCAGAAGGTCCGAAACCTCCCGGTTGATGTCGATCAAGGTGTTGATGCGGTCGTCGCTGCCCTTGGCCCCCTGGCTGTCGGTGGACAGGGCATAGGCCACCTGACGCTCGTTGGGGAATTGCCAGGCGCGCGACATGGCGATATGGGCCAAGGTCCGCCAGACCCGCTGGTTGCGTTCCAGCGCCTTGAGGAAGCTGGCGGTGTCGCTGGCCTTGTCCAGTTCCCGGGCCGCTTCGTCCAGGGCCAGGGCTCCGGTCTCCGCCAAGGTCAGCCTTTCCGAATTCAGGCTTGCCATCGGGCACCTCCCGATTGCGGGGTCATCCATACTTTTCAGGGATAATCCTAGGGCGAACGGCAGGGGGATTCAATGCCGCTTAAGTGATGGGCCGATGACACTTTTTGCACTGATCCAGATCAAAGCAATCCGGCGCTTACGCTGCTACTCTTGACCTGCATCAAGATGCGTTTTCCGAGGGGGAGGACAGTATGGTTATCGACGATACGGCCGTGATCGCCTTGACGTTCCTGGGATTCATCCTGGCGGTGACCGGTGGCCTTGCCTGGTTCGTGCTGAGCCGTCTGGGCAAGTAGCCGAACAGGCCGGATACGATGGAAAAAGCCGCCGGGCCTTACCCGGCGGCTTTTTTCTTCAGCTCGTTCACGACGAACACCCGGATGGCCGACGACAGGTTGGCCTCGCGCGTGCAGTCGATCTCGGCCACCATCTGGTTGACCGACTGGCCGCGCTCGGCCGCCATCTCGCGCAGGCACTCCCAGAATTCCGGCTCCAGGGTGACGCTGGTGGCGTGGCCGGCGATCTTGACCGAACGTTTCTGTGGTTCGCTCACGGCGCGGTCGTGACCGTCTGGGCGGGGGCGCCCTCCCATTGGGAGTGGGCGGGGATGCCTTCGCCCTTCATGACGATGGTCAGCTTGCCGATGCGGGCGAAGTCGCCCACGTCGGTGTCGTAAAGCACGGTGGAGCCCGACCCCACGGTGACGCCGGTGCCAAGCTTGACCCGGCCGACCTTCATCACCCGGTCCTCGTAGAGGTGGGTCTGCAGCGCCGACAGGGAATTGATGGCGCAGAAATCGCCGACCTCGATGCAGTCGAACTCGGTGATGTCGGTGGTGTCCATGAACACGCCCGAACCGAAGCGGCAGCCGTACAGCCACAGGAACCACGGCAGGAAGGGCGTGCCGCGCAGATGGTCCAGCAGCACCTTGCCCGCCAGGCCCCAGTACATCACCGCCACGGCCTCGGTGCGCAGCGCCCACCACGACCACATGGGCTTGGCGGTGGGACGGTAGGCGCCCATCATCAGCCACTTCACCGCCACCGACGACAGGGCCAGCGAGACCGAGATGGCTACCGAGGCGGCGACGAACAGCGGCAGGACAATGGCGTATTCGCGGGCCAGGATGCTGGGCGCCAGCAGGTCCACGGTCAGGATGCCGAAGGTGATGAACAAGGCGGTGGGCAGCGAGACGGCGAAGGCCTCGAACACGGCGCGCCACACACGGCGCCACAGAGGCGGCGCGAAGGTCCAGTCGGCGCCCACGTCGTCGAAGCGCTGGCGTACCGGCAGCTTGAAGGGCGGATTGCCGAACCAGGTGTCGCCGGGCGACATCTCCTCATTGGCCGGCGGGCGCGACTTGATGCCGATCAGGGCGCCGGTGGGGATCACCGCGCCGGGCGGCACCACGGCGTCGTTGCCGACGAAGACGCGGGCCTCGGTCTTGACCGGCTCCAGCACCATCCAGCCGCGCCGCACGCATTCGTCGCCCAGCACCACCTCGTCGGCGATGAAGCAGCCCGGCCCGATCTCGGTCAGGTCGTAGCGCCCGGCCAGATTGCAGGAAATCTCGGCGTCCTTGCCGATCTTGGCGCCCATCAGCCGGTACCACAGCCGCATGTAGACGGTGGCGTAGAGCGAGGACAGGGTTTCCAGCATCAGCTCGGTGGCCAGCGCCACGATCCACTTGCGGACATAGAGGCTGCCGTAGATGGAGAAGCTGCCCGCCGTGACCACCGGCAGCACGGTCCAGCGTACGATGGCGATCAGCAGCACGGTGACGAAGATCAGGGCCATGGCGGTGGGCCAGGCCAGCAGCGGCAGGATGCTGGCGTATTCGCCGCCCACCAGAACTTCGCTGAGGCGTTCGAAGATGAAGAAGGCCGGGAAGATGGGCAGCAGGCTGATGGGCGGCAGCACCACCAGCATCAGGCCGTAGAGGATGGTCAGCGCCAGCTTGTGCCTGAAACTGGCGTGGGCGGCCTGGGGCAGGGCGGCTTCATCCACCATGCCCACCTTGCGGCCCGGCGAGCCGTCCCAATGCTCAAAGCGGCCCACCCTGGCGTCCGGCGCCACCGAGGTCAGGTCGCCCAGCTCGCCGCCGGTCTCGATCACCACGCCGTGGCTGATCATGCACGACGTGCCGATATAGGCATCGTCGCCGATCTCGATGGCGCCGATCACCAGTTCGTCGCCCACCGCCTCGGCGTTGGCCAGCCGCGTCTTGCCGCCGATGGACACGCCGTCGCCGATGCGCACCAGGTCGAAGGCCCCGGCTTCCATTTCCGACAGCACGCAGTCGCTGCCCACCTTGGCGCCCAGCAGGCGCAGGTAGATGCTCATGATGGGCGTGCCCTGGAACCACTTGATGTGGGCGACGCTGACCACGCGCTGGGCCAGCCACCAGCGGAAATAATAGACGCCCCACAGCTTGTAGCGGCCGGGTCGCGTCCGTCCCAGGATCACCCATTTGAGCGCGATGGAGGCCGAGATGGTGCCGATGTTGATCACCGCGTAGGTGACCATCAGGGTGCCGATCTCGCGCCAGAAACTGGCGTCCTCGCCCGACAGCAGCATGTAGGAGATGAACACGCCCAGCCACGGCGCGGTGGTCAGCGCCAGGATGAACGGCATGGCGATGGCCTGGGCCAGACCGCAGAGGAAGCGGCGCTTGGCCGTCGGCGGGATGAAGGACAGGTCGGCGGCCTTGGCCCCGGGGGCGGGCGCGCGGGCGGCGAGCAGGGCCCCCATGGCGCGAAGCGTGCGCGCCGAATAAATCTCGTTCAGCGTCAGGCTGGCCAGTTCCGGCGTCTCGCGCACCGCCGAGACGAACTTGGCGGCCAGCAGGGAATGGCCGCCCAGATCCAGGAAGAAATCGGCCGCGAAGCCGATGACCTGTCCGGGGAACACCCGGCGCGCCGCCTCCAGCAGGGCGGCCTCGGTGGCGTTGGCGGGCTCCTCCTGCTCGGCGCCGCCCACCGACAGGTCCAGCGGCAGGTCTTTGAGCGCCTTGCGGTTCAGCTTGCCCGAGGTCAGGCGGGGCAGATCGTCCACCACCAGATAATGGGACGGCACCATGTAGGCGGGCAGCTGGGCGCGCAGGCCCTCTTTCAGGGCGCCGGATTCGATGGCCGCCCCGGCCTCGGGCAGGATGGTGGCCACCAGCCGCTCGATGCCGTCGTCGGTGCGCAAGCTGACCGCCGCCTGATTGACGCCGGGCAGGGCCGACAGGCGGGCCTCGATCTCGCCCAGCTCGACGCGGAAGCCCCTGATCTTGACCTGATCGTCGATGCGGCCGTGGAAGACGATGTCGCCATTCTCGTCGATGGCCGCCGCGTCGCCCGAGCGGTAGAGCACCGGGGCCGAGCCGTCCGTGTCCCAGGGATTGGCGATGAACTTCTCGGCGGTGAGTTCGGGGCGGCCGAGATAGCCCGCCGCCACGCCCGGCCCGCCGATCAGCAGCTCGCCGGTGACGCCCACCGCCACCGGCTGGGTGAAGTCGTCCACCACGTGGCAGGTGTAATTGGGAATGGGCCGCCCGATGGTCACCGGCTTGCCCGCCTCCACCTCGGCCACGGTGGCGACCACGGTGGTCTCGGTGGGACCGTAGGAGTTGAAGATGCGCCGCCCGGGGCGGCACCAGCGCTCGGCCAAGGCGGGCGGGCAGGCCTCGCCGCCCAGGATGATGATGCGCAGGCCCGGTATGTCGCCGGGCAGCAGGCTCAGAAGCGTCGGCACGGTGTCGAGCACCGTGATTCCGGCCTCGGCCAGCACCTGCGGCAGCCGGTCCGCCTCGGCCAGGGTGCGCCGTCCGGCGATCCAAAGCTTGGCGCCCACCAGATAGGGGACGAAGATCTCTTCCAGCGACAGGTCGAAGGCCACCGAGGCGCCCTGGAACACCACGTCGTCCGAGCGCAGGCCGTAGATGGAATTGGCGGCGCGCAGGTAGTGGCAGATGTTGGCGTGGCTGATGACGATGGCCTTGGGCTTGCCGGTGGAGCCCGAGGTGTAGATGGCGTAGGCCGGGTCGGAGGGAGACGCGCCCTGGGCGCGCGGGTCGGGGCTGGCGCCGTCCGGCGCGCCCTGCTCCAGGGTGGGAAGGATCAGGGTGTGGGCCGGCATGGCGCCGGTGATGGCCCCCATGGTGAAGGCATCGACGATCAGCGCCTTGGCGGCGCAATCGTCCAGGCATTCCGCCACTCGCTCGGGGGGCGCCTCGGTGTCGAAGGGGATGTAGGCGGCGCCTGTGGCTAAGATGCCCAGCAGCGCCACGTGCAGGTCGAGCGAGCGGCTCATCCACAGCCCGACGAAGTCGCCGCGCCCGATGCCCCGGGCCGCCAGGGCGCGGGCCACCTTCTGGGCGCGGGCCGACAACTCGCCGTAGCCGAGCGTCACCTCGCCGAAAGTGGCGGCAGGCGCATGGGGAAACGCCCGGACGCTGGCGGAAAAGATTTCCCACAGGGTTTCGTCGCGGATCAGCGAAGGATCGCGGAGGCCGAAGAGGGCTGAAGGCAAGGACTGTGTCACGTTTTTCCCGGTTTTGGCGAGGTTTCGGCGCGGGCGGCGATGACCAGAACCTCGTCGATGGGGAGGGTATACCAAGTCACGGCATAACATTCACCCCCTACATGCATTTGAACGGGCCGCCAGGGAGGAGGGGCGGGTAAGTCGTCCAGGTGTTCCAGTCCCGGTTCGGCCATGCCATGGACGATGCCGGTACCGCTTGCCTTCAGCACCGCCTCCTTGGCGGTCCACAGCCGGGCGAAGGCCAGGGGGCGGTCGGGCGGATTCAAGGCGGCGAGCAGCGCCTGCTCGGCGGGGGCGAAGGTGCGGGACGCGTCCTCCCATACCGGGATGCAGCGCTGGACGGTCTCGATGTCGGCGCCCACCGGCCCGGTGCGCGAGGAGGCGATCAGCAGCAATCCATCCACGGACGAGCAGTTGAACCAGTATTCCAGGCCGGGATCGGCCAGATACGGCTTGCCCATTGGGTCGCGTAGGATGGCGATGTCCGCCTCGGGCCGTCCCAGTTCGGCCGCCAGATGGCCGAGCAGGGCGCGCCGCCGGGCTTCGGGGGCGGCGGCGATACCGGCATAAAGCCGGGTTTGGCCATCTAATCGCATCGACTCCGACATTTGCTTACGGCATGCTAGTGGACTATTCACTCGGGATGGATGGCCAGAATGGCGCGCGAACCTGAGATCGTCACCCGTTATCGCCGTCTGGCGCTGGAGAATGATCCGGTCGCCCAGTTCAAGCTCGGCGATCTTTACCGCCTGGGCTATCAGGTCAAGCGCGATCTGGACGAGGCGGTGGTTTGGCTGGTCCGCTCGGCGCGCCAGGGCAACGCCGAGGCCATGGCCCTCTTGAAGAAGATGGCCGCCGAAGGGGTGGACGTACGCCGCCGGGTCGACGACCTGCCGGGCAAGGCGCCGCATGCGGAGCGCCCCGATTACGGAACGCCCCCGGCCGAGGCCGCGCCTCCGCCTCCACCTCCGCCGGAACCCGTTTCCGCGCCCCCTCCTACCCCCGTCCAGGCCGGTCCCAAGGTCATTGCCCTGCCCGAGATCGAGGTGGAGACCGACCCGCTGCATATCGGCGAGTTCATCGCCGACCCGGCCCGTCTGCGCGCCGCCGTCGACAAGGGCGATACGGCGGCCATGGTGGCGCTGGGCAACGCCTACCGCGAGGGCAAGGGCGTGGCCCCCGATCTGGCCGAGGCGGTGCGCCTTTACACCCTGGCGGCCAAGGCGGGCGACGCACGCGGCCAGTTCTCGCTGGGCGTGATGTACGACCAGGGCCTGGGAGTGGCGCAAAGCAACGCCCACGCCCTGAAATGGTTCCGCGAGGCGGCCAAGCAGGGCGACGCCCAGGCCCAGTTCAACCTGGGCAACATGATCCAGCAGGGGCGCGGCGTCGAATCCAGCGCCGAGGTGGCGGTCAAGTGGTTCCGGCAGGCGGCCGAACAGGGCGACGCCGGCGCCATCTTCGCGTTGGGCGCCCTTTACGAATCCGGCAAGGGGGTGGAGCAGGACGAGACCCAGGCGGTCGAGCTTTACCGCCAGGCCGCCGACCAGGGCCTGGCCAGCGCGCTGCACAACCTCGCCAACATGCTGCGCCAGGGACGCGGCACCGACGCCGACCCCACCGAGGCGGCCATGATGTGCCGCCGCGCCGCCGAGCAGGGCTTGCCCGAGGCCCAGTACAATTACGCGGTGATGCTGGCGCTGGGCCTGGGCGTGGACAAGGACGACGACGCGGCCATCCGCTGGTTCCGCCGCGCCGCCCAGTCGGGTGATCCGCGCGGCGAGGTGCAGGCGGCGGCGCTGGAAAGGCGCCGCACCGCGGAGGCCTCGTCATGAGCGGCCCGAAGATCTCGTACGAGGTCCAGGTCCTGGCCGACAAGAACTGGGTGATCGCCGAAATGGCGCCCGACGAGGCCAAGGCCAAGGCTTTCGCCGAGAACCTGCTGCAATCGGGCAACCATGCCGCCGTGCGGGTGGTCAAGGATCACGAACGCATCGACGGCAGCCATTCCGAAACCGTCCTGATGGAGAAGAAGGCGACCGAAAAGGCCGCCGGCGATCCCACCCTGGCCACCATCACCGAGGCTCCGCTTTGCGCCAGCCTCGAGGATTTCTACGGCCAGCCGGCGCGCACCACCATGGGCAAGCTGCTGCGCAAGTATCTGGACGAGGCGCTGGTGACGCCCTTCGAGCTGCTGCACGACGCCAAGGAGATGAAGCGCTTCGCCGACAAGGGCAACCTGCTGTTTTCGGCCATCGACCGGGTCTCCTCGCTGCAGGCCAAGGCGTCGGGCGAAGACTCCAAGGCGCGCAAGGACGTCCTCGACAAGACCTGGGAGGAGATGGGCAAGCGGGCGCGCGACTTCGCCGCCAAGAAGCCCAAGCCGCCCGCCACCTTCGCCGAGGCCCTGGCTTCGGCCAAGGGCGATTCCTTCACCTTGCGCTCGTACATGACCGTGGCCCTGCTGGAAAAGCGGTCGTGGTTCGGCAAGCTGGATCTGCTGATCACCTGGGCGGCCGAGCCCGAGGCCAAGGGCAACATGGTGGAGATCGACGCGGTGATCGCCGACCTCACCGTGCCGGCCCAGGTCATCCAGGACCTGCTGGGCTTCCAGTCCAACCTGTCGGCGGCGCTGTGCACCATCGTCAGCCTGACCGAGGGGGCGGGCGAGGCCGCCAAGTTCGCCCCCCAGACCTTCACCGAGCTGAACAAGCTGTTCGCCGAAGGGGCGCTGCCGCAAAGCCGCGACGTGCTGATGGGCCGCGTGGTGCGCGAGGCGGGGGGAACCAATCCCCTGTCGCGCAACGATTCCTCGCAGGAATACGAGATGTTCCACAAGCTGCTGACCCGGCTGGTGGACAAGGACCGGGTGGTGGGCGGCGCGCCCATGGCCGAGGCGCTCTTGCAGCGCGGCGCCCGGGTGCTCAATTCCGGGGGCGCCAGCGTTTCCGCGCCCCAGGCGCTGCAATTGCTGCTGGGCGCTTTGCCCGACGGCTGCGTGCGGCTGCAGTTCCTGCTGACGCTCGCCGGCTCCAACCTGGGGCGCAGCATGGGCGAGATTCTGACCGAGATGCTCGACGCCCATGTGCGGCGCTCCAACCACATCGACGCCTGGGTGCCGGTGCGCCTGGCGCCGCCGGCCCGCATGGCGGCGCTCAACAACGCCAACAAGCTGCTGCGCACCTGCCCCAATCTGGTGGACGAATTCAGGAAGGAACTGGCCGACCGCATCGACGACGTGATGGTCCGCTACCTCACCGCCGAGGAGATCATCGAGAAGGTGGACAAGCCCGACGATCCGCTGGCCATGCGGGCCATCCGTCTGGTCAAGTTCTGCGGTTCGGGCGTGCTGATCGAGGGCAAGTCGCTCAACATGGCCAAGGCCCGCGTGGTCGAGCATCTGCGCCAGAAGCAGTTCGAGGAGAAGTTCGTCGCCTCCATGCCCGATCCCAGCCAGGGCGAGAAGCACCTGCGCGACTTCCACCGCCTGCTGGTGGAGTGCGGATTCGGGTGAGGCTCGGATCCGTTCTTTTCACGGTCATCACCGGGCTTGTCCCGGTGATCCACGCCCATCCGTCCGGTACATTGTGTCATGGGGTTTTCAGGCGGAGACGCGTGGATGGCCGGGTCGAGCCCGGCCATGACGAAAGAACGCGGGAACGCAGTTCCTCGTGATCGCAATATCCCCAAAGAATCACTGGCGGTGCGCCGCACAATCGTTGTAACTACCGGCTATCGGCCGTGCGATCCCGCCCGGCCGCGATGAGGCGTGGGGAAATGCCTGGACCTGTTCTCGTCACCGGAGCGACCGGATTCGTCGGCGCCGCCATCGTTCGCGCCCTGCTGGCCCGCGGCGAGGCCGTGCGCGTGCTGGCGCGCCCCACCTCGGACCGGCGCAACGTCGCCAACCTGCATGTGGAGGTGGTCGAGGGCCGGCTGGAAGACGCCGCCTCGCTCCGCAAGGCCATGGAAGGCTGCCGGGTGCTGATCCACACCGCCGCCGATTACCGCATCTGGGTGCCCGATCCGGCCGCCATGATGCAGGCCAACGTGGAAGGCACCCGCGCCCTGATGACCGCCGCCCTGGCCGAGAAGGTGGAGCGCGTGGTCTACACCTCGTCGGTGGCGACCTTGGGCCATATCGATGGCGGCGTGGCCGACGAGGACACGCCCAGCGACATCTCCGACAAGGTCGGCCCCTACAAGCAGTCCAAGTTCCTGGCCGAGGAGGTGGTGCGCCGCATGGTGGCCGAACAGGGTCTGCCGGCGGTGATCTGCAACCCGTCCACCCCCGTCGGCCCCGGCGACGTCAAGCCGACGCCCACGGGCCGCATGATCGTCGAGGCGGCCTCGGGCCGCATGCCGGCCTACGTGGATACCGGGCTGAACATCGTCCATGTGGACGACGTGGCCGAGGGCCATCTGCTGGCGCTGGACAAGGGCCGCATCGGCGAGCGCTACATCCTGGGCGGCGACAACCTGACCCTGGCCGACATCCTGAAGAAGATCGCCGACATCACCGGCGGGCGTCCGCCCGTCATGAAGCTGCCGCGCTGGCCGCTCTATCCGCTGGCGCTGGGCGCAGAGACCTGGGCCCGCTTCTTCGGCGGCGAGCCCTTCGTCACCATCGACGGGCTGAAAATGTCCAGGTGGCATATGTTCTTCTCCTCGGCCAAGGCCGAGCGGGAACTGGGGTACCGTCACCGTCCCGCCGACGAGGCGCTGGACGCGGCGGTGGAGTGGTTCAAGAGCATCGGGGAGGTCTCATGAGTCTGGCATCACTTGCCGGCGTGGTCGGGGCGGGAGCCTGGGCCTGGCTGCTGACCATGCGCGGGTCGTTCTGGCGGATCGAGGATGCGCCCCAGGCCGTGGTGCCGGAAGTCTGGCCCCAGGTGGTGGCGGTGATTCCCGCCCGCGACGAGGCCGACGTCATCGGCGCCACCATCGAATCGCTTCTGTCCCAGAACTATCCCGGCGAATTCTCGGTGGTGCTGGTGGACGACCATTCCTCGGACGGCACGGCCGAAGCGGCGCGCAAGGCCGCCGAGGAGATGGGCCTGTCGGCCCGCGTGATGGTGGTCGAGGCCCCCGAGCTGCCCCGGGGCTGGACCGGCAAGATGTGGGCCCAGAACCACGGCGTGGCCGTGGCGCGGGCCAAATTCCCCGAGTCCGACCTGCTGCTGCTGTCGGACGCCGACATCCGCCACGGGGCGGGCGAGCTGCGCCGCACGGTGTCGCGCATGCTGGCCGAGGGCCTGGACATGGCCTCGCTGATGGTGCGGCTTTCCACCGAAAGCGTCTGGGAAAAGGCCATCGTTCCCGCCTTCGTGTTCTTCTTCCGCATGCTCTATCCCTTCGCCTGGGTGAAGGATTCGCGCTCGACCACGGCCGCCGCGGCCGGCGGCTACGTGCTGATCCGCCCGGCCATGCTGGAAAAGATCGGCGGCATCAAGGCCATCAAGGATGCGCTGATCGACGATTGCACCTTAGCCGCGGCGGTGAAGGCCCATCACGGGCGGCTGACCATCGATCTGGCCGAGGAGACCATCAGCACCCGGCGCTACGAGGGGCCGGAAGGACTGTGGCGGATGATTTCCCGCTCGGCCTATACCCAGCTGCGCCACTCGCCCGCCTTGCTGCTGGGCACCGTGGTCGCCATGCTGCTGGTCTTCGTCGCCCCTCCGCTGCTGGCCATGCGCAACGGCGGAGGCGCGTCCACCGGCGCGCTGGCCTGGGCGGCCATGACCATCGCCTATTATCCCATGGTGCGCTATTACCGGCTGTTCCCGGCCTGGGCGCTGGCCCTGCCGCTGGTGTCGCTGTTCTACCTGGGCGCCACGTTGCATTCCGCCTGGATGTTCTGGCGGGGCCGGGGCGGCGAGTGGAAGGGAAGGGTGCAAGACACCCACGGCCAGGGAGCACGTCCTTGAACGCCATGAGCCCCGCCGCCTTCGCCATCGACCCCGCCCAGTACGAGATGGTGGCGGAGATGGTGCGCGCCTCGGGGACGTCGTTCTATTGGGGCATGCGTCTTCTGGACCGCCCCCGGCGCTACGCCATGTACGCCATCTACGCCTTCTGCCGCGAGGTGGACGACATCGCCGACGAGCCGGGTGAGCCGGACGTCAAGCGCGCCCGGCTGGCCGAGTGGCGGGTGGAGCTGGACCGGCTGTATGCCGGCGTTCCCACCCATGCCATCGCCAAGGCCCTGCATGGGCCGGTCCTCCAGTACAACCTGCCCAAGGAGGATTTCCTGGCGGTGATCGCCGGCTGCGAAAGCGATGCCCAGCCCGAGGTGACGGGCCTGTCCATGGCCGAGCTGGAGCTTTACTGCGACCGGGTGGCCTGCGCCGTCGGCCGTCTGTCGGTCCGGGTGTTCGGCCCCTTGCGGCCCAAATCCATCGAGACCGCCAACGCCACCGGCATGGCGCTGCAGCTGACCAACATCCTGCGCGACGTGGTGGTGGATTCCAAGATCGGCCGCCTGTACCTGCCCGACGAACTGCTGACCAAGCACGGCATCGCCAGCCGCGATCCGGCCGAAGTGGTGGCCCATCCCAATCTGGTGGCGGTATGCCGCGAACTGGGCGAGACGGCGCGGGGCTATTTCGCCGCCTCCGATTCCGCCCAGGCCGAGTGCTCCCGTTCCGACATGCGCCCGGCCACCCTGATGAAGGAGATGTACCGCGAGATTTTCAAGCGGGTCGAGGCCGAGGGCTTCGTGCCGCGCGACCCGCCCGTCAAAGTCTCGAAAGCCTTCAAGCTGTGGTGTATTCTCCGCCACGGTTTGCTCTGAGCCATTTTCCCGAGGTCGAACAGTGTCTCCCAGCGAAATCAATCCCCGTGACTTCACCGCCGCCTCGTTCCGCGATCCCCTGGAGCGGGCGATCAACGAATCCGCCGAGGCCCTGCTGAAGCAGCAGCGCGAAGACGGCCACTGGGTGTTCAAGCTTGAAGCCGACGCCACCATCCCGGCCGAATACGTGCTGTACCTGCATTATCTGGACGAGCGCGACCCCGAACTGGAGAAGCGCATCGGCGTCTACCTGCGTGAAATCCAGGAAGACCACGGCGGCTGGCCGCTGTTCCATCGCGGTGATCTGAACATCAGCGCCTCGGTGAAGGCCTATTTCGCGCTCAAGGCCATCGGCGACGACATCGACGCGCCGCACATGAAGAAAGCGAGGGAGGCCATCCTGGCCCATGGCGGCGCCGCCACCGCCAACGTCTTCACCCGCACCCTGCTGGCGCTGTTCGGGCAGATCCCCTGGAAGGGCGTGCCCATCATGCCCGTCGAGATCATGCTGCTGCCGCGCTGGTTCCCCTTCCACATGGACAAGGTCAGCTACTGGTCGCGCACGGTCATCGCGCCGCTCACCGTCCTGATGACCAAGCGGCCCCAGGCCCGCAATCCGCTGGGCATCCATATCCAGGAGCTGTTCGTCACACCGCCGGAGAAGGTCACCAACTGGTATCTCGAGCCGGTGCGCTCCAACTGGGCCTATCTGTTCCGCGGCATCGACATGATCTTGCAGAAGGTCTACCGCTTCTTCCCCAAGTCGGTGCAGGACAAGGCCATCGAGAAGGCGGTGGCCTTCGTCGACGAGCGCCTGAACGGCGAGGATGGCTTGGGCGCCATCTTCCCGGCCATGGTCAACGCCGTGTGGATGTACGACGTGCTGGGCGTGCCCAAAGACGATCCCCGCGTGGTGATCGCCAAGCAGTCCATCCGCAATCTGGTGGTCGAGGAAGGCGAGCGCGCCTGGGTGCAGCCCTGCCTGTCGCCCATCTGGGACACGGCGCTGGCCACCCACGCCATGCTGGAGGTGGGAACGCCCGAGGCCGACGCGGCGGTGCGCAAGGCCGCCGACTGGATGGTGGCCCGCCAGATCACCGACGTGGTGGGCGACTGGGCGGTGCGCCGCCCGGGTCTCGCCCCCGGCGGCTGGGCCTTCCAGTACAACAACCCCCATTACCCCGACGTGGACGACACCGCCGTGGTGATGGCGGCCTTGGACCGCATCGATCCGGTGAAGTACGCCGAGCCCATCGAGAAGGGCAAGGTGTGGATTCAGGGCATGCAGTCCGAGGGCGGCGGCTGGGGCGCGTTCGACGCCGAGAACACCAGCTACTACCTCAACCACATCCCCTTCGCCGACCACGGCGCGCTGCTCGACCCGCCCACCGCCGACGTGTCGGCCCGCTGCGTCTCGGTACTCTCGGTGCTGGGCGAGCGGGGCAAGGACAAGGTGGCGCACGAAGGCGTCGACTACCTGCTGCGCGAGCAGGAGGCCGACGGCTCGTGGTTCGGCCGCTGGGGCACCAATTACGTCTACGGCACGTGGTCGTCCTTGTGCGCGCTCAACGCCGCCGGCCTGCCCCACGACCATCCCGCCTTCCGCAAGGCGGTCAAGTGGCTGGAATCCAAGCAGCGCGAAGACGGCGGCTGGGGCGAATGCGGCCGGTCCTACTGGGACGACCAGCCCAGGGGCATGGGCGGCCCCTCGACGCCGTCCCAGACCGCCTGGGCGGTGCTGGGCCTGATGGCGGCGGGCGAGACCAACAGCCCGGCGGTGGCCAAGGGCATCGACTACCTGATCCGCACCAGGAACGAGGAAGGCCTGTGGGACGAGGAGCATTACACGGCGGTGGGCTTCCCCCGCGTGTTCTATCTGCGCTACCACGGCTATCGCCAGTTCTTCCCCGTCTGGGCCCTGGCCCGCTACCGCAACCTCACCACCGGCAATGCCGGTCCCGTGATGCATGCCCTCTGACCACGCCTTTCCCGAAACCTGCTGGGGGCCGGGACTGGGCAAGGGCGCCCGCGTGGGCGTCATCGTCGGCATGACCAGCGAGGGCGCCCTGCTGCCCGCCGGCACCCATTGGGCGGCGGCGGGCGGTGTGACCCGGCGGGTTACCGAATTGTCCGAGAAATTGCTGGCCGAAGGCGCCGAGGGGCTGCTGTCGTTTGGCATCGCCGGCGGACTCGACCCGGCGCTCGCCCCCGGCGACGTGGTGGTGGGTTCTTCCGTGCAATGGGAGGGCGAGACCTACGAGGCGGACGGCGTGTGGAAATGCCGTCTGCTGTCGGGCATTCCCTTCTCGCGCTCAGGCATGGTGGCGGCGGTGTCGCGCATCGCCGCCAGCCTTGAGGCCAAGCGCGCCCTTTATGAGGGCGGCGCGTCGGTGGTGGATATGGAAAGCGGGGCCATGGCCAAGGCCTGCACCCGGGCGGGCAAACCCTTCGCCGTCCTGCGCGCCGTGGCCGATCCGGCCGATCGGGGATTGCCCAAATCGGTGTTCGTGGGGCTGGCCCCCGATGGTTCGCCCCGGCCCTTGGCCGTCATGGGGGCGCTGTTGCGCCGCCCATGGGAATTGCCGGGACTGATCCGGGTCGGTCTGGACAGCCGCGCCGCCCTAGTTGCCCTGGGAGACGCGGTGAAGGTTGTTGGCCCGTCCCTCGGTGTGTAGCATTTCCAGGTTCTTGGCCATCAGTTCTTCGTAGTTGTTGATGGCCGGGCGCTGCTTGTCCAGCGGCAGGTCGGGGGCGAAGGGGCCCTCGGTCTTGGGACCGCGCAGCGCCACCATGGCGGCCTTCAGCGGGTTGCTGATGGTGTCCATGACGGCGGTGGCCTCGTAGCCCGAATGGACCATGCAATCGGCGCACTTCTCGTACTTGCCGGTGCCGTAGGACTCCCAGTCGGTCTCTTCCATCAGTTCCTTGTAGGTCTTGGCGTAGCCCTCGCCCAGCAGGTAGCAGGGACGCTGCCAGCCGAACACGTTGCGGGTCGGATTGCCCCACGGCGTGCACTGGTAGGTCTGGTTGCCGGCCAGGAAGTCCATGAACAGGGACGACTGGGTGAATTCCCACTTCTTGCCCTTGCCCAGGCGGAACAGCTTGCGGAACAGCTCCTTGGTGGCGCGGCGGTTCAGGAAGTGCTCGGTATCAGGCGCGCGCTCGTAGGCGTAGCCGGGCGACAGCGTGATGCCGCCGATTCCGATGGACTTGGTGTAGTCGAAGAACGCCGCCATGCGCTCGGCATCGGCGTTGTTGAACAGGGTGCAGTTGATGTTGACCTGGAAGCCGGCCGCCTTGGCCGCCTTGATGGCCGACACCGCCTGGTCGAAGGTGCCTTCGCGCGACACGGCGCGGTCATGGTCCTCGCGGTTGCCGTCCAGGTGGACGGTCCAGGTGAAGTTCTTGTGCGGCTTGAAGCTGTCGAGCTTCTTTTCCAGCAGCAGCGCGTTGGTGCAGACGAAGACGATCTTGCCGCGGGCCAGGGCGCCCTCGACGATCTGGTCGATCTCGCGGTGCAGCAGCGGCTCGCCGCCGGCCAGCACCACCACGGGAGCCGGGCACTCGTCGATGGAGGCCAGCGCGTCGGCCACCGAGATGCGGGAATTCAAAATAGCGTCGGGATAGTCGATCTTGCCGCAGCCCGCGCAGGTCAGGTTGCAGCGGAACAGGGGCTCCATCATCAGGACCAGCGGGTAACGCTTGTTGCCCACCAGGTGCTGCTTGACGATGTAGGAACCGATCTTGATGGACTGGTGAAGGGGAACGCCCACGGGGTAAACCCTAATTCTGCCTCGACGCGCCGCCCCCCGGCTCCGATGGCCGGTCGGGAGGCGGGCGGATCATACAGGCCGGAGTTGGAAAGTTTCAACGGTTTAAGGAATGTGGGCTTTGCCGGGCAGGGGTGGCGAGGCCGGATGAGGGGGGCGTCTCCCGTTTCTGCGGTCCTGGAAATGTGCTATGGTCGTTCCCATGAACAAGATGCTGGAACAGGCCATCGCCCGGTTGGCGATGCTGCCCGAAGCGGAACAGGAAGCCTACGGCCTTCAGCTCCTGGCGGAGATGGAGAGCGAGCGCGGCTGGGACGAGCGGTTCGCCAAGTCCCAGGACATGCTCGGCGCCCTGGCCGCACAGGCGCGCTCGGAGGCGGCGCGGGGCGATGTGTTGCCCTACGACCCGTCCGACCGCCCGGCCCAGTGATTTCCCGCACCACCCGGACGTTCTGGAAATGCTTCGACGCCCTGCCTTCCGAGGCGCGGCGCCAAGCGGTGCGGGCCTATGTCCTGTGGCGCGCCGATCCGTTCCATCCCAGCCTGCGGTTCAAATGCGTTTCCGAAACCCATGGCGTGTGGTCGGCCCGGATCGGCCTGCATTGGCGGGCCTTGGGGACCAGGGACGGGGATGCCGTCATCTGGTTCTGGCTCGGCTCTCACGCCGATTATGATCGGCTCATCGGCTGAGGCGTCCTTAAGCCGCGTCCTCGTTGTCCAGCGCATAGCCGGCGGCGCGGACCGTGCGGATGATGTCGGTTTCGGTGTCGCAGTTGAGCGCCTTCCTCAGGCGGCGGATATGGACGTCCACGGTGCGCGGCTCCACATAGATGTCGGGGCCCCAGACGGCGTCCAGCAATTCCTCGCGCGAGAACACGGTGCCCGGGTGTTGCAGGAAGAACTGCAGCAGGCGGAATTCGGTGGGGCCGAGATGGATGGCCTTGCCGCCCCGGGCCACCCGATGGGCGGCGAGATCCATGGTGATGTCGCCCCAGGCGATCTGGCCCTTCTGGCTGACCGGCTGGGCGCGGCGCAGGAGGGCGCGCACGCGGGCCATCAGTTCGGGCAGCGAGAACGGCTTGGTGAGGTAATCGTCGGCGCCGGTGTTCAGGCCCCGGATCTTGTCGCCTTCCTCGCCCCGGGCGGTCAGCATGATGATGGGCAGTTCGCGGGTGGCGGGCTTGCGGCGGATCTGGCGGCAAATCTCGATGCCCGACAGCGAGGGCAGCATCCAGTCCAGCAGCACCAGGTCGGGCTTGCGCTCGGCCAGCATGGTCAGCGCCTCCTCGCCATCGCCGGCCTCGGCGACGCGATAGCCCTCCTTCTCCAGGTTGTAGCGCAGCATGGTGGCCAGCGCCGCTTCGTCCTCGACGACCAGAACCAGGGGCTTGGAGGGATTGGCGGTGTCGCGGGCGGTCATTCAGGTGCTCCGAGCGCAGCGCCCTTGGGCCGGTCGCCCTTAGGCTGGGTGCCGAGAATCTGGAAGTGCAGGGTCTCGGCGATGTTGGTGGCGTGGTCGCCGATGCGTTCCATGTTCTTGGCGATGAACAAAAGGTGGGTCGAGGCGGTGATGGTGCCGGAATCTTCGGTCATCTGGGCGATCAGGTCGCGGAAAACCGTATTGTAATGGGAATCCACCTCCTCGTCGCGTCCCCAGACGCCGATGGCCTTTTGCAGGTCCTTGTCCACATAGGCGTCCAGGATGTCCTTCAACAGCGCCAGCACCAGTTCGCCCAGCCGCACCACGCCGGCGGTCTTGGGCGTGGCGGCGATCTGGTTGAGCACCAGGGTGCGCTTGGCCAGGTTGGCGGCGTAGTCGCCGATGCGCTCGATCTCGCCCGAGATGTTCAAGGCCGCCACGATGTGGCGCAGGTCGCCGGCCATGGGCTGGCGCAGCGCCAGCAGGCGCACGGCGAAGGAATCCACCTCGTGGTCCAGTTCGTCGATACGGCAATCGCTGTCGATCACCCGTTGCGCCAGTTCGTCGTCGCGCCGGGCAAGCGATTGCAGCGCCGCGCCCAGCTGGGCCTCGGCCAGACCGCCCATGCGGGCGATCATGCCCGACAGGTGGGCCAGCTCGTCGTCGTAGGATTTGACTGTGTGATCAGACATATCAACCGAACCGTCCGGTGATGTAGCCCTGGGTCAGGGGCTCCTTGGGGTTGGTGAAGATTTCCTCGGTGCCGCCCACCTCGATCAGCTTGCCCAGGTGGAAGAAGGCGGTGCGCTGCGATACGCGGGCCGCCTGCTGCATGGAGTGGGTGACGATGACGATGGTGAAGTTGTCGCGCAGTTCGTCGATCAGCTCTTCCACCTTGGCGGTGGCGATGGGGTCCAGCGCCGAGCAGGGCTCGTCCATCAGGATCACCTCGGGCTGCACGGCGATGGCGCGGGCGATGCACAGGCGCTGCTGCTGGCCGCCCGACAGGCCGGTGCCGGATTCCGACAGGCGGCTTTCCACCTCGGCCAGCAATCCGGCCTTTTCCAGGCTGTTCATGACGATCTCGTCCAGCTCGGCCTGGTCGCGGGCCAGTCCGTGGATGCGCGGCCCATAGGCCACGTTGTCGTAGATGGACTTGGGGAACGGATTGGGCTTCTGGAACACCATGCCGACCCGGGCGCGCAGTTGCACCACGTCCAGCGAGCGGTCGTAGACGTCGCTGCCGTCCAGGGTCAGCGAGCCGGTGACCTTGGCGCCGTCCACCATGTCGTTCATGCGGTTGATGCAGCGCAGGAAGGTGGACTTGCCGCAGCCCGACGGCCCGATCAGCGCCGTGACCTCGCCTGCCGGGATGTCGAGATCGATGTCGTGCAGCGCGTGCTTGTCGCCGTAATGGACGTTGAGGCCGCGGGCGGAGATCTTGGACGTGCCGCGGGGAATGAACTGGTTCATGGGTCTACCACCGACGTTCGAATTTCTTGCGCAGCCAGATGGCCGCCATGTTCATGGTCACCAGGAACAGCAGCAGCACCATGATGGCCGCCGAGGTCTTCTCGACGAAGGCGCGTTCCGAGCTGCCGGCCCACAGATAGATCTGCACCGGCAGCACCGCCGAGGGGTCGAGCGGGCTCTTGGGGATGTCGACGATGAAGGCCACCATGCCGATCATCAGAAGGGGCGCGGTCTCGCCCAGCGCGCGCGCCATGCCGAGGATGGTGCCGGTCAGCATGCCCGGCATGGCCAGCGGCAGGACGTGGTGCGCCACGATCTGCAGGGGCGAGGCGCCCAGCCCGGCGGCGGCCTGGCGGATGGAGGGCGGCACGGCTTTCAGCGCGGCGCGCCCGGCGATGATGATGGTGGGCAGGCAGATCAGCGCCAGCACCAGCCCGCCCGCCACCGGTGACGAGCGCGGCAGGTGGAAGACGTTGAGGAACACCGCCAGGCCCAGCAGGCCGAACACCACCGAGGGGACGGCGGCCAGATTGTTGATGTTGACCTCGATCAGGTCGGTCCAGCGGTTCTTGGGCGCGAATTCCTCGAGATAGACGGCGGTGGCCACGCCTAGGGGGAAGCTGACCGCCAGGGTGACCAGCAGCGAGAAGAACGAGCCGACCACCGCGCCCCAGATGCCCGCCTGCTCCGGCGCGCGGGAATCGCCGCCGGTGAAGAACAGGGTGTTGAAGGTCTTGCGGACCTGCCCGGCCCGCTCCAGCTCGGCCAGCCAGCCCAGCTGGCGCTCGTTCAGCGCGTCGCCCGACTGGCCCTTGACCACCATGTCCAGCTTGTCCGAGGCCAGCAGCCAGACCACCGCCTTGCCGCCGATCAGCGACGGATCGGCCGTGACCATGCGCCGCAGCTGATCGCCTCCCATGGTGCTGACCAGGGCCGAAAGATCGCGCCGGGCGCCGCGATCGGCGTCGGGGGCCAGACGGGCGGACAGCGAATTGCGGATCAGCGCGGCGTAATCGGCGGACTCCAGCACGTCCGCGGCCCGCGTGCCGTCGGGATCGATCACCTGCGCGTCGAAGGTGATCTCGATGGCGACCTGGGTCTGCAGGAAGCCGGTCCAGCCCTTGGCGACGATGGTGCCGAGCAGCAGCACCAGGAAGCCCGCCGAAATCAGGATCGAGGCCAGGCCGAGGACGCGGAAGCGCCGCTCGGCGGCGTAGCGCCGCTTCAGGCGGGACGCCACGGTTTCGGCGGTACGCGCCGCCACGGAGATCTCTGTCATCTCAGTCATACTTTTCCCGATACTTCTGCACGATATGCAGGGCGATAACGTTCAGCCCCAGGGTGATGGCGAACAGCATCAGGCCAAGGGCGAAGGCGGCCAGGGTCTTGGGGCTGTCGAATTCGGTGTCGCCCACCAGCAGGGTGACGATCTGGACGGTGACGGTGGTCACCGCCTCCAGGGGATTGGCGGTCAGCTTGGCCGACAGGCCGGCGGCCATGACCACGATCATGGTCTCGCCGATGGCGCGGGACACCGCCAGCAGCACACCGCCGACGATGCCGGGAAGCGCGGCGGGCAGCACCACCTGGATGATGGTTTCCGACCGGGTGGCGCCCAGGCCGAAGGCGCCCTCGCGCAAGGATTGGGGCACGGCGGTGATGACGTCGTCGGACAGCGACGAGATCAGCGGGATCAGGGTGATGCCCATGACGAAGCCGGCGGCCAGCGCGCTTTCCGCCGCCACGTTAAGGCCCAGCGCGCCGCCCACGGCGCGGATGATGGGGGCCACGGTGACCACGGCGAAGAAGCCGAACACCACGGTGGGGATGCCGGCCAGGATCTCCAGCGCCGGCTTGGCGACGGCGCGGACGCGCGGCTGGGCGTATTCCGACATGTAGATGGCCGAGAACAGGCCCAGCGGCAGGGCGACGACCATGGAGATGACGCTGATCAGCATGGTGCCGGTCAGCAGCGGCACCATGCCGAACGCGCCCGTGCTGCCCACCTGATCCGAGCGGGTGGCCATCTGGGGGCTCCAGTTGAGCCCGAACAGGAAGTCGAGGAAGTCCACCATGTGGAAGAAGCGCAGCGCCTCGAACAGCAGCGACAGCACGATGCCCACCGTGGTGAAGATGGCCACGGTGGACGAGGCCACCAGGAAGACGTTGATGGTGCGCTCGACCCGGGGGCGGGCGCGCAGCTCGCGGTGGACGCGGCGCCAGGCGAAGGCGGCCCCGGCGAGCGCCAGGCTCACCGTCACCCCCACGGCGCTGGCGAAACCGGTCTGGTGCAGGCGGTTGTAATGCTCGGCCGCCGCGGCGTAGTCGGGATTGGCGGTGGCGTGCCCCTGGGCGGCGTTGCGGATCTCGTTGATGATGACGTCGATCTGCTCGGCCGGCAGGGCGCGCAAGCCATCGGGCAGGTCGGCGATGACCAGGGCGCGGATCAGGCTGGGCTCGAACACCAGCCACAGGCCCAGGACGGCGAAGGCGGGCAGACCGCACCACAGCGCCACCCACCAGCCGTAATAGCCGGGCAGGGAGTGGAGCGAGCCGGGATGGCCGTCCGCGACGGCGAAGGCGCGCTTGCGCCCCAGCTGGAACGCCAGGGTCGAGATCAGCAGCAGGATTGCGGCAAGGGTGAAGGTCTGCATGGATTGGGGGACCCGGAAAGAATACGGGGGAGGCCTTTGACGGGCCTCCCCCTGTTCGTCGATTACATCTTCAGTTCGCCCAGGTTGCGGGCGTTGGCGGCCTGCTCCTTGCGGGTGGCGTCGGGCGAGGCGATCAGGCCCTTGTCGGCCAGATAACCTTCCTTGCCCCAGGCCTTGTCCGAGGTGAACTCGGTGACGTATTCCTTGACCCCGGGGACCATGCCGACATGCTGCTTCTTGATGTAGAAGAACAGCGGACGCGACACCGGGTACTTGTTGCTGGCGATGTTGTCGTAGGTGGCGACCACGCCGTCCACCGGGGCGGCCTTGACCTTGTCGCGGTTCTGGTCGAGGTAGCTGAAGGTGATCACCCCCAGGGCGCCCGGGTTGGACGTGATCTTCTGCTGGATGACGGTGTAGTTCTCGGACACCTCGATCCAGGCGCCATCCTCGCGCACGGTCTGGCAGGCCTTCTTCTTGGCGGCCTTTTCCAGCGCCTTGATCTCGGGCTGCTTTTCGCAGGCGGGGTCGAGCACCAGCTCCACATAGGCGTCGCGGGTGCCGTGGTTGGGGGCCGGGCCGTAGACCAGGATCGGCTCCTTGGGCAGCGACGGATCGACGTCGCTCCAGGTCTTGTAGGGGTTGGGCACCAGCTTGCCGCCCACCGGGACGTCCTTGGCGGTGGCCTTGTACATCTGCTCGCGGGTGAGCGCGAAGTCGGGGCCGGACTTGGAGTTCATGAACACGATGCCGTCATAGCCGATCACCACCTCGGTGATGCCGGTGACGCCATTCTTGGTGCAGAACTCCACTTCCGATGGCTCGATGCGGCGCGACGCGTTGGTGATGTCGGGGAAGGTCTCGCCGACGCCCGAGCAGAACAGGCGCAGACCGCCGCCGGTGCCGGTGCTCTCGACCACCGGGGTCTTGAACTTGCCGCCCTTGCCGAAGGCCTCGGCGACCGAGGTGGCGAAGGGGTAGACGGTGGACGAGCCGACGATGCGGATCTGATCGCGGGCATGGGCGGCGCCGGCGGTGGCGACGGCAGCCAGGGCGACAGCGGCGACGGCCAGGGTCTTGGTGGACATGGAACCTCCAACGGGAGTGCAACGGGAGTGGGAGAGCAGGCTCCCACGGCCGGCATCCTATCGGCGCTGTGTTACAGTCCCGGGACACGCGCGTGAAGGTTTTGTGACAGGAGTATTAATCGTCTGAAATCAATGGCTTGATGGCTGTAAGCAGGCGTTCGAGGGCGTCCTCGATGCTCCATCCGGCCAGGTTTCCATAGCCCAGGATCAGTCCCGGCGGGCCTTTTGTGACACGGTGAAAGCCTAAGGGGGCGGGGGCCAGGCCGTGGGCCTGGGCGGCGCGGGCGGCGGCGTTCTCGTCGCATCCCTCGGGCAGGCGGAGGATGGCGTGCAGCCCGGCCTCGCCGGCGGCGACCGGCAGGCTGGGGCCCAGGATGCGGGCCGCCGCGTCCAGCAACTGGGTGCGCCGCCGGCCATAGAGGCCGCGCATGCGCCGCAGATGGGCGCCGAAATGCCCCTCGATCATGAAGGCCGCCATGGCCGCCTGGGTCAGCCCGGCCGGGGCCATGTCGGCAACGCGCCGCGCCGCCACGAAGGCGGGCAGCAGCGCGTGCGGCACCACCAGCCAGCCCAGGCGCAGGCCGGGAAACATGCTCTTGGAGAAGGTGCCGAGATAGAGCGTGCGCCCCCATCGGTCGAGCCCCTGCAGCGAGGCGGCCTGCTGCCCCCCGTGGTGAAAGTCGCTGTCGTAATCGTCCTCGATGATCCAGCCGCCCTTGCGCGCCGCCCAGTCGATCAGGGCCAGGCGCCGCGCCAGCGGCATGGTCGCCCCGGTGGGAAACTGGTGGGACGGCGTGACGCAGGCCAGCCGGGCCTGGGGACAAAGGCGCTCGGCCAGATCGGGGTCGAAGCCGGATTCGTCCACCGGCACCGCTAAGGCCTTGGCGCCGGCGGCGCGCAGCACGCCCGACAATCCGCCATAGCAGGGGTCTTCCACCAGCACCGGTTCTCCCGGCTCCACCAGCACGCGGGCCACCAGATCCAGCGCCTGCTGCGAGCCGCCCACCACCATGATCCGGTCGGCGTCGCAGCGCACCGCCCGCGTCCGCCCCACATGCTCGGCGATTGCCCGGCGCAGCGGCGGGTGGCCCAGGGGATCGATGCCGCACATCAGCTCCACCGGCGGCCGCCGCCACAGCCGCCCCAGCACGCGCCGCCACTCGGCATGGGGAAAGGCGGCCAGATCGGGCACGCCGGGGGCGAAGGGCCGCGTCGGATCGCGCACCATCAGCATGGGCGGGGTGGCGCTCCAGGCGGCGACCTTGGTTTCGGGCGGCGGCGGCGGAATGGACGGGCCGGAATCGGCGCGGCCCAGCAGGGGCTGGCGGGCGGCGACGCGGGTGGCCGAACCTTGGCGCGCCTCGGTGAAGCCCTCGGCCGCCAACTGGTCGTAGGCGGCCAGCACGGTGTTGCGCGCCACGCCCAATTGCGCCGCCAGCGAGCGCGACGAGGGCAGGGCGGCGCCTTCGCCCAGCCGTCCGTCCAGGACGGCCTCGCGCAGGGCGAGATACAGGCGGCGGTGCAGGGGCTGGCCGCCGTCGTCGGCGGGCAAGGCGAGGGTGAGGGACATGGTGGCCTCGGAAAGTGGCTCTATCACTATAAAAGAACTGGACCTTTTAATGGAACCACCTGTGGCGCAATGTGGACGGGAAAGGAGAACCCGCCATGCTTGCCTCCACCGAGCGCACCACCTTCCGCCAGCGGCCCCAGCGGGGCAGTTACGATCCCCGCCTGATCGCCGCCATTCTGGACGAGGCGCTTTCCTGCACCGTCTCCTTCGTCGATGAAGGCCGACCGGTCAGTATACCGACCACCCACTGGCGCATGGGCGATCGGGTGCTGTTCCACGGCGGCCAGGGCTCGCGGCTGGGCAAGGCCATGGCGGCGGGCGCCGAATTGTGCGTCACCGCCACCCTGGTGGACGGGCTGGTCCTGGCCCGCTCGGCCTTTCACCATTCCATGAATTACCGGTCGGTCGTGCTGTTCGGCCAGGCCGAGGAGATCACCGACCCGGCGGAGAAGGAGGCGGCCTTCGTCGCCCTGATCGAGAAGCTGATTCCGGGGCGCTATTCCCAGGTCCGGCCGCCGACGCAAAAGGAACTGGCGGCGACCCGCCTGCTGGCCCTGGCCATTGCCGAAGGCTCGGCCAAGGTGCGCTCCGGCCCGCCGGTGGACGACGAGGAGGACATGTCCTGGCCGGTCTGGGCGGGGGTGGTGCCGGTGACGGTGGTGAAGGGCGAGCCCATTGCCGATGGAACCGGTTCGGGCGCATCTTGAGCCGAAGGAGACTTGCCCATGGAACCACGCATCAGCCTGATCACCCTGGGCGTCGCCGATCTGGAGCGGGCGCGGGCCTTCTACGAGAGGCTGGGCTGGCGTCGCAAGGTGGCGGCGGCCCAAGGTGTGGCCTTCTTCCAGATGGGCGGCATGGCGCTGTCGCTCTATCCCCGCGCCGAACTGGCCGCCGATGCCCGCCTGCCGGCCGAGGGCGGCGGCTTTCCCGGTTTCGCCCTGGCCTACAACACGCGAAGCCGGGACGAGGTGGATCGGGTGCTGGCCGAGGCGGTGGCGGCGGGGGCAACCCTGCTCAAACCCGCCGAGGAGGCGTTCTGGGGCGGCTATTCCGGCTATTTCGCCGATCCCGACGGCTTCGCCTGGGAGGTGGCGTGGAATCCGGGATTCGCTTTGGCCGAGGATGGAAGCCTAACGTTGCCGGATTGAGGTCTCCCATCCCGTCATGGCCGGGCTTGACCCGGCCATCCATGGACCCCCGGATCAAGTCCGGGGGTGACGAAAAGAAAACGTGCCTCGACCTGATGCCGATGGATTTCAGCGGCGCAGCGCCGCGATGTTGGCGGCGTAATCCTTGGTCTTGAACACCGCCGAGCCGGCCACCAGGACGTTGGCGCCGGCGGCCACCACGCGGTGGGCGTTGTCGGCGGTGACGCCGCCGTCCACTTCCAGGTCGATGGGGCGCGCGCCGATCATCTTCTTGATGCGGGCGATCTTCTCCAACTGGGCCTCGATGAAGCTCTGGCCGCCGAAGCCGGGATTGACGCTCATCACCAGGACGAGGTCCAGCTTGTCCATGACGTATTCGATGACGTTCTCGGGCGTGGACGGGTTGAGCGACACGCCGGCCTTCTTGCCGAGGCTGCGGATCAGCTGCAGCGAGCGGTCCAGGTGCTTGTCGGCCTCGGCGTGGACCACGATGATGTCGGCCCCGGCCTTGGCGTAGTCCTCGATATAGGGCTGGGCCGGGTCGATCATCAGGTGGACGTCGAAGACCTTGGTGGTATAGGGCCGGATGGCCTTGATGATGGCCGGGCCGAAGGTGAGGTTCGGCACGAAATGGCCGTCCATGACGTCGATATGCACCCAGTCGCAACCGGCCTCGTCGATGGCCTTGACCTCTTCGCCCAGGCGGGCGAAGTCGGCGGAGAGGATGGAGGGCGCGATCTTGACGGTCATGGGCTTGGTCCAGTCCTTAAAAATCGTCATGCCCGGACTTGATCCGGGCATCCATGGGGGACCCCCGGGTCAAGCCCGGGGGTGACGACATGATAGAGATTGCTCAGTTCACCTTGGGAGCCAGGGCGCCCTTGGCGTACAGCGCGCTCATGTCTTCCAGGCCGATCACCTTGATCTTCGATGCCTGGCCGGCGGTGCCGAAGGCCTGGTAGCGGCTCTTGCAGACCTCGACCATGGCGGCGATGGAGGGCTTCAGGTAGTCGCGGGGATCGAACTTCTTGGGGTTGTCGTGGAAGTACTTGCGGATGCAGCCGGTGACGGCCAGACGCAGATCGGTGTCGATGTTGATCTTGCGCACACCGTGCTTGATGCCCTCGACGATTTCCTCGACCGGCACGCCGTAGGTCTCGCCGAGCGCGCCGCCGTAATCGTTGACGATCTTCAGGAGGTCCTGCGGCACCGAGGAGGAGCCGTGCATCACCAGATGGGTGTTGGGGATGCGGGCGTGGATTTCCTTGATGCGCTTGATGGCCAGCACCTCGCCCGTCGGCGGACGGGTGAACTTGTAGGCGCCGTGGCTGGTGCCGATGGCGATGGCCAGCGCGTCCACCTTGGTGGCCTTGACGAATTCGGCGGCCTCGTCCGGGTCGGTCAGCAGCTGGGAATGGTCCAGCTTGCCCTCGGCGCCGATGCCGTCTTCCTTGCCGGCGGTGCCGGTTTCCAGCGAGCCCAGGCAGCCCAGCTCACCCTCGACCGAGACGCCGCAGGCATGCGCGATGTCGACCACCTGCTTGGTGACGGCGACGTTGTAGTCCCAATCGGACGGGGTCTTGCCGTCTTCCTTGAGCGAGCCGTCCATCATCACCGAGGAGAAGCCGGACTGGATGGCGCGCACGTTGACCGCCGGGCTGGTGCCGTGGTCCTGGTGCATGCAGACCGGGATCTGCGGATAGGCTTCGATCGCGGCCAGGATCAGGTGGCGCAGGAAGGGCTCGCCGGCGTATTTGCGGGCACCGGCCGAGGCCTGGAGGATGACCGGCGAATCGGTGGCGGAGGCCGCCTCCATGATCGCCTTGACCTGCTCCATGTTGTTCACGTTGAAGGCGGGAATGCCGTAGCCGTTCTCGGCCGCGTGGTCGAGGAGCTGGCGCATCGAAACGAGGGACATCTTGACTACTCTCCTTCCTGGCGTATTCAGGTCCGCTTCTTACAGGCGGGCCAGCGCGGCTTCAGCCACCTTGGCGGCGGTGATGCCGAAATGCTCGTAAAGCTTCTCGGCGGGCGCCGAGGCTCCGAAGCCGTTCATGCCGATGACTGCGCCGTTCTCGCCGGTCCAGCGCTCCCACCCGAAGGTGCCCAGCGCCTCGACGGCGACCCGCACGGTGCCCTCACCCAACACCGAAGAACGATACTCCTTCGGCTGGCGTTCGAACAGTTCCCAGCAGGGCATGGACACCACGGCGGCCGCGATGCCCTTGTCGGCCAGCAGCTTCTGGGCGTCCATGGCGAGAGAGACTTCCGAGCCGGTGGCGATCAGGGTCACCTGCCGCTTGCCTTTCGCCTCGGAGAGCACGTAGGCGCCCTTGGCGGTCAGGTTCTCGTCGGTGTGGGTGGTGCGCAAGCACGGCAGGTTCTGGCGCGACAGGGCGAAGACGCTGGGGCCGGTGGCGTTTTCCAGGGCGGCCTCGTAGGCCTCCATGGTCTCCACCGGATCGGCGGGGCGGAACACCAGCACGTTGGGGGTGGCGCGCAGCGCCGACAGGGTCTCGATGGGCTGGTGGGTGGGGCCGTCCTCGCCGAGACCGATGGAATCGTGGGTCAGCACGTAGAGCACCCGCTGGTCCATCATGGCGCTCATGCGCAGCGCCGGCCACAGGTAGTTGGCGAAGATCAGGAAGGTGCCGCCATAGGGGATGAAGCCCCCATGCAAGCTGAGGCCGTTCATGATCGCCGCCATGCCGTGCTCGCGCACGCCGTAATGGATGTAGCGGCCCGAGAAGTCGCGGGCGCTCACCGGCTTGGTGGCCTTGGTGATGGTGAGATTCGAGTGGGTGAGGTCGGCCGAGCCGCCGATCATCTCGGGGATGACGGGGGTCAGGGCTTCGAGGACTTCCTGGCTGGCCTTGCGGGTGGCCCATTTGGGCTGTTCGGCCGAGACCTTCTTCTTGAAGTCGGAGACCGCCTGCTTCCACGCTTCCGGCAGCTGGCCGGCATTGGTGCGCAGGAACTCGGCCTTGGCGCCATAGGCGTTGAAGCGCTTCTCCCACTCGGCGCGGGCGGCGGCGCCCTTGGTGCCGGCGGCGCGCCAGGCGCCCAGCACGTCGGCGGGAATCTCGAAGGGCGCGTGCGGCCAGTCGAGCTTGGCTCGCGCGCCGGCGATCTCTTCGGCGCCCAGGGGGGCGCCGTGGGTCTTCTCGCTGCCCGCCTTGGTGGGGGCGCCGTAGCCGATGGTGGTCTTGCAGGCGATCAGGCTGGGCTGGCCGGACTTTTGCGCCGCGGCGATGGCCTGGGCGATGGCTTCCGGGTCATGGCCGTCGACGCGGCAAACATCCCAGTTGGAGGCCTGGAAACGGGCCAGCTGGTCGTCGGAGGTGGAGACCGAGGTGTCGCCGTCGATGCAGATGTGGTTGTCGTCCCACAGCACGATCAGCTTGGACAGGTTCCACACGCCGGCCAGCGAGATGGCCTCCTGGCTGATGCCCTCCATCAGGCAGCCGTCGCCGGCGATGACGTAGGTGAAGTGGTCGACGATGCCGTCGCCGTGCCGCGCGGCGGCCAGCTTCTCGGCCAGCGCGAAGCCCACGGCGTTGGCGATGCCCTGGCCCAGCGGGCCGGTGGTGGTCTCGGCGATGGCGACGTGGCCGAATTCCGGATGGCCGGCGGTGCGGTAGCCCATCTGGCGGAAGTTCTTGATCTGCTCGATATCGGACAGATCGTCGAAGCCGGTCAGGTAGCCCAGCGCGTAGAGCAGCATGGAGCCGTGGCCCGCCGACAGGATGAAGCGGTCGCGGTCGGCCCATTTGGGGGCCTTGGCGTCGTACTTCAGGAAGCGGGTGAACAGCACGGTGGCCACGTCGGCCATGCCCATGGGCATGCCGGGATGGCCCGATTTGGACTTCTCGATGGCGTCCATGGTCAGGAAGCGGATGGCGTTTGCCATAGCGGCGTGGGTGGTCATCGAGGAGTCCTTAAAGGTGTGAAGGTTCAAGTCAGGCGCGGCGGTGCCACGAGGTCAGCATCTGGCGCGGCCCGGCGGCCCCGCCGATCATCATGGTCTGGGTCTTTTCCAATTCGCGGGTGCGTTCGACGCCTTCGAGCAGCAGCCCGGTGGTGATGCCGGTGGCGCAGAACATCACGTCGTCGGAGCGCACCATCTCGTCGAGACGGTACCAGCGGGTGAGGTCCATGCCGGCATCCTCGACCGCGGCGGCTTCGGTGGCCAGCTGGGGATCGATGCGGCCCAGGAACTCGCCGCCCATGGCGCGGATGGCGATGGCCGACAACAGGCCTTCCGGCGTGCCGCCGGTACCCATCAGGGCGTCGATGCCGGAATTGGGGATGGCCGCCATCAGGGCCCCCGCCACGTCGCCCGCCGGATAGAGGGCGACGCGGGCGCCGGCGTTGTGGATGGCGTTGACCAGCGCCTTGTGGCGCGGCTTCTCGATGACATAGACGGTCATGTCCTCGATGGGCTTGTTCAGCGCGGCGGACAATTGCGCCAGGCGCTCGGCCACCGGGGCCTGGGGGTCGATCTTGCCTTTGGCGGCGGGCGGCGCGGCCAGCTTTTCCATGTAGCGGGCCGGAGCCGGATCGAACAGGGTGCCGTGGGGGGCCATGGCCACCACCGCCATGGCGTTGGTCATGCCCTTGGCCAGGAACGAGGTGCCCTCCAGCGGGTCCACCACCAGGTCCCAGGCGGGTGCACCGCTCTGCCCGCCGAAGCGCTGGCCGTGATAGAGCATGGCGATCTCGTCCATGGGCCCTTCGCCCACCAGCATCCGGGCGTCCAGGTTCAGGCTCTGCAGCTCGGTCTGCATGGCCGACACGGCGGCGTCGTCGGCCAGCGCCTTGTCGCCGCGCCCGATCCAGGCATAGGCGGCCCGCGCCGCACCTTCCGTGGCGCGGCGAAGCTCATAGACTCTGACGGTGCCGGTCTGTCGCTGTTCGGTCATCGGCCGTTTCCAATTTCCGGTGAGGTGTTTTGGCCGATAGTGGGGGGCCGGGTCAAGCGAAGGAACACCCGTTCGGACCGATCCGCAAGATTCTTGTGGATAGGTGCCATGCCACCCGGATGGGGGGCTAGCGGAAATCCTTCGCCAAGGCCGCCATCATGGCCGGCGGCAGCACCGCCATGTGGGCATAGGCGGGATGGGCGACGGTGAACACCGCCCGGGCGCCGGGGCGGCGGAATCGCTCGATCTGGGGGGGCGTAAAGGGAAAATGCAGGAAGTGGACGGCCGAGGTCTTGCCCTCGGCGGTGGTGCGTTCGACGTCATATTCGGGGCAGGCGGCGATGGCCTCGCCATCCACCTCCAGCGCGATCAGCTCCTCGATGCCGCCCAGGACGGACAGCGCCCGGTGGCGCTGTCTTTCGTCGTCGATCTCGATCATCAGGGTGGCCACCAGTTCATGGCCGTTGGGGATCAGGGAGTTGTAGGCCTCCAACTCGCCCTCCAGCTGGGCCGCGCCGCCCTTCTCGGCGCGCAGCATCTCGTGAATCTGATACAGCATGGTGTCGCGGCATTCGAAGAACACCGTGACATAGGGCCCTACCGACAGGCGGCGGTCGCGCTTAATGGCGATGATGGCGCTTCGGGTCTGGGGCCTGACCCTTTCATAGGCGTCTAGCGGCAGGATGTCGGTGGGTGTGATGGCGGTCATGGGGAATCTCCCGTCAAGCCATAGGCGGCGGCGAAAATCTCGATGGGATGGCGGGACGATTTGAGGCGCGAAGCGGGATCGATCCCCTCGATGCCCTGGGCCACATGGGCGCCTGCCAGCGGGCATTCGGCGGCCAGATGGCCGCAGCCGCTGTCGGCGGCCTGGCGGGCGGCGGGCTTGCCCACCTTGAGCGCCACCGGGAAGTTCCCGGTCTTGATCCCCCACGAGCCGCCATGGCCCGAGCAGCGCTCGATCACCTTGACCGGCGTGTCGGGAATCAGGCGCAGCAGCTCGGCCCCCTTGGCCCCGACGTTCTGGGCGCGGGCGTGGCAGGACAGGTGCAGCACCACGCCGTCGGAGACCGGCGCCAGGCCGGGGGCGAGGCCTTCCTTGCGGGCGATGTCGACCACGTATTCGGTGATGTCCCAGGTGGAGGCGGCCAGCCGCTTCACTGCCTCGTCGCCGGGCTCGATCAGCGGCCATTCCACCTTCAGCATCAGGGCGCAGGACGGCACCAGGGCGACCACGTCCCAGCCCTTGTCGATCCACTCGCCCAACGAACGGGCGATGGTGCGGGCCTTGCGCGCCACCTCGTCCATCTCGCCGTGCTCCAGTTGCGGCATGCCGCAGCACTCGGGATAGACCAGCTCGGTGGCGACGCCGTTATGGGCCAGCACGGCGCGGGCGGCCGAGCCGATATCGGGGTTGTTGTAGTTGCCGAAGCAGGTGGCGAAGATCACCGCCTTGCGCCCCAAGGCGGGGGCCGATTGGTTGACGGATGGCGCCCCGGTCCTGGCCCGCTTCTCCAGGGTGTCGGCGTGATAGAGCGGCAGGTCGGCGTCGGGATGGATGCCGGCGGCGAATTTGAGGATCGGCCGGGTCAGGCGGTTGCCGCGCCTGGTCGCCCAGTTGGCCAAGGCCGGCGCAAGGGCGGCAAGGCGGCCGTTGCGGTCGGTCCTGGTCAGTTGGCGGGCGACGAAGGGCGTCTTTCCCCGTGCCGTCTCCATGGCCCGGTAGCGCACCATCAGATGGGGGATGTCCAGGTCGAATGCGTGCGGCGGCACATAGGGACACTTGGTCATGAAGCACATGTCGCAGAGCGTGCAGGCGTCCACCACGGGTTTGAGCGCCGGGGTGGGGACGCCCGCCAGCTCGGCGTCGCCCGCCGCGTCGATCAGGTCGAACAGGCGGGGGAAGGAATCGCACAGGTTGAAGCAGCGGCGGCAGCCGTGGCAGATCTCGAACTGGCGGCGCAGCTCGGCCTCCACCTTGGCCGGGTCCAGGTAATCGGGATTGCGCCAGTCGTGGGCGTGGCGGGTGGGGGCTTCCAGGCTGCCTTCGCGCATGATCGTCCTCCCTGACGGTGATGCGGCCGGGACGGCCGCGCTCCAAGGAACGTCGTCGTCTTTGGAGCGCGGGCATCCTGCCCGCAGGGGGCGTCAGCTCGCCAGGCCGTCCAGGGCTTTCTGGAAGCGGCCGGCATGGGACTTTTCCGCCTTGGCCAGGGTTTCGAACCAGTCGGCGATCTCGTCGAAGCCCTCGTCGCGCGCCGTGCGGGCCATGCCGGGATACATGTCGGTGTATTCGTGGGTCTCGCCCGCCACCGCCGCCTTCAGATTGGCGTCCGTGGGGCCGATGGGCTGGCCGGTGGCCGGGTCGCCCACCGCTTCCAGGAATTCCAGGTGGCCAAAGGCGTGGCCGGTCTCGCCCTCGGCGGTAGAGCGGAACAGGGCGGAGACGTCGTTGTGTCCTTCCACGTCGGCCTTCTGGGCGAAATAGAGGTAGCGGCGGTTGGCCTGGCTTTCGCCGGCGAAGGCCGCCTTCAAATTGTCAAAAGTTTTGGAGCCATTCAGGGATGCCATGAAATCCTCCTGCTGATCCTCGCGATCATCGCCGATCGCCTCGGGGAGGTCGCCCGGAGGTCAGGCCGAAGGCCATGACACGGGGGCCCAGTCAGGGAGGTGGGATACCCGGAGGTGTTTTAAAATACTTCTAAAGTGTGGTGCGGGCAAAAACATCGCCCCGGGGGCGGCGTGGCTCCGGCGAGGCTTTGGATCATCGTGCGTTAAATCAGAGCCGCCTTAATCCGCCATGGCCGGGCTTGACCCGGCCATCCACGTAAAGCCGCTCGGGACCCCGTCGCGTGGATGCCCGGAACAAGTCCGGGCATGGCGAGAGCGGAGGTGATGCGGATTACGGCTCGACGGCTTAGGAGAAGGCCTTGAAGGCGATCAGGGTGAAGGTGTCCTTGACCCCGGGCAGGCGCTGGATGGTGTCCACCACGAACTGGCCGATATCGGCGGAATCGTCGAGGTAGCATTTCAGCATCAGGTCGTACTGGCCCGAGATGGAATGCACCTCGGAGACCTGCTCGATGTCGACGGCCCCGTCGGCGACCTGGTAGGCCAGCCCCAATTCGCACTTCACCTGAACGAAGATGGTCTGCATGGGGCTGTCTCCCTTCAGTCCTCGGACTCGGAATCCGCGTCGCTGTCGGCGCCGGCCTTGCTGCTCTTGACGGGCAGGGGGACGGCGGCGGCAATGAAGTCGGGCATGTGGTCGCCGAAGCCGATCACCCCGTCGGGGTGCAGCATCTCGCCGATGCCCAGCTCGTCGATGCGGCCACGGCGGCGGCCGCCCCTTTCGTCGCGACGGCCCTCGTCCCGGTTGCGTCCGCCACGGCGGGATTCGTCACGGCGGGGCTCGTCGCGGTCGCGGTCGCGCCCGCGTCCGCGTGAGCGCTCGGCGCGTTCCGGCCGCTCGGCCCGCTCCTCGCGCGGCTGCTCGCTGATCTCGGCCGGGGCGGCTTCGACCGGCTCGGCCTCGGGGGCGGGGGCTTCGTCCCGGCGGGGACGGCGCTCGCGCCTGGGCTTGGCCTCGTCGCGGCCCTCGTCCTTGGCCCGCCCCTCGTCCTTAGAGCGCGAGGGGCGCTTGCCGTCCTTGGGGGCGCCACGGCCGCCACGGCCCTTGCGCGCCGTCATGTCCAGCTCCAGGGCGGGGACGCCCTCGACCTCGATGCGGGGGATGGTCTGGCCGATCAGCGTCTCGATGGCGCCGACGAAGCGGCCGTCATCGGGGCTGGCAATGGTGAAGGCGTGGCCTTCCATGCCGGCGCGGCCCGTGCGGCCGATGCGGTGGACGTAATCCTCGGCGTGGATGGGAACGTCGAAGTTGAACACGTGGCTGACCGCCGAGATGTCGATGCCGCGCGCGGCGACGTCGGAGCAGACCATCAGGCGGGCTTCGCCCTTCTTGAACTTCTCCAGCGTCTCGCCACGGGCGCTTTGGGCCATGTCGCCGTGCAGCTGCACCACGTCGAAGCCGTGCTTCTTGAGCGAGCGGTACAGCACGTCGACGTCGCGCTTGCGGTTGCAGAAGATGAAGGCGTTCTTGACGTTCTCGATGCGGATCAGGTGGCGCAACGTCTCGCGCTTGTCGATTTCCTCGACCACGGCCATGGCCTGCACCACGGTGGTGGCGGTGGTGCCCCGAGAGACGGTGATCTCCTTGGGGTTCATCAGGAAGGCGTCGGCCAGGCGGCGGATTTCCGGGCCCATGGTGGCCGAGAAGAACAGGGTCTGGCGGATCTTGGGCAGCAGGCCGACGATCTTTTCCACGTCGGGGATGAAGCCCATGTCCAGCATGCGGTCGGCTTCGTCGATGACCAGGACCTTGACGTCGTTGAGCAGGATGCGGCCGCGCTCGAACATGTCGAGCAGGCGGCCCGGCGTGGCGATCAGCACGTCGACGCCGCGGTCCAGCAGGGCCACCTGGTCGCTCATGGACTCGCCGCCGATGATCAGGGCCTTCTTGAGCGGGTGGTGCTTGCCGTACTTGTCGAAGTTCTCCGCCACCTGGGCGGCCAGTTCCCGGGTGGGTGCCAGGATCAGCGAGCGGGGCATGCGCGCCTTGGCGCGGCCGGCCGCCAGGATCTCGATCATGGGCAGCGTGAAGGACGCCGTCTTGCCGGTGCCGGTCTGGGCGCAGCCCAGCACGTCGCGGCCCATGAGCACCACAGGGATCGCCTGGGCCTGGATGGGAGTGGGGTGCGTGTACCCCGATTCAGCGAGCGCCTTCAAAATCTCGGGCCCGAGGCCGAGGTCTTCGAAGGTGGTCGTGGCGGTTTCCGGGCCGTCTTCGCGGCCGATGTCTTGATGGGTCGTCATGTGGGGCCGGATAATTATGGTTTCCCGTTATTAAGTCAATGACGGAACACGGTTTCCCCATTGTATCGCTCGTTGCGGCGGTATTACGCTGGCTGACGAGCCCAAGGAGAGCCGCCGCCATGCTGATCGATGCCCAACGTTCCAGCCTGCTGATCGTCGACGTGCAGCAGGGATTGGCGCCGGTGATGAGCGATCCCCGCCGGGTCTACCGCGGCTGCACGCTGCTGCTGCGCGGCGCCGCCCGCCTGGGTTTGCCGGTGGTGATCAGCGAGCAATACCCCAAGGGCCTGGGCCCCACCGTCGGGGAATTGCTGGAACACGCTCCGGACGGAGCCGTCATGGAGAAGCTGCATTTCTCCTGCGCCGCCGACCCGGCCATCCTGGCGCGGCTCAGGGAGACGGGCCGCGAGCAGGTGGTGATCGCCGGCATCGAATCCCATGTCTGCGTGCTCCAAAGCGCGCTGGGCCTCCTGGAAGCCGGCTTCCGGCCGGTGGTGGTGGCCGATGCCTGCGCGTCGCGCGATCCCGCCAACTTCCAGGCGGCCATGTCGCGCCTGGCCGACAACGGCGTCGAGATCGCCACCGTCGAGATGGTCCTGTTCGAGTGGCTGCACGTGGCCGGCACGCCCGAATTCAAGGAGCTTTCCGCCCTGATCAAATGATGGTGGAGGGGCTGGGTTCCGCTCCGCTATTCCAAGGGCTAGGGCATTGAAATATAATGGCCTAGTCCCGAGGCGGCCTGAAAATTTTTTCCCGGAAATATTTTTCCCTTTTCATCGCCTGAAAACGGCGTATATAGCGGCTTCAGGTGAGACGTACAGCGCACGTGCCTCTGGCCCCAAGCGGGTTTAAGTAACGACGTCCAAGGCGTCTTCTGGGTGCAGGCGGGGTGTAAAGCCCCCGGTGCTTGGAGGAAGTAGCTATGAACGTGGTGGCTCGGCAGTCGCTGTCGATGAACTCCAATCCTCTCTTCGCGAACGGGTTCCGTCCCCGGCAGGCCTGGGCCTTGCTGTGGGTCGACGTGCGAAGTACCTCCCGGCGGATCTGACGGCTTCCCGAATTGCCGTCAAATGACCGTCGTCCCGCCGTTTGAGTGCGGTGGGCCGAACAGAGAGAGTTTTCGGGCTGTTTCAATGGCCCGGCCTGTTCGAAGAGGAAATTCGCGATGACCGCGAAGATTGCCCGTTTCCTTGAGGAAGTCCGCCCCGTTACCCCTTGCGTGGTCGTCGATCTCGACGTGGTGCGCGACAATTACCAGGGCCTGCGACGCTGGTTGCCCCTGGCCGAGGTCTATTACGCGGTCAAGGCCAACCCGGCGCCGGAAATCGTGCGCATGCTGGTGGGCGAGGGTTCGCGCTTCGACGTGGCGTCCAGGGGCGAAATCGACCTGTGCCTGTCCAACGGCGCGCCGGCCGAGCGCATCTCGTTCGGCAACACCATCAAGAAGCAGTCGGACATCGCCTACGCCTACGCCAAGGGCGTGCGCCTGTTCGCCTTCGATTCCGAGGCCGAGCTGGAGAAGCTGGCCGAGGCCGCGCCCGGCTCGCGCGTGTTCTGCCGCATCCTGATGACCTGCGACGGCGCCGAATGGCCGCTGTCGCGCAAGTTCGGCTGCGAGACCGACATGGCCCGCGACCTCTTGATCAAGGCCCGCGACATGGGTCTAGAGCCCTATGGCGTGTCCTTCCACGTGGGCAGCCAGCAGACCGACCTGAAGCAGTGGGACATCGCGGTGGGCAAGGCCGCCATGCTGTTCTCGGCCCTGGACGCCGCCGGCATCGAGCTGCGCATGGTCAACCTGGGCGGCGGCTTCCCGGCCCGTTACCGCAAGGAAGTGGACGGTATCGAGCGCTATGCCGACGCCGTCATGGACGCCATGACCCGCCATTTCGGCAACAACATCCCCTCCATGATCATCGAGCCCGGCCGTTCCCTGGTGGGCGACGCCGGCATCCTGGAGACCGAGGTGGTGCTGATCAGCCGCAAGGGCTATGACGACGACGTGCGCTGGGTCTATCTCGACGTGGGCAAGTTCGGCGGCCTGGCCGAGACCATGGACGAAGCCATCAAGTACCGCATCGTCACCACGCGGGACGGCGAGGACACCGCCCCGGTGGTGCTGGCCGGCCCCACCTGCGATTCCGCCGACATCCTCTACGAGAAGGCCGGCTACGAGATGCCGGTCAGCCTCAAGGTGGGCGACAAGGTGCGCATTCTGTCCACCGGCGCCTACACCACCTCGTATTCGGCGGTGAACTTCAACGGCTTCGAGCCGCTCAAGGCTTACTTCATCTAATATCGGCCCCTCAGGCGCCGGGCGCGCGCCTCCGCGCGCTTGGCTTCCGCAGCATAAGCTGCGCGGCCCTTTGGGCCTAGTCTCGCCCCGACGGCTTGGCCGTCAGGGCGAGGAACGGGGCCAGTCTTCGCAGCCCGCCCGGCAAGATCTGCCGGGCGGGCTTTTTTGCGCCCCGCTTCCGGCAAGTCCTGCCGCCCGGCCTTTGCTTAGGGCATTGATTTTACGCGATCTTGCAAGTGGCATCGCCCTTGCACATCCGTAGTCGGATCAATGCCCGTCGTAAACGGAGGCGACGATGCTGTGGGGTGCTTTTACCAACGCCAGCCAGGCGATGCAGACGATGGATTGGGCCATGGGCTCGATCTCGCAGAACATCGCCAACGTCAACACGACCGGCTACAAGGAAAAGGAAACCCTTTTCAAGACGGTGCTGTCCGAATCGCATTCGGCGCCGGTCCTGACCCAGAATTCGCCGAACAAATCCACCGCCACCTCCGGGCTGGACATCTTCGGCGTGCGGCCGGTGGACCGCACCTTGATCACCAAGTCGGGCACCATCACCTCGTCCACCGTCTGGAGCGACATGGCCATCAACGGCCGCGGCTTCTTCATCGTCTCGCCGCCGGACAATACGGGCGCGCCCTCGGGCACCAGCGACAATCTCTACACCCGCGCCGGCGAGTTCACCCAGCGGGCGGTGAACGGCAACAACTACTTCACCACCGTCGACGGCAACTTCCTCATGGGCTGGGCCGCCGACAACAAGGGGGTGGTTTCCGCCGGAAGCCTGACGCCGGTCTACGCCAATATCGGCCAGAAGAGCGACGGCTTCGCCACCTCCAACATTCAATTGGTGGCCAACCTGCCGTCCAACGCCACCCAGACTCCCTCGGGCAAGGTCTTCACCGACACCACCAGCATCACCGACGGCTTCGGTTCGGCCCAAGATATGACCATGACCTGGACGCGGGTGGACGGTCAGACCTGGAGCGTGGACTTCGCCCTGCCCGCCAATCCGGCCAGCGGCAGCGTCGGCACCATCACCGGTTCGCCGGTCACCGTGACCATGGACGCCAATGGCGCCATCACCGCGCCGACCACCTCGGCGTCGGGGACCGGCTTTGCCGATCTGACCATCGACTGGTCGGCCGGTCCCACCCTGCAGACCACGGCCAGCCTGAACCTCAATTCCAATAAGCCGAGCTTCGAGAATATCGCCGAGACCATCGCGATCTACGATAACGCCTTCAATTCCCATAACCTGACCATGACCTTCGAGCATTCGGGCAATGGCCAGTGGTACATGCGTTTCCAGCCGGTGGCGGCGGAAGGCGCCGTCTCGGCGATTACCGCCGACGGGACGACCTACACCGATTCCATTCCCATCACCTTCGACGGCGCGGGCAATATCCTGACCCCCGCCACCGCGTCCTTCACCGTCGATTGGACGGCGACGGGGGCGGGATCGAACACGGTGACCCTGGATATGAAGAAGCTCACCCAGTTTTCGGGTGACACCAACAACAAGCTGGGCGTCAAGGTCATCGACCAGGACGGCTATGCCAGCGGCGTGATGGACAAGGTGGAGATTGCCACCGACGGCAGCGTGATGGCCCATTACGACAATGGCGAATCCCGGCGGATCTTCCAGATTCCGGTGGCCAGCTTCGTCGCCGCCGATCAGCTCGAGGCCATCTCCGGAACCCTGTTCCGCGCCACCGAGCAGGCAGGCGACATGACGGTGGCCTCCATCACCGACCAGGGCAGCGGGGCAAGCATCGTCGCCTCGGCGGTCGAGACCTCCAACGTGGCGCTGGAAGACCAGTTCACCCGGATGATCGTGACGCAAAAGGCCTATTCGGTGAATTCCAACGTCTTCAAGACCGCCGACGAGATGATGCAGTCGGTGCGCGACCTGATCTAGGCTATTTCCGCCACGCCTTCAGGCGTTTCGCCGCCTCGGCCATGTGTTCGGCCGAGCCGGCATAGGAAAAGCGCAGCGTCCTGTTCCCCTCCAGCGGATCGAAATCCACGCCCGGCGTGCAGGCCACCCCGGTCTCCGCCAGCATGCGGGCGCAGAACGCCCGGCTGTCGTTGGTCAGCTCCGAGACGTCGGCATAGAGGTAGAAGGCGCCGTCGGACGGGGCCAGACGGTCGAAGCCGGCACCCGGCAGTTCCGCCAGAAGGATGTCGCGGTTGGCGCGGTAGGCGACGACGCGGGCCTCCAACTCGTCCAGGCAGTCGAACACCGCCTCGGCCGCCACCTGGGACAGGGTGGGCGGCGAGATGTAGAGATTCTGGGCCAGGCATTCCACCGAACGGGCCAGATCGCCGGGCAGCACCATCCAGCCCAGCCGCCAGCCGGTCATGGCGTAGTATTTGGAGAAGCTGTTGACGATGATGGCGTGGGGGGCGGCGCTCATGCCGGCTGCGGTGGCGGCGGCGCGTCCATAGGTGATGCCGTGATAGATCTCGTCGGAGATCAGGCGGACCTGATGCAATTCGCACCAGGCGGCCAGTTCCGCCACCTCGTGGGCCGACAGCATGGAGCCGGTGGGGTTGGACGGGCTGGCCACCACCACGCCGTCCAGCTTGCCCTCGACGCGGGCCAGCACCTCGGCGGTGATCTGCCAACGGCTGCCAGGGCCCACCGGCACTGCCACGCATTCCACCCCCAGGGCTTCGAGGATGTTGCGGTAGGCGGGATAGCCCGGCGCCGCCACCGCCACCCGGTCGCCGGCCTCGAAGGCGGCCAGGAAGGCCAGCAGGAAGCCCGCCGACGAACCGGTGGTGACGCAGATGCGCTCGGGCGCCACCTGGACGCCATAGGCCCGCTGGTAGTGCTGGGCGATGCGTTCGCGCAAGGAATCGCGCCCCAGGGCCAGGGTGTAGCCCAGCGGTTCGGCCCGGACGGCGCGGGCCGCGGCCTCAAGCACCCCGGCCGGGGCCTGGCCCGAGGGCTGGCCCACCTCCAGATGGATGATTTCCGCCCCTTCGGCTTCGCGCGCGGCGGCCGCCCGCATCACGTCCATGACGATGAAGGGGGCGATGGCGCCCCGCTTTGCCGCCTTGAAGCTCATTCCTTCTTGCCCGCCACGTTGGCCAGGCCGAAGCCGCGCGGGTCGGTGGCCATGTCGCAGCCTTCGGGGTCCTTGAAGCCCAGCGGGCAGAAGATGGCCTCGACCCGGCTGGGCATGGGGGTGGCGCTGACCTGATGGCCGCGGCTGGCCAGCGGAGCCGGGTCCTGCGCGATGGCGCCGGTCTCGATGAAGACGGCGTCCGGCTTGCCGGCATGAACCAGGCGCGGCTGGGCCAGGGCGTCGGACAGCGGCTTGCCCTCGGCGGTGGCGGCCAGGAAGCTCTGGACCAGGGCCGGGGCGGCGGTGCCGCCGCCCGAGGCGGCGCCGATGAAGCGGACGGCGCCGTTGTGGGTGTTGGCGCTCAGCATCACGGCGGTGGCCGGCGGGCCGTTCAGGCCGGGAACGCCCGACAGCATGATGCCGGTGCCGGGCGCCATGCGGCCGTTGCCGAACAGGCCGTGGCTGGTGACGCTGCACGCCACCGCCATGCCGTTGCGGTCAAGCACGGCGAATCCGGTTCCCGACTGGCTGTCGGTGGGAGGGGCGGCGACGTCGGTCGGCTGGTGACGGTCGGCGGCATAGTCGGCCATCATGGCGCCGATACGGCTTTCCGACACCAGGGCCTCCGGGGATTCGTCGCTCCAGCCGTTGGGCCGCATCCAGCGGCCGCGCTCGGCGAAGGCGCGGGCCGAGGTCTCGGCCAGCAGGTGCGGGCGCTCGGACGCGTCGGCCTCGCTCCAGCGCGGCCACAGGGCGGCCACCATCTGGGCGGACATGGCGCTGCCGACGGATGGCGGCGGGGCGAACCAGGCGGTCTCGGTGCCTACCTTGACGGCGATGGCGTCGCGCCAGGTGGGACGGATGTCGCGCAGATCCTCCAGCGACAGGGTGCCTCCGGCCGCCTGGACCGCCTTGACCAGATCGCGGGCCTGGGGACCGACGTAGAAATTGCCGGTGGTGTGGCGGAGCGTCGAGATCATTGCCGCCAGATGGGGCTGATGCATCAGCTCGCCTTCACGCAGCACCGAGCCGTCGGGCCGCATGAAGACGGCGCGGGCCGCGGGATCGCGGCCGATGATGGGAAGCCCGCGCGACAGATCGTTGGCCAGGGCGCGCGAGACGGGCACGCCGCTGCGGGCCAGGCGCTCGGGCTCGACCAGCAGGCTTTCCCAGCGCAGCTTGCCGTACTTGGCGTGGAGCGCGAAGAAACCGCGCGGGTTGCCCGGCACGGCCGAGGGCAGGGGGCCGGACATGGTTGAGGCGATGGCGGGAAAATCGATGACTTCCGTCTTCTTTTTGCCGCTATCATGTACTATGCAGGTTCCACCGCCGCCCAGGCTGGCGGTGGACGGATAGGTGACCGCCAGGGTGAAATAGATGGCGGTAGCCGCGTCGGCGGCGTTGCCGCCCGCCGACAGGACGTCGCGGCCCAGCACGGCGGCGCGGGGCTCGTCGGCGGCGACCATGCCGCCGAAGCCGGTGATGTGACCGATCTGCCCGATCGGGCGCGCCGGATCGCCGCAGGCGGTCAGCGCCAGCATCGCCGCAAGGGCGGTGAGGGAAAGGGCGGAGTTACGGCCGCGTGCCGAATTGACCGATGAGGAGTGTTCCTTGCTCACGCGCATAATCCTTCTGGTGACGTTCCTGTTGGTCGCTTCGATGCCGCCCGCTCTGGCCCAGTCGCAGCCCAAACGGCAGTTCATCCGTGACGCGGAGGTGGAAAATACCATCCGGACTTTCGGGACGCCAATTTTTCAGGCGGCGGGTCTGGATCCGGCGGCGGTTCGCATCAACCTGATCATCGATCCGACGCTCAACGCCTTTGTGGCGGGGGGGCAGAACATCTTCTTCCACACCGGCCTGCTGGTGCGCTCCGAGCATCCCGGCCAGCTGATCGGCGTGATGGCGCACGAAACCGGCCACATCGCCGGCGGCCACCTGATCCGCGGCAACGACGCAATGGCCAACGCCTCGACCGAGGCGATCATCGCCACCCTGCTGGCCGCCGCCGCCGGCGCCGCCACCGGGCGCGGTGACGTGGCCATGGCCGGCGCCATGGGCGGCAACGAGCTGGCCATGCGCAACCTGCTGGCCTTTTCCCGCAGCCAGGAAAGCCAGGCAGACCAGATGGCCATGCGCTTCCTCGACGACACGCATCAGTCGGGCAAGGGGCTGGTCGAGTTCTTCGAGATCCTGGGCGACCAGGAGGCGCTGGTCTCGTCGCGCCAGGACCCCTATGTGCGCACCCACCCGCTGACCCGCGACCGCGTCGCCTTCGTGCGCAACTCCGTGGAGCATTCCCCCTACGCCAAGACCCCGTGGCCGGCGGAATGGATCGAGATGCACCAGCGCATGAAGGCCAAGCTGTTCGCCTTCATCGAGCCGCCCATCCGCACCTTCCAGCGCTACAAGGAATCCGACACCAGCCTCGTGGCGCGCTACGCCCGCGCCGTCGCCGCCTATCGCAAGCCCGATATCCCCATGGCCCTGGGGTTGATCGACGGGCTGCTGAAGGACAGGCCCAACGATCCCTATTTCTGGGAGTTGAAGGGCCAGATGCTGTTCGAGAACGGGCGCGGCGCCGAGGCCATGGAGCCCTATCGCAAGGCGGTCAAGCTGCTGCCCAACAGTGCCCTGCTGCGCATTTCCCTCGGCCAGGTGCTGATCGAGTCCGAGGACCCGGCCTTGCTGGGCGAGGCCCAGACCAACCTGACCGCCGCCGTCAACCTCGAGCCCGAGGACGTGTTCGCCTGGCAGCAGCTGGCCATCGCCTTCGGCCGCGACGGCAAGGAGGGCATGGCCTCCTACGCCCTGGCCGAACATTACATGCTGACCGGCAAGCTCGCCGAGGCGCAGTTCCATGCCAACAAGGCGGAACAGCTGCTGGGCAAGCAGGGGTCGGTATGGCTGCGCATCCAGGACATCAAGGAACGCGCCTCCCAGGTCAAGGCCGACCGCGACCGGGGCCGCAAGTGGTGGTAGCCCTTGCCCCTGGCCGTCGGTTCGGCCAATATGCCCGCCACCATTCCGCCTCTTGAGGGTGTTTCATCAATGATCGCCAAGACTTTCGCCGCAGCCCTGATGGTGTCCGGGCTCGCCCTTGCTTCCCTGCCGGCCTCCGCTCAGGAGGTGCCGTTGACGCCCAAGCAGACCGAGGCGGTCAAGAAGGTGGTGCGCGACTACCTGATGGAGCATCCCGAGGTGCTGGGCGAGGCCCTGGAGGCGCTGCGCGAGAAGATGCGCGCCCAGGCCGAGGCCGACGCCCACAAGATGCTTGAAGCCCGCAAGGACGAGATCTTCAAGGCCCCCGAGGACCCGCAGGGCGGCAACCTGAAGGGCGACCTGACCGTGGTCGAGTTCATGGATTACAATTGCGGCTTCTGCAAGCAGGCCTTCGATCCCCTGTGGGAAGCGGTCAAGGCCGACGGCAAGGTTAAGGTGGTGGTCAAGGAATACCCGATCCTCGGCCCGGATTCGGTGCTGGCCGCCCGCGTCGCCCTGGTGGCCAAGGCCCAGAGCCAGGCCAAGTACGACGACGTTCATCGCGCCTTCATGAAGTTTCGCGGCCGCCTGGACGAGAAGGCCATCTACAAGATCGCCGGCGAGCAGGGCATGAACGTCGAGCAGCTGAAGAAGGATGTCGGCGGCGCCGAGATCGAGAAGCAGCTGAAGAAGAATTTCGACCTGGCCCGGTCACTGGACATCGGCGGCACGCCCACCTTCATCGTCGGCGACCGCATCATCTCCAGCGCGCTCGACCAGCAGACCCTGAAGCAGCTGATGGACGCGGCGCGGCGCTCCGCCGCCAAGCAGGGCGGCTGATCCCTATCCCTTTTGGTCAAGACGGCGAAAGCCCCCGGTCGCAAGGCCGGGGGCTTTTTGTTCGCCCCCTTGCCGTCATGGCCGGGTCCGACCCATTGCTGTCAGGCTCAGTTCAAAGCGGTGGGAAGAGAGCCACAGGACACGGATGAAACGGATGCGGCGCCATGCGCCGCTCACGGATCAACACGGATATGGCATTTCTTTGGCAGTCACCCCGGGATTGGTCCGGGGGGCGGGGAGAGCCGCTCCTGATTCCCGGCTCTGTGGTCGGGACGACGACCTGGGAGCATTCGGTCTTCGCGTTCATCTGTGGCCGCGAAGCGGCATCCGTGCCCCTCGGTGTCCTATGATCAAGATCCCGACAGTTCTGGGCTTCGGCTCGGGACGGCGACGGGACAAAAAAATCCCCGGGGACCTTGCGATCCCCGGGGTGTGTAGGGTGGAGTAAAGTGTCTTAGTAGATATCGTGCTGCGTGTTGTACACGTTGAACTTGCCGGTCGGGGTGATCAGCTTGGGATCCTTGATCACGGCCTTCAGCTTACGAGTCTTGTCGTCCATGATGACGATGGCCGACGGGTCGGTCTTGCCGGCCCAGATCGAGAACCACACTTCATCACCCTTCTCGTTGTACTCGGCGTGCACCGCGCGCTTCACCGCCTTGGTCTCCGGCAGCTCGGCCAGCTTGGCGATGTTGATCACTTCCGGGCCCTTGTCGAGGTTCTTGATGTCGTACACGGTCACCGACTCGGCGGCGGCCGCTTCCGGCATCAGCGGGGCGTCAGCCCACAGGTTGTTCGACTTGGGGTGGGTCTTGACGAACAGCGAACCAGCGCCGTGGTTCTTCAGCTCGGCGACGACCTTCCAGGCATTGGCCTTGTTCTTGGCCGGATCCGTGCCGATCAGGGTGATCACGTCGGCACCGAGGTGCGAAGTGGCCCACACCGGACCGAACTTGGGGTGGTTGAAGTTGGCGCCGCGGCCCGGGTGGGGCTTGGACTTGGTTTCAACCAGGGCGGCCAGCTTGCCTTCCTTGGTATCGACGACGGCCACCTTGTTGGAGGCGTTGGCGGCGACCAGGAAGTAGCGCTTGGAGGCGTCCCAACCACCGTCGTGGAGGAACTTGGCCGACTCGATGGTGGTCTCCTTCAGGTTCTTGATGTCGGAGTAATCCACCAGCTTGATCAGGCCGGTTTCCTTGATGTTGATGACCCACTCGGGCTTGATCATCGAGGAGACGATCGAGGCCACGCGCGGCTCGGGATGATACTCGCCGTCGACGGTCACGCCGCGGGTCGAGACGATCTTGAGCGGCTTCAGGTCGGCGCCGTCCATGATCACGTATTGCGGCGGCCAGTAGGTGCCGGCCACGGCGTACTTGTCCTCGAAGCCCTTGAACTTGGAGGTGTCCACCGAACGGGCGTCCATGCCGGTCTTGATGGTGGCCACCACGGCGGGGGTCTCCATCCACAGGTCGATCATGTCCAGCTTGCCGTCGCGGCCGATGACGTAAACATAGCGGCCCGAAGCGGACAGGCGCGAGATGTGCACGGCATAGCCGGTCTTGATGATGGTCCAGATCTTCTTGGTGTCGCCGTCGATGAGGGCGATTTCACCGGAGTCACGCAGGGTCACCGAGAAGACGTTCTTCAGGTTGACCTTGTTCATCTGCTTCTTGGGACGGTCTTCCGGCTTCACCGTGACCTTCCAGGACGCAGTCATTTCCTTGATGCCCCATTCCGGCGGAACGTCGGGGGTCATCTGGATGTAGGTGGCCATGTTCTTGATTTCATCCTTGGTCAGGATGTCATCGAAGTTCACCATGCCACCATCGGTGCCATTGGTCAGAATCTTCTCGAGGCGGGCCTGACCAAGCTTGGTCGTGTTGGCCGGCTCGAGGTTCTTACCAGTGGCGCCCTTGCGCAGCACGCCGTGGCAGCCGGCGCAACGCTCGAAGTAAATCTTCGCGCTGGCATCCTTGGCTTCCTTGCTCAAGGTCGCTTCCTGCGCCATCGCGGCACCACCCATCGCGAACGGCAGCGCCGTCAGCAACAATGCGTTCCGAACACCCTTCCACATACGGCAACCCTCCCTAGATACGTCAAACTACACCGTGGCCGGACCCTTCACGTGGGCGGCGACCAAAGCAATAAAGGTCCGGGTACAATGGCCTTCCAAGGACGGCTGGGATGTGACTATCGTCAAATTCCGTCGAGGAAAGTCTTGAAAGCAGGCCTCAGTGCATCTCAACCGCGGCCGCCTGCGGCTTCGAAGCAGGCGCGGCGCAACAGGTCTACATCGTCTATCCGGACGGCATTGCCGGAAGTATGGACTCCCAGCACGCGCAGCCGGCCCAGCACGCGCGACAGGCTTTCGCGGCGGATGCCCACCCGGCTGGCCAGGACTTCCTTGTTGAAGGGCAGCAGTACCTCGACCCGCCCCTCGGCGGCCGGCGCCTGGGCAAGGAGGAACTCGGCCACGCGCTGCCAGGGGGTCAGGCCCTTGAGATCGGAAATCTCGCTGGCCAGGCGGCGGTTCCACTTGGCCAGGGCGGCCAGCATGCGGTAGGCCAGGGCGTGGTCGGAATGAAGGGTGTAGAGAAAGGCGCGGCGCCCGACCCGGATCAGGGTGGCGTCCTCGATCACCTCGGCATGCAGGGGGAAACGGCCGGTGGACAGCATGGCGGCCTCGGCGAACGAGGTGCCGGGGCCAAAGATCTCGACGATGCTTTCCCGTCCGTCCTGGGCCAGGGCGAACAGCTTCACCGCCCCGTCGAGCACGATGTAGAAGCAGTCGGCCTCGTCGCCGGCTCCGAACAGCAAGGTGCTGCGCCGGCGCGCCACCGTGGCCGAATCGGCCAGCAGGCGGTTGAGCACGTCGGGCAGGATGCCGTCGAACAGCGGCAGCGCCGCCACCACCTCCTGGGCGCTGCGCGAGCCCTTGAAGACCCGCTGCGGCGTGGTCAGCGTGCGGTCGCAATCGGCGGTGGGGCCTTCGCAGGACGGTCGGCACGGGCACGACACGGGGCCGCCCGTCGCCTTCGCTTCCTCGGGGCCGCTAGGCGGTGAACGCAGCGCAGTCGCCATAATTCCTCAGCGTCGCCACATCGGCGATCTCTACCTTGTCGGTGCGGCTGGCCACCACACCCTTGTCGCGGAGTTTGGCAAAGGCCCGCGACAGGGTCGCCGGGTCCATGCCCAGGTGATCGGCCAGATGCCGCTTCTCGTAGGGCAGCCGCACCACCGCCTTGCCGGTGGCGTCGCCGGCCAGGGCCAGCAGATAGCTGGCCAGGCGTTCGGCGGTGGACTGCATCTTCAACTCGGTAATCTCGCGCACCTGTTCGCGCAGGTTGCCGGCCATGGCCGAGATCATGGCGATGGCCACGTCGAAATGGGATTCGAGATAGCCCATCAGCGTGCCGGCCGGCATGGACAGCAGGGTGACCGGTCCGGCCGCCCGGGCGGTGGCGGCGTGGGGGGTGCTGGTCAGCACCGCCTCCTCGCCGGCCGTGTCGCCCGCCGACAGCCGCAATTGCGGCGCCGAGGCCGAGGCGTCGATCAGCACTTCGCCGGACAGCACCAGGAACAGGAAATCGGGGGGCGTGCCCTCGGCGAACACCACGTCGCCGTCGTCCAGGCTCAACGTGCCGTGGCCGTCCAGCAGGACGGCGGCGTCCCCAGCCGGAACCGCTGAGAACAGCAGGCTTCGCCTCATCGCGCACACGGTGTCGGAGTTCATCGTCCCTCCCGCCGCCGGGGTGCATTCGCCGATGTCGCCCCCGAACTTTCATTATCATCTCTCTAAATAGAGTCGGGCGACTTGATCTTGGTTAAGGGGGCGGCGGGGCGGAAAGGAGCCGCGGCATTGGCGGCTCAACTTAATTAAGTAATTCTAATATTTATGAAGCCCAGCAAATCCAAGGTAAATTGATCAAGATCACGTCGATTGCCTGGGCCAATGATTACAGTCCGTCACATTCCGGGGCCCGAGCTGTTTTCCGGAAGGGCGCCCGCGCGAGCGGGATTGGGGCGCAGCGCGGGCCTGACCGGACATGTGTCCGGGATGCCGGGGCCTTGGTTCAGGCCCTGTGTCCCGATCAATCATTGTCCAAGGTCAAGTCGGGAATCGGTCCCCCGTGGTATCGGTTCCGCTTGAGGGTGGACAACTAGGGTACGCTGGGGAGCGCAATGGCTACTGAATCCTTGCTCGGAAAACTGCTGAGGATGAAAATCCTGGGTGCGTCGCTGTTCGGCGCCGGGGTGATCTTCGTCGGCGGCATCATGTTCTGGGGCGCCTTCAACACGGCGATGGAAGCCACCAATACGCTTGGCTTCTGCATCAACTGCCATGAGATGAAGGACAACGTCTACCAGGAGTACACAAAGACCATCCACTACACCAATCGTTCCGGTGTGCGGGCGGCGTGCTCCGACTGTCACGTGCCCAAGGACTGGGTCCACAAGTTCGTCCGCAAGATTCAGGCCAGCGGCGAAGTGTTCCACTGGCTGATGGGGACCGTCAACACCCCCGAGAAGTTCGACGCCAAGCGCTACCAGCTGGCCAAGCGCGTCTGGGCGACCATGAAGAGCACGGATTCGCGGGAATGCCGCAACTGCCATGCCTTCGACCAGATGAATCCCAACCTGCAGAAGCAGCGCGCCAAGAAGCAGCACGAGAACGCCCAGGCCGAGGGCGGCACCTGCATCGACTGCCATAAGGGCATCGCCCACAAGCCGGTCCACCACCTGCTGGAGCAGGAGGAGGAGCAGAAGGCCGCCGAGGAGGCCAAGAAGAAGGCCGAGGCCGACGCCAAGAAGGCCGCTTCCGCCACCGCCGCCGCTCCTGCCGCCGCTCCCGCTTCGGCTCCGGCCGCCGCGCCGGCCACCGGCGGCGCCCAGTTGCCCCCCGTCACCGGCAAGGCCGTGGACTGGAGCAAGGCTGCCGAGACCAAGACCGTGCTGTTCTATCCCGGCCAGACCGCCATCGAGTGGGTGCTGACCGGTACCGATCACGGCGGCACCCGCGCCTTCAAGAAGGGCGACCGCTGCTTCGAGTGCCACAGCAACGAGACCGCCGACATGGGCGCCAAGATGGTGTCCGGCTCCAAGGCGGAAAAGACCCCCATTCCCGGCAAGCGCGCCGCCATTCCGCTGTCCATCAAGGCGGCGTATGACGCGGACAACCTGTACATGCGCTTCGAGTTCCCGGCCGGCCCGCACAACGAAGTGCCGTTCGTCAAGGGCGGCAAGATGGACCCGGACAACGAGGTCAAGGTCGCCATGATGATCGATGGCGGCAAGGTTGACATGGCGGCCCGCTCGGGCTGCTGGACCTCGTGCCATGCCGACGCCCGCGACATGCCCCAGGCTCCCGCCGCCCCCGGCGCGGTGCCCGGCATCGACACCTCGCACGGCTATGTCACCAAGTACGTGCCGGAAAGCCGGACGCAGTTCGACACCACGGCGCGCAACAACTGGGACAAGGTCAAGCCCCAGGCCGAGCTGGATGCCCTGCTGGCCGGCGGCACCTTCCTCGACCTGACCCGCTGGAAGTCCTCGGGCGCCTCGGAGCAGGGCTACATCCTGGCCGACCGCGTGCTGAAGCCCGGCAACGACGTGGCCTATACCGGCAAGAAGGAAGGCGACAAGTGGGTGGTGACCATGATCCGCCGTCTGAAGGCGACCCAGCCGGGCGAGGTCACCCTGGTGCCGGGTCAGTCCTACAGCGTCGGCTTCGCCGTCCACGACGACTTCACCAACGGCCGCTTCCACCACGTCTCCGTCGACCTGAAGCTGGGTCTGGACGCCGAGGGTGAGATCAAGGCGGTCAAGATGTAGTCTGACCAAAGGACCGGATGCGGACGTGGGGACGTCCGCATCCGGTAATTCCAATCCTGGGAGGGATAAGCCGATGGGTAAGTTCGCGTTTCATGCCGCCGCGGCGGCTTTCGCCGTCTCCACCCTGGCGGCCGGTGCCGCCCATGCCGCCCCCAAGGCGGTCGGCTGGGACAGCGTTCCCGCTTCCGAAACCATACTGTTCTATCCCGGCCAGACTTCCATGGAATGGATCCTGACCGGCTCGGACCATGGCGGGGGGCGCGCCTTCAAGAAGGGCGACCGCTGCTTCGAGTGCCATTCCCAGGAAGCCCAGGACATGGGCACCAAGATGGTGACCGGCGCCAAGGCCGAGAAGACCCCCATCGCGGGCAAGCGCCCGGCCTTTCCGCTGAAGGTCAAGGCGGCCTATGATGCCGAGAACGTCTATCTGCGCCTGGAGTTTCCCGCCGGCTCCCATGCCGACGTGCCCTTCGCCAAGGGCGGCAAGCTCGACCCCGACAACGAGGTCAAGGTCGCCATGATGATCGATGGCGGCAAGGTGGACATGGCCGCCCGCTCGGGCTGCTGGACCAGCTGCCATTCCGACGCCCGCGACATGCCGACCGCGCCGGCCGCGGCCCAGCTCGGCGCCGCCAAGGGCATCGACACCAAGGCGGGCTACGTCACCAAATACGTGCCGGAAAGCCGTACCCAGTTCGATACCTCCAAGCGCGACAACTGGGACAAGGTGAAGCCCCAGGCCGACCTGGACGCCCTGTTGAAGGGCGGCGGGTTCCTGGAACTGCTGCGCTGGAAGTCGTCGGGCGCCGCCGAGCAGGGCTATGTCCTGGCCGAGCGCGTGCTCAAGCCCGCCACCGACTTTGCCGCCGTCGGCAAGAAGGAAGGCGCCAACTGGGTGGTGATCATGAGCCGCAAGCTCAAGGGCGGCCAGCCGGGCTCGGTGACCCTGGAGCCGGGCAAGAGCTACACCGTCGGTTTCGCCGTTCACGACGATTTCGCCAATGGCCGCTTCCACCACGTCTCCCTTGACCTTAAGCTCGGACTCGACGCCGAGGGTGAAATCAAGGCGGTGAAGCTGCCCTAGTCCTGTCGATGGAGGCCGGTCATGACGCGTCGATTCCTGCTGAACCTTCTCGGCGGCGCGGCTGTGGTCCTGACCGGCCTGCCCGCCTGGGCGGGCGAGACCGCCCGGGTCGGCATGGACAAGAATCTGTTCGTTCCCCAGGTGCTCAGGGTCAAGCCGGGCACCACGGTGGAATGGGTCAACGATGAAAAGCGCACCAGCCACAGCGTGTTCTTCGAGGCGGAAGGCCTGGCCGAATCCGACCGGCTGTTTCCGGGGGAGAGCTGGAAGCGGACCTTCGACAAGGCGGGCACCTATCCGTACCGCTGCGGACCGCATCCGGAAATGGTCGGAACCGTCGAGGTGGCGCCGTGAGCAACAGGGGGAATGAGGGCGACATGGCCGATGATGTGAGGCCGCTGGTTCATCTGGTGGGGGCTGGGCCGGGCGATCCCGATCTGCTGACGGTCAAGGCGCTGCGCCTGATCCAGTCGGCCGACGTGGTGGTCTACGACCGCCTGGTGGGCGACGGCATTCTCGATCTCATTCCGGCGGGCACCACCCGCATCTGCGTCGGCAAGGAGAAGGGCCGCCACCTGCTGCCCCAGGACCAGATCAACGACCTGCTGGTCAGTCTGGCGCGCCCCGGCCGCCGGGTGGTCCGTTTGAAGGGCGGCGACCCTTACGTCTTCGGGCGCGGCGGCGAGGAGGCCATGTATCTGGCCGGCTACGGCATCGCCACCGAGGTGGTGCCGGGCATCACCGCCGCCGCCGGCTGCGCCGCCGCCACCGGCATTCCGCTGACCCACCGCGAGGTGGCGCGCAGCGTCCGCCTGGTCACCGGCCATCTGAAGGAGGACCAGAGCCTCGACCTGGACTGGGCCCGTCTGGCCGACCCCTCCTGCACCCTGGTGGTCTACATGGGGGTGGGCACCACCGGATTGATCTCACAGGGACTGATCAATGCCGGCCTCGACCCCGCCACCCCGGTGGCGGTGGTGGAGAAGGGCACCACGGCGGCCCAGCGCGTCCTGCGCGGCACGCTCGCCGAACTGGAAGCCAACGTCGCCCGCTGGCAGGTGGAGCCGCCCGCCTTGCTGATCATCGGCAAGGTGGTCGCCCTGGCCGCCGAGCAAGAGGTCGCCGAGTGGTGCGGCGCCGTCGAGGCGTGAGGCTGGCAACGTTCCAATCTCTTGCTCAACGTCAAGCCAAAGCCGGGCCGGGAATGCTATTCCTCGCTTAGCCTGTGGGAGGGCTGAGGATGCGTATGCTTGGGGCACTGACGGGAGCGGTGGTGATGGCGTTGGCGGCGTGGCCGTCGATGGCTGAGGTCGCGCCTGCGCGCTCGGGGGGCGAGGTCGCGCCTTCGCGCTCGGGGGCCGAGGTCACGCCTGCGCGTCAGGCGAAACTGAAAGACATGGTGGACCAGGATTGCGGTTCGTGCCACGGCATGACCCGCCATGGCGGCCTGGGCTCGCCCTTGCTGGCCGAAGATCTGGCCAAGCTGTCGGCCGAGGCGGTGATCGAGACCATCCTGGAGGGGCGCCCCGGCACCCCCATGCCGCCGTGGAAGGCCATGCTGAGCCGCGAAGAGGCCGCCTGGATCGCCGCTTATCTGATGGGAGAGCAGAAATGAAGCGTCTTGCCGCCGCCCTGCTGGGCCTTGGCCTGCTGTCGGCCTGCCAGCCCGTGCTTCGCGGCACCGGTGATTTGGGGCTGGTGGTGGAGCGCGCCGACGGCCGCCTGATGGTGGTCGAGAACAGCACCTCCACCAAGCTGGCCAGCATCGCCGGGCTGGGCGATCTGTCCCACGCCGCCCTGGTCTATTCCCGCGACCAGCGCTTCGCCTATGTGTTCGGCCGCGACGGCGGGCTGACCAAGGTGGACATGCTGACCGCTTCCATCGCCGGCCGGGTCATGCAATCGGGCAATTCCATCGGTGGCGCCATCTCCCAGGACGGCACCCTGGTGGCGGTGGCCAATTACACGCCGGGCGGCATCAAGGTGTTCGACGCCGCCACCCTGCAACAGGTGGCCGACATTCCCGCCATCGGCGCCGACGGCAAGGCCAGCAAGGTGATCGGCATCGCCGACCTGTCGGGTAAGCGCTTCATCTACACGCTCTATGACGCCGGCGAGATCTGGATCGCCGACCTTTCGGACCTCAAGGCGCCGAAAATCACCAAGCACACCAATATCGGCAAGCTGCCCTATGACGCGCTGATCACCGGCGACGGGCGCTGGTACCTGGCCGGGCTGTTCGGCGAGGACGGCATCGCCATGTTCGATTTGTGGAACCCCGACAAGGGGGTGCGGCGCATCCTCGACCATTACGGCAAGGGCAAGGAAGCGCTGCCGGTCTACAAGATGCCCCATCTGCGCGGCTGGGCGGCGGCCGGCGACGAAATCTGGCTGCCCGCCATCGGTCATCATCAGGTGCTGGTGGTGGACAAGGGCAAATGGACGGAAAAGGCCCGGATCGACGTGGCGGGCCAGCCGGTCTTCGCCATGGCCCGGCCCGATGGCCGTCAGGTGTGGGTCAACTTCGCGGTTCCCGATTATTCCAAGGTCCAGGTGATCGACACCCAGACCAAGAAGGTGATCAAGACCCTCGAGCCGGGGCTGGCCATTCTGCACATGGAATTCACGCCCAAGGGCGAGCGGGTGTGGCTGTCGGCCAGGGATTCCGACAAGGTGGTGGTCTACGACACCGAGACCCTGGAGCAGGTGGCCGAGATGCCGGCCGTCAAGCCCAGCGGCATCTTCTTTACCAACCGCGCCCACAAGACGGGGCTGTAGGGGATGGACCAGATTGACCGGCGCCTGCTCAACGAGTTCCAGCAGGAGTTTCCGCTGGATGCGCGGCCCTATGCCGTGCTGGGCGAGCGTCTGGGCATCGACGAGGACGAGGTGATGGACCGTCTGGCGCGGCTGACCCGCGGCGGGTCCATCAGCCGGGTGGGCGCGGTGTTCCGTCCCCATACGGTGGGCGGCTCGACGCTGGCGGCCATGGCGGTGCCTGACCACCGGTTGGAAGAGGTGGCCGAACTGGTCAACGCCTTTCCCGAGGTCAACCACAATTACCAGCGCGAGCACCGGCTGAACCTGTGGTTCGTGGTGACGGCGCAGTCCAAGGCGCGGGTGGCCGAGGTGCTGGCCGAGATTGCCGCCGCCGCCGGGCTTGCCGTCCTCGACCTGCCGCTGCTCGAGCATTTCCACATCGATCTGGGATTCGACCTCAAATGGACTTGAGCGACCGCGATCACGCCCTGGTCTCGGCCCTGGCCGAGGGTCTGCCCCTGGTCTCCCATCCCTACCGGGCGGTGGGGGCGTCGCTGGGCATGGACGAGGCCGAGGTGATCGGGCGCATCCAGGCCATGCGCGACGCCGGGATCATCCGCCGCTTCGGCATTATCGTCCGGCACCACGAACTGGGCTTCAAGGCCAACGCCATGTCGGTGTGGAGCATCCCCGACGGCGAGGTCAGCGAGATCGGCCGCCGTCTGGGCGACGCGCCGGAGGTGACGCTGTGCTATCGCCGGCCGCCCCGTCTGCCCGACTGGCCCTACAACCTGTTCTGCATGATCCACGGTCGCGACCGGAGCGCGGTGGAGGAGACCATCGCCGCCCTGGTGCATCGTTTCGACCTTGCCCGATACCCCCATGCGGTGCTGTTCTCCACCCGGCGCTTCAAGCAGACCGGGGCGCGCTACGGGCGGCCCATCCCGCGGGCGGCGGCGGCGGAGTAGGGGGATCATGGACGACATCGACCGCGCCATCATCAATTCGCTGCAGGGCGGCTTTCCCATCTGCGATCAGCCGTTTTCCGCCATCGCCGAGCCCCTGGGCCTGACCGGAACCAAGCTGATGGCCCGTATCCGCAAGCTCCGGGAAGAGGGCGTCATCTCGCGCTTCGGCCCCATGTGGCATGCCGAGCGGATGGGCGGCGAACTGACGCTGTCGGCCATGAAGGTGCCCCAGGAGCGTTTCGAGGAGGTGGCGGACATCGTCAATTCCTTCCCCGAGGTGGCGCACAATTACGCCCGCGAGCACGCGCTGAACATGTGGTTCGTGGTGGCTACCGAAAAGCCCGGCCGCAAGGCCGAGGTGCTGGCCGAGATCGAAACCCGGACCGGCATTGCCGTCCACGACATGCCGAAGATCCAGGAGTTCTACGTGGGACTGAGGTTCGAGGCATGACCACCGCGCTGGACCCCATCGACCGCGCCATCGTGGTGGCCACCCAGGACGGGCTGCCCCTGGTGGACAAGCCCTATCACGAGGTGGCGCGCCAGGTGGGGGTTACGCCCGACGAGGTGATGAACCGCATGGAGCGCATGCTGCATGAAGGCGTCATCCGCCGCATCGGCGTGGTGCCCAACCACTACGCGCTGGGTTACAAGTTCAACGGCATGACCGTGTGGGACGTGGCCGACGAGGACATCGCCGAGGCGGGCAAGCGGGTGGGCGAGCTGGATTTCGTCAGCCATTGCTACCACCGGCCGCGCCATCTGCCCGACTGGCCCTATTCCCTGTTCGCCATGATCCACGCCAAGGAGAAGGCCGACGCCGACGCCCTGGTGGCCCGCGTCGCCGACGCCCTGGGTCCGCTGTCGCGCGGCCACATGGTGCTGTTCTCGTCGCGCATCCTCAAGAAGACCGGCCTTCGGCTGTAGGAGTTCGCCCGTGTTCCGCGTTTCCCAGTTCATGCACGAACTCGTCGCCCCCACTGCTGTGGGGCCGCGCCGCGATCCGCCCGGCCCGGTGGTGATCTGGAACCTGATCCGCCGCTGCAACCTCACCTGCAAGCATTGCTATTCCATCTCGGCCGACAAGGATTTCGCCGGCGAGCTGTCCACCGACGAGGTGTTCGGCGTGATGAAGGATCTGAAGTCCTTCCGCGTGCCGGTGCTGATCCTGTCGGGCGGCGAGCCGTTGCTGCGCCCCGACATCTTCGACATCGCCATCCGCGCCAAGGAGATGGGCTTCTATACCGCGCTGTCCTCCAACGGCACCCTGATCGATGACAGGATCGCCGACCGCATCGCCGAGATCGGCTTCAATTACGTCGGCATCAGCATCGACGGCATCGATTCCACCCATGACCGCTTCCGGGCGCGGCAAGGGGCCTTCGCCGAATCCATGGGCGGCATCCGCCGCTGCGTCGAGCGCGGCGTCAAGGTGGGCCTGCGCTTCACCATGACCATGGACAACGCCGCCGAGCTGCCCCAGGTGATCGACCTGATGGAAAGCGAGAAGGTGGCCAAGTTCTACTTCTCGCACCTGAACTATGCCGGGCGCGGCAACAAGAACCGCCTGGACGACGCCACCATGCAGGTGACGCGTAATTCCATGGACCATCTGTTCGACGTCGCCTGGGCCCATGCCGCGGCCGGGCGCGAGCGGGAGTTCGTCACCGGCAACAACGACGCCGACGGCCCCTATTTCCTGTCCTGGGTCCGGCGCAACCACCCGGACAAGGCCGACCACGTGGCGGGCAAGCTGCGTCAGTGGGGCGGCAACGCGTCCGGAATCAACGTCGCCAACATCGACAATCTGGGCGAGGTCCACCCCGACACCATGTGGTGGAACCACAAGCTGGGCAACGTGCGCGACCGGCCGTTCTCTTCCATCTGGCCTGATACCTCGGATGCGCTGATGGCGGGCCTGAAGGCGCGGCCCCGGCCGGTGGAGGGCCGCTGCAAGGCCTGCGCCCATCTCGATATGTGCAACGGCAACACCCGGGTGCGGGCCCAACGGGTGACCGGCAACGCCTGGGCCGAAGATCCGGGATGTTACTTAAGCGACGAGGAGATCGGACTGGCATGAAGGCTTCGTTGACTGCTGCAATCCTGCTGCTGGCCGCCCTTCCCGCCCTGGCCGCCGAGGACGCGCCCCGTCTCTACGCCGAGCATTGCGCCGCCTGCCACGGCGGCGACCGCCTGGGCGCCATCGGCCCGGCTCTGCTGCCGGAGAATCTGGGACGCCTGCGGAAGGCCGAGGCGGAAAAGGTCATCGCCCAGGGCCGCCCCGCCACCCAGATGCCCGGCCACGCCGACAAGCTGACGCCGGAGCAGGTCAAGGCGCTGGCCGATTACGTCTTCACGCCGCTGGCCGCCGTCCCCACCTGGGGCATGGCCGAGATCAAGGCGTCGCACGTGGTCAACGTCAACGTGGACCTGCTGCCGGGCAAGCCGCAGTGGAATGCCGACCCGCTCAACCTGTTCACGGTGGTGGAGACCGGCGACCACCATGTCACCATCCTGGACGGCGATTCGTTCAAGCCGCTGGTCCGCTTCCAAAGCCGCTTCGCCCTGCACGGCGGCGCCAAGTACTCGCCCGACGGCCGCTTCGTCTATTTCGCGTCCCGCGACGGCTGGATCACCAAATACGACCTCTACACCCTGCAGGTGGTGGCCGAGATCCGGGCCGGGGTGAACACCCGCAACGTGGCGGTGTCCCATGACGGCCGCTTCCTGATGGTCGGCAACATGCTGCCCCACACCCTGGTGGCGCTGGACGCCCGCGACCTTACGCCCATGCAGGTGATTCCGGTGGTGGGCGAGAAGGTGGACGGCAAGGCGCCCACCTCGCGGGTTTCGGCGGTCTACACCGCGCCCATGCGCTCCAGCTTCGTGGTGGCGCTGAAGGACATCCTGGAGGTCTGGGAGATTCCCTATGCCGACGACGCCGGCCCGGTGATGAACGGCTTCGTCCATTCCTACGAGAAGGGGCACGAGGAAGGCATCAGCCCCGAGGGCCGCTTCCAGGCCATCCGCATCCGGACGCCCGACTATCTGGACGATTTCTTCTTCGACCGCACCTACGAGAAGCTGATGGGGGCGTCGCGCGACGGCACCAAGGGCCTGGTGATGGACCTCGACATCAAGCGCAAGGTGGCCGAGATCGACCTGCCGGGCATGCCGCATCTGGGCTCAGGGATAATCTTCAGGAAGGACGGCCGCGACTACATGGCGACGCCGCACCTGAAGGAGGCGGTGATCAGCATCATCGACATGGAAAGCTGGAAGACGGTCAAACGCATCCCCACCCTGGGGCCGGGCTTCTTCATGCGCAGCCACGAGAACACCAACTACGCCTGGATCGACGTCTCCATGGGCAAGGAGAAGGACGCCATCCAGGTCATCGACCTTAACGCCATGGAGATCGTCAAGACGCTGCGCCCCGCGCCCGGCCGCACCACGGCCCATGCCGAGTTCGACCGCTCGGGTCGTCACGTGCTGATTTCGGTGATGGAGCAGGACGGCGAACTGATCGTCTATGATTCCGAGCGCTTCGAGGTAGTGACCCGCATGCCCATGAAGCGGCCGGTGGGCAAGTACAACGTCTTCAACAAGATCAATTATTCAAGCGGCACCAGCCATTAGCCGCCGGTGAGGGGGCCTCGTCACCCAGCAGGGTGGCGAGGCATCCTCCCCAGCGTCGGGCGAAATCCTCGCTATCGATGGAGGGCGGCGCCGGCTCGTAGGCCGCCACGTGCGGAATGGCCGGGCGGCGGATGGTGCGGCGAATCTCGAATTCGCGGGTTTCGCCCTCCTCGGCATCGGCATCGAACACGATCACCGCCAGCCGGGTGGGGTCCTGGGTCTTGATCACGTCCATGAACTTGTAGTCGTGCCACTGGCGGCCGATCCGCGCGGTCTCGCCGCTGGCCGTGGCGTCCATGGCGATCACCGCGTGGATGCCGCTGCCGTCCACCGGGGTTGACCACGAGGAATTGGCGATCAGCGATATCCAGGCGCCGAACGAACGGCCGGCCAGCACCACGCGGGAAAAGCCCTCGGCGCGGGCGGCGCGGGCCTGGGCGAACAGGGCCTTGCCCAGTTCATGCTCGCGCTTGAAGTCGACCGGCACCCGGTTGACCCGGATGGTCCAGCCCTCTGCTGCGAAGCGGGCCAGCACGGGCGGCGGCACATCTGGGGAATCCGTTCCGACGGTGTAGAGGATCAGGCGGTTCTCGGCCGAGGCGGGAGCGGCGGCGAGGAGGCAGAGCAGAGCCAGAAGGATGCGATTGATCATGGGCTCACCATGCCATCGGCACCTGACGCCAGCCTATCGGGCGTGTTCACCACGCCCCCGGCCCCGCCCGCTGCGAGGCGAAGCGTTCGGCCAGGAAGTCGAGGAAGCTTCTGACCTTGGCCGACAGCTGATGGCGCTGGAGAAAGACGGCGTGGATGTCGGCCTCCACCCCCGACCAGCCGTCCAGCACGCGCACCAGTTCGCCCGAGCGCAGGTAGGGCGCGATGTCCCATTCCGAACGCAGCAGGATGCCGTGCCCGGCCAGCGCCCAATCCACCGCCACCTCGCCGTGATTGGCCGACAGCGCGCCGCCCACCTTGACCGAGGCGTTCGCCTCGGCCGAGACCAGATTCCAGGTGTTGAAGGCCCCTTCGTTCTCGCGGATGACGATGCACTGGTGGTCGCGCAGATCGGTGGGGAGAAGCGGCGGGGCATGGGCGGCGAGATAGGCAGGAGCGGCGCACAGCAGGCGGCGGTTGGCGGCGATCTTGCGGCGCACCAGGCCCGAATCCGGCCCCAGTCCGAAGCGTATGCCGATGTCCATGGCCTCGGCGGTGAGGTCCAGCGGCCGGTCCGAGAGGTGGAGGATCACCTCCACCTCGGGATGCAGGCGGACGAAATCCGACACCGCCGGGCCCAGGTGACGCCGGCCGAAGCCGAAGCCCGCGTTGATGCGCAAGCTGCCGCGCGGACTTTGCCGTCCGGCGGCCAGATCGCGCTCCAGGCTTTCGATGTCGCCCAGGATGCGGCGGCCTTCCTCCAGGTATTTCTCGCCTTCCGGGGTCAGGCTCTGACGCCTTGTGGTGCGGTTGAGCAGGCGCACCCCCAGCCGGGCCTCCAGGGCGGCGAGGCGGCGGCTGATCGCCGGCGGCGACAGCCCCATCTCGCGCGCCGCCGCGGTCAGGCTGGCATGGCGGGCCACCAGGGCGAAGAAGCCGATATCCAGGTCGATGCTCAATTAATGCTCCAAACGCATTAGTATCGTGAATTTGACGCCATTGATTGCGTCTGTGGCAAGGATAATCATGGGGCGTTCCTGATCGGCGAAGGCAGCCCCCGTGACCGTGTCCCTGCTTCTCTCCCTGATGCCCATGCTGCTGCTGGGCGGCGCCCTGGGGTTCCTGGGCGGCCTGTTCGGTATCGGCGGCGGCATCATCGCCATTCCCCTGCTGGCCTCCGTCTACGGTATGGATCAGGCCTTGGCCCAGGGCACCGCCCTGGTGATGATGGTGCCCAACCTGCTGGCTGCCTGGTGGCGCTACATGCGGCGCAATCCCGTCGGATTGGGCGTGGCGCTGCGCCTCGCCGTGGTGGGAACGCTGACCACCTATGGCGCGGCGCAGCTGGCCCAGGGCCTGGACCAGCACGTGCTGCGGCTGCTGTTCGCCGGGTTCCTGGCCGTCCTCGCCTGGGGCATGATCCGCCCCGCATCGTCCGGCGGCGGCGGCGGCCGGGTCCGCCCGGCGCTGATCCCGCTGGTGGGGCTGGCCGGCGGCGGCAGCATGGGCCTGCTGGGCGTGGGCGGCGGGCTGGTGGCGACGCCGCTCCTGATCCGCTGGTTCGGGCTGGATCAGCGGGCGGCCCAGAGTCTGGCCCTGGCCCTGGTGCTGCCCTGTTCGGCGGCGGCGCTGTTGTCCTATGCGCGGGCCGGCAATGTGGACTGGGGAATCGGTGCCGCCCTCGGCCTGGGGGGGATGGCCTGCGTCTCGGCCGGTGTCGCCCTGGCCCACGCCTTTCCCGAGACCGTCATGCGGCGGCTGTTCGCCGTGATGCTGGCAGCGACCTCATTGGCCGTGCTGGCCGGGCGCTGACGGTTCCGCCTCTTTCTCCTCCTCCTCCGCCGCCCGGTCGGGCAGGGTGAAGAAGAAGGTGGTGCCCTGGCCCGGGGCGGAAGCCAGCCACATGCGGCCGCCGTGGCTTTCCACGATGCGCTTGCAGATGGCCAGGCCGATGCCGGTGCCGGGATAGGCGATGCCGGTGTGCAGGCGGCGGAACACCTCGAAGACATAGTCGTGGTACTGGGGATCGATGCCGATGCCGTTGTCGCTGACCGCGAAACGCCAGGCGTCGCCGTCGCGCTCGGCCTCCACCCGGATCAGGGGCGCTTCGCTGCAATATTTGAGGGCGTTGCCGATCAGGTTGTGGAAAACCTGGCGCAACTGGGCGCCGTCGGCCTGGACACTGGGCAGCTCGCCCCGCTGGACTTCGGCCTGTTTCTGCTCGATGAGCGGGCGCAGGCTTTCCCTCTCGTCGTCCACCATGGCGGCGCAATCCACCGCCTCGAGGGCGAGGCCGGCGCCGCCGGCCCGGCTGTATTCCAGCAGGTCGCGCACCAGATTGGACATGCGCAGCGCCTCGTTGACGATGAAGCGCAGGTAGTCCCGGCCTTCGTCGCCCAGATTGTCCCGGCACTTGCGCTCGAGCAATTGCGAGAAGCTGACCAGCCCGCGCACCGGCTCCTGCAGGTCGTGGGCCGCCACATAGGCGAAGCGCTCCAGCTCGGCATTGGTCCGCGACAACTCGGCGATGACCTCCTGCAGGTCGCTTTCCGCCCGGGTGCGCTCGTGAATTTCGTGCCGCAGCTCGTCGTTGCGGTCGTGCAGGTCCTGCACCGCCAGATTCAGCTGGCGGGCGATGTTGTCGTAGGCCCAGCGCAGGCGGTCGATCTCGTCGCCGTTTTCGGGAAAGCCCAGCGTCTCGTCGAACAGCGAGGCCTGGGAGACCAGGGATTCCGGCACCAGCCTGCCGACGTTGCGGGCCAGTTCCTCCACCCGGCGGGTGACGATGCGGCTGAAGATCACGTACATGAACGCCGCCACCAGGAAGGTCTTGAGCGCGTTGCTGACCAAGATGGCGACGGCCTGGCCCAGCAGGCGGTCGTAGATGCCGTCCAGGCTGGCCGTCACCTCCATGGTGGCGAGCTGGCGGGTTTCGCCCCGCACCTCGCGGGACAGGTCGTACTGGCGGTGGATGTGCCGCTTGGAGGCGACGGCTCCGGCCGTCCACACGTTGCGGCCGTCCACGGTGGTGATCACCGCGTATTCCACATGGGAAAGCCGGGTCAGGGCGTCCAGCGCCAGGGTGATCTGGCGTTCGTCGAAGGTCCAGACGCTGCCGGTGATGGGTGGCAGGAAGATGCGGACGTTCTCCAGCTGGTCGTCCATGTCGGCGCGCTGCTGCTGGTATTCGTGAAGTAGTTGATAGCCTGTCGCCAGGATGGCCAAAAAAGAGCTGAAGGCGACAATCAGCACGATCAGGCGACGGCCGATCTTGTTTTCGCGCCCTTTCTTGCGGAGCATCATCATCATCATGGTGCGCGCAGCCTACCCGTATCCCGGAATGGATACGAGCCTAAAACATTCGCATGGCCTACTTTGGATTTGGTCTGGGGACGCCATCGACCCGCAAGGTTTCGGCGATGGCTTCCAGTCTGGCCATCACCGCCTCGGCGTCGGGATAGGAGCGGCTGAGGACGAGATGGACGTCGAGCCGGTCGATGACGTCGAACTCCAGGTCGCGGATCGGGCGTTCGGCCAGGATTTCCTGGGCGGGACCGGCATAGTCCAGCAGATACCCGGCCCGCCCGCGTTCCAGCATGGCGAAGGCGGATTCGTGGCTGACCGTGGGATTGTTGCCGACCCGGTTGGCGGGGTCCTTGATATAGGCCAGGATGCCGCCATAGCTGTAGCCGTGGACGGTGATCACCTCCTTGCCGGCCAGGCCTTCCTGCGAGGTGACGGGGGGCAGGTCCTTGCGGCGGTAGACCCGCAGTTCGGTGCCGGCCACCGGCCGCTTGCTGATCAGGCAGCACTTTTCCAGCGCCGCGCCCTTGACCAGCATGGAGAAGTCGGTCTGTCCGTCGCGCAGATGCTCGAACATGCGCGCCGCCGGCAGTCCGCGCGCCCGCCAGGGAATGCCGGCCTGCTTGAACAGCGGCGCGGCGAGGCGCAACAACGGATTGTCGGGTTCGCCCCTTGCGTCCAGGCGGGTGGTCCAGACCGATTGATCAGGATAGGAGTATTCCAGGGTGCGGGGTTCGGCTGCTGCCGTGCCGCAAATGACCAGAAGAATTCCCGCCAGAAAGAGGGATGATCCGCGTCCGCTCATCATCCGTCTCCGTTTCATTTCCTGAAGTCTTCGTCGAGAATACCGCAAGAGCCGAAACTTCACAATCGACGGACTCGTCATCCGGCCTCTTGTGTTTCCCGATGGTTTTCCTGTTCCGGGGGGCATATCCTCGCTTTCGACGCCGCAGCGAGGAGGGGCCGGCATGGCCATGGACCAGGAGTTGCACGCCGGGCTGGAACCGGGCCTGCGTTTCGCCATGCTGATCGGTCCCGACGGCGGCGTCCGCGACCTGCGCTGGCCCGAGGTGGAGACCTGGCGGCCGGCCGACGGCTTCCTGTGGGTTCACCTGGAGCGGGACGAGCCCCGGGCCTCCCATTGGCTGTGCGAGCGCTCCGGCATTGATCCGCTGGTGGCCATGGCGCTGACCGCCGAGGAATCGCGGCCCCGGGTCGAGGATGTGGGCGACGCGCTGATGGTGGTGCTGCGCGGCGTCAACAAGGCCCGCGCCGGCGAGGGCGAGGACCCGACGGCCGAGACCGAACTGGTCCCCGTCCACATCTGGATCGAGGCGGACCGCTGCATCTCGCTGCGCGACAAGGACCATTCGCTGAACGCGCTGCGCGACCTGCGGATCGCCATGATGATGGGCAAGGGACCGCGCACCGCCGGTGCCCTGCTGGCCCGCATCGCCGAGAAGGTGGTGGACCATCTGGGAATTCTCACCGACGAGATCGAGGACGGCATTTCCGATCTGGAGGACCGCATCGGCGAGGGGCTGGCCGGTACCGACCTGCGTGAGGACATCGCCTCGGCCCGGCGCAAGGTGGTGCAGCTGCGCCGCTATCTGGCACCCCAGCGCGACGCCCTTTACCGCCTGCGCCACGACGACGCCAGCTGGCTCGACCCCGAGGCCAAGATGCGCCTGCGCGAGGTCAACGACCGCCTGATCCGCCATATCGAGGATCTGGACGAAATGCGCCAGCGCGCCACCATCTTGCACGAGGATTTCACCAATCTGGTGGCCGAGCGCGCCGCCCAGTCGTCCAACCGCCTGACCGCGCTGGCCGCCATGGTGCTGCCGCCCTCGCTGCTGGCCGGCATGATGGGCACCAATATCGGCGGCATCCCGGGAGCCCAGGAACCGTTGGCTTTCCTGATCCTGTGCGGGGCGGTGCTGGGCATGATGCCGGTCACCTACCTGATCCTGAAGTGGATCAAATGGCTATAGTCAGGCGGCAATGAAATAAATCGTTTCTTTTTGTTGCTCACGGATTTGTGCAATTTGCATAAGGTGTCCGGGGATATCGCCCGGAATTTGGGGTCGGGGAACGATGAAGAAGGCCGACGACAGCGGCGACGGCGGCGGGGCCGTGCCCGACGGCGGGGCGGGGCACGCCCGCCGCAAGGGCAAGGCCGCCTCGGCTCTGGGGCCGCCGCAGGAGGCCTATGTCGCCTTCGCCTTCGCCGCCGCCGACCTGCTGATGGAAGCCGACCACGATGGGCGGATCATCTTCGCAATCGGCGCCTCCATGTCGTTGGTCGGGCGTCCGGCCCGCCTGCTGGCCTCCATGACCCTTCCCGAACTGATCCGCTCCGAGGACCAGTCGCGCGTCCGCAACGCCCTGAAGCGCATGGCCAAGGGCGACCGCGTCCGCCACACCCTGCTGCACGTCAGCCTGCCGGGCGGCGGCAGCACGCCGGTGGCGCTGTCGGGCTATCCCCATCCCGACCATCAGGGCCGCCTGCTGCTGGTGCTGACCCATTCCGGCACGCTGATGTCGCCCACAATCCGCCAGAAGGACACCGGATTGCTGGGGCGCGAGGGCTTCGAGGCCCTGGCGGGCGACCTGATCAAGGAAAGCGCCAAGGACGGCGACGAATCCTATCGCATGACCCTGCTGGACCTGCCGGAACTGGCGGAGCTGCGCAGCAAGGTGGGCGCCGAGGCCACCGCCGACTTCATCTCCCGCTTCACCGATTACCTGCGCCAGTGTTCGGTGGGCGGCGGGGCCGCCGCCGATTTGGGCAACAGCAAGTACGGCCTGATCCACGGCCCCGAGGTCACCGCCGGCGAGATCGAGACCGCCATCAGCGGCCTGGCCCAGCAGGTGATGGGCGCGCCCATGGCGCCTGAATCCGCCTCGGTGGCCATCGACGGCGGCGGCATCTCGGCGCAGGAAGCCACCAGCGCGCTGATCTACACCCTGAACCGCTTCACCACCGACAGCGACGCCACCATCCACGAATTGTCGGCCATGGCGCGTCCGACCTTGTCGCAGACCGTGTCCAAGATGCGCGAGGTCAAGGAGACCATCGGCAAGGGCGACTTCCAGCTGCACTTCCAGCCCATCGTCGATTTGTGGAGCAACGCGGTCCACCACTTCGAATGCCTGGTGCGCTTCGGCGGCAGCGGCAATTCCCCCTACAGCACCGTGGTGTTCGCCGAGGACACCGGCCTGGTGGGAGAACTGGACCTCGCCATCTGTGCGCGCGCCATCGAGTTCATGCGCCAGGGGGTGGGCTCGGAACCGTCCTTGCGCTTCGCCGTCAACCTGTCGGGGCGCTCGCTGTCCAGCCCCAGCATGGCGGCGCGTCTGCTGCAGATGATTCACGCCGCCTCCGACCTGCGCGGCCGGCTGCTGTTCGAGGTGACGGAAAGCTCGGCCATCGCCGACCTGGTGGCGGCCAACGCCGTCATCCAGGAAATCCGCGGGCGCGGCCATCCGGTGGGCATCGACGATTTCGGCGCCGGGGCGGCGGCGTTCCACTATCTGCGCGGCCTAAAGGTCGACCACGTCAAGATCGACGGCTCCTATGTGCGTGAGGCGGCGGGCAAGGGGGATTCGCTGCCCTTCCTGCGCGCCATCACCCAGCTGTGCCGCGAGTTGCGGGTAGCCACCATCGCCGAGCACATCGAGGACGAGGCCACCGCCAACCTGCTGCGGGTCTACAACGTGCGTTACGGCCAGGGCTATTATTTCGGCAAGCCCATGCGGCCGTCGCCCAAGCTGCACGGCAACAAGGCGCCGTGGGCGACGCCGCTCACCCAATGGCGCAACGGATTGCTGTTCTTCGGCAACGGGACCGGCAACGGCAACGCCTCCGGCACTTAGGCGTCACGACTTGTATGTTGAATTCCTTCGTCGCTGGTCTTAATGCAGGACCGATGAAGGTCGCTAAGGGGGGTATTGTGCTGGCGTGGACGGATAGCTTGAGCGTCGGGGTTCCCACGCTTGATGAGCATCACCGCCATCTGTTCTCCTTGCTGGCCCGGATCGCCGCAATGGTCGAGGAGGGGGGCTTGACCCTCGACGGCCTTGGGACGGTCTTCGCCGAGTTGAACAGCTACATCGCCTATCACTTCGCCGAGGAGGAGGCCATGATGGAGCGGGCCGGCTTCCCCTTCCTCGAATTGCACCGCCATTCCCACCAGACCATCGCCATGCGGGTCGCCGACATGGCCGCGGCCCTGACCGCCGCTGGAATGGAGAACGCCGCCCGCGACCTGCACGGTTTCCTGACCGGCTGGCTGATTCACCACATCGAAATCGAGGATTTCGAATACCGCCCCTTCCTGGTTGGTGGTGCCTAAGCTTCTCCCTGCCAAAGTATCCCTTCGCACGTGCAAAAATAATGTTGCATATGGGGCCTTGATTGATATTTCGGGCCTATCCTGCTATGTTTTCCCTCAAAAGAAATAAAAGTATTCCAGGGAAGGCGAGGAGGTCCAATGGCGCCCCTTACTCAGGGACACGAGACCGGCGTGCCCGCGATCGATGCCGGGAACGAGGGGCTGCGCTTCCTGCTCGGCCGGGTGTTCCAGCCGGGCGTCGAATGCCGTCGGGGCATGGCCGGGCGCGGCGATTGCGATTTCAGCCGCTGTTCGCGCATCCAGGCGATCATGCGCTATGTGGAGCGCAATTTCGCCCAGCAGGAAGAGGTGATGGCCGAATCTGCCTATCCCGACGCGCGGCGCCATCTGGACGACCATGCCGGCCTGCTCGATCACCTGGGGGTGATGCTGCATGCCCAGGTCTGCGCCGACAAGGACGCCGTCAAGGTCCACGACTTCATCGCCCACTGGGTGGTGGAGCACGCCCAGCGTTGCGACCGCCCGCTGGGCCGCTGGGCGGTGACCCGCCGGGTGCTGGAGCCCAAGTGCTAGGACCCAAGTGCCGAGGAGCGGCGCAAGCGGCGTTGTAACCGTCCGGTCCCGTCGCTACTCTGCCGGCCATGAGCGACCCTGCCCCGTCGGCGGCCGAACTTCCCCTTGATCCCGAACAGCGTCTGGCCGCCGAGGCCGAGGCGCGATCCGTGCTGGTCCTGGCCGGGCCGGGGACGGGCAAGACCACCACCCTGGTGGGGCGCTACCTCCATCTTCTCGAGCGGGGGGCGCAGCCCGCGCGCATTTTCGTATCCACCTTCACGGCGCGGGCCGCAGGCGAACTGCGCGAGCGCATCGGCGCCCGCCTGGAGGCGACGGGGCGGGGGATCGAGCCCGAATTCTTTCGCCGCATGCCCATCGCCACCCTGCACGGCATGGCCTTGCGGCTGCTGCAGCGTCACCCGCCGCCCGGCTGTCCGCCCTTCAAGGTGTTCGACGAGCAGGCCTGCGCCCGGGTGATCGCCCGGCACCGCCTCTATCTCGGCGACGACGTGCGCAAGCCCGGCGACGTGTTCGGCGCCTACAAGGACAGGCTGATGGACCCGGCGGCGGCGCTGGCCGAGGCCAAGGCCAGGAATGATTCCGCCCTGCTGGAGGCGGCCGAGGCCTATGGCCGCTACCAGAAGGCGCTGGCCGAGGAAGGGGGCTTCGATTTCGGCGACCTGATCATGGAACTGGTGCGCGGGCTGGAGGCCGACGAGGCCTATCGGGCGCGCCTCGCCGGCTTCTTCGATCACCTGCTGATCGACGAGTACCAGGACATCAACCCGGCCCAGGAGCGCATGCTGCGCCTGTTGCGCGACCAGGGCGCGCGGCTGTGGGCGGTGGGCGACGACGACCAGTGCCTCTACGCCTGGCGCTCGGCCGATCCCGCCTTCATCTTAGGCTTCGAGGCGGCATGGCCCGATCCCGCGCTGTATCGCCTGTCGTGCAACTACCGCAGCACCGCCACCATCGTCGCCGCGTCCGGCGCCCTGATCGGCGCCAACCGCAAGCGTCACGCCAAGGATCAGGTTCCCCGCAGCGCCTCGCGTCTGGCGATGACCATCGCCGGGCTGGACGACGACGAGGCCGAGGCCGAATACGTGCTCAGCGTGGTGCGGGGACTGGCCGGGCGCGGCATGCCCTGGCGCGAGATGGCGGTGCTCTACCGCGCCGGCCATGTGGGCTCGCGCATCCAGATCCGGCTGGCCGAGGCGGGGGTGCCCCTGGTGGTGCGCGGCGCGGGCGAGTTCTGGCAATTGGGGCCGGTGCGCCTTGTCGCCGGGCTGGCCCGTCTGCTCGCCGACCCCAAGGACATGGACGCCCGGGCCATGCTGGGCCATGGCAAGCGCGTCGATCGCCTGCTGCAACAGGCCCCCGAGAAGATCGACGCCGACGTGCCCTGGCCGGCGCTGTGCCGTCAGGTGGGGCGTCTGGTCTCGGCGACGGCGCGTCCGCCGGGGGAAGAAGGGCTGCAATGGCGCGATCTGGCCTTCACCGCCGCCGACCTGGCGGCCGAATGCGACGGCGCCGCCGCCTTCGTCGCGAGGATGGAGGAGCAGCGGCGCTCGCTGCGCCGGGCCGAGACCGAAGGCGACGCGGTGGTGCTGTCCACCATTCACGGCGCCAAGGGGCTGGAATGGTCGGCGGTGGTGGTGGCCGGCTGCGAGGCAGACCTGATGCCCCACGATTCCTCGCCCGATCTCGAGGAGGAGCGCCGCCTGATGTACGTGGCCGCCACCAGGGCCAAGCGCTGGCTGGTGCTGTCGTTTGCCGCCCTGCGGCGGGCCGCCGCCCGCCCATCGCCCTACATCGCCGAGATGATCGGCGGGCTGGACGAGGATCAGGTGCGCTATCACGACGCCCGGAGCCGGGCGCTTCTGCACGCCGCCCCGCTCCCCGAGACAAGGGCGCCCAAGCCGCTCCGGCTCCGTCCCGAACTGAAGGCCGCGGCCCCGATGCGCAAGGGGCGGTCCCCGTCCCGCAGGACGCGCGCATAGGGCCTTGGGCAGGGGTAGGGAGTGTTTGATTTTCCCCCGTGAACAGGGCATCCTGCCTAGCGCTGTCCAAGGTCCGGGGGAGGGGGGCAAGTCCCGCCCAAATTCTGGGAGGACGATGCGGAAGCGGCTTGTGAGCCGCGCCGCCTTTTTTGCTGCGATCCGTCCGCGCCCAAGGCGTCGGCGGATGGCTCGGGTGGACGGCGAGTGGTGAATTTTCACGAAGGTCAGGGCGGACTCATGGGCGATACAAACATGACCAGAGGCGAGACCGAGGCGGCGGCGCAGGGGATGGGTGCCGGCGAGACCGAGGCCAAGGACGCGGCGACCCCGGTGGCGCCCCCTCTGGCGGTCCTTCGGCCCGAACCGCTGTCGTCCGGTGGCGAGGCGCCGTCTTCGGGCGGAAAGTCCTCCCAGTTGCTCGCCCTGCTGGTGACCGTCGCCTGGATCGGGCTTTGCGGCTACTGGGCCAACACCTCCATCGGCTGGGGCAACCTGCTGTTCATGCAGCCCCAGGAGATCGGCGGCATGGTCGGCGCGGCCTTCCTGCCGCTGGCCTTCCTCTGGTTGCTGGTCGCCTATTTCGACCGGGGCCGCGAGTTGCGCTCGCTGTCGGCCGAGATGCGCGAGCAGCTCGCCCGCCTGACCTATCCCGCCGAGGGCGCGGAAGGCCGGGTGTCGCGCATCGCCGAATCCCTGCGCGCCCAGGCCCGCGACCTGACCAACGCCTCCACCGAGGCCGCCGCCAAGGGCGAGGCCGTGCGCGAGATCATGGCGTCGCAGATCGAGGCCATGACCGGCGTGGTCGGCCGCGTCAACGACGAAGCCCAGACGGCGGTCGAGGCGCTGCGCAAGGAAGTGGACCGCCTGACCCAGGCCGCCGACGGCGCCACGGCCCGGGCCCGCGAGGTGGAAACCCTGCTGCGCATGCAGACCCAGGACCTGACCACCGTCACCGACACCTCGGCCCATCGCATCCGCGAGTTCGGCGAATTGCTGCGCGGCCAGATCGAGAGCATCGACACCACCTCGGCCCGCGCCGCGTCGCGCGCCGACACCGTGGCCGAGCAGGTCCGCACCCAGGCCGAGTCCCTGGACAAGGTCTCCCAGGCGGCGGTCGCCCGCGCCGAGCAGGTGGTTTCCATGTTCGAGCGCCAGAGCAGCCAGCTGGGCAGCTCGGCCGAGCAGGCCACCACCCGCACCGAAGTGGTCGCCAATTCCCTGGCCGAGCGGGTCGAGGCGCTGGAAAGCCTGTTCACCCGCCAGAACACCGACCTCGACCAGGCCGCCGAGCGTCTGGCCGAGCAGACCGCCCGCATTTCCGCCTCGCTGCAGCAGCAGGCCACCGGCCTCGACCAGATCACCGAGCGCGTGCTGTCGCGCGTCAAGATCGTCGAGGAAGCCCTGGGCGTGCAGTCGCGCGAGCTGGGCTCCGCCTCGGATCAGGCCATGGGCCGTTTCCGCGAGATCGAGGAAACCCTGGCGCGCCACACCGACAACCTGAAGACCGCCGCCGACGACGCGTCCAGCCAGCTGGGCGCGGTGGGCGAAGTGTTCGTCCAGCGCCGCGACGACGTGGACCAGGCGGCCGAGCGGGCCATGGCCCGGGTGCGCGAGGTGGGCGAGGCCTTCCAGGGCCAGACCCGCGCCGTCGCCGCCGCCTCGGACCAGATGACCGCCCGCGGCCGCGAGGTCTCCGAGACGCTGCGCCTCTATATCGAGGACCTCAACAAGGGCGCCGAGAAGTCCGCCGCCCAGGCCGAGAACATCCGCACCTCGCTCCGGAAGCAGGCGGACGAACTGGCCGACGCCGCCAACGTGGTCTCGACCCAGTCCAAGCTGTCGGAAGCCTCGCTGAACCAGCAGTCGCGCCACCTGATCGCCACCTCGGATCAGGTGATGGCCAAGGTGAAGACCATCGCCGACACGCTGCGCCAGGGCACCAACGACCTGATCGCCACCTCGTCCAAGGTCGGCGTCGAGCTGGATGCGGTGGGCGAGACGCTGCGCCAGCGCACCACCGACGTGTCCGCCGCCGCCGTCAAGGCGATCTCGGATTCCGGCGGCGTGGCCGAACTCTTGGAGAAGCGCTCCGAGCAGCTGCAGAACGTCTCCGACCAGCTGGGCTCGCGCGTTCGCGCCGCCACCGAGGTGCTGCGCAAGCAGACCGAGCAGGTGGTGGCCAGCGCCGATCAGGCCGAGGCGTCGGTCGGCGCGGTGGGCGAGGCGCTGCGCGTCCAGGCCCAGTCCCTGGCCCGCGTCGCCGACGATTCGTCGGACGTGCTCAAGGCTTTCGGCTCCTCCATCCAGCAGAACGCGGTGCAGCTGGGCGAAGCCGCCCAGCAGGTCTTCGCCCAGTCGCAGACGGCGGGTGACGCGCTGCGCTCCATCAGCCGCGATTTCGAGGAAGCCTCCAACAAGACCGCCGCCCAGGTCACCGCCGCCGGCGACATGCTGCGCGCCGGCATCCGCGAGCTCACCGCCTCGGCGGAGCGGATCACCGCCCAGGTGCGCTCGGCCGGCGACGGCCTGCGCCGCCACGCCAGCGAGATGCAGGAGACCACCGAACGGACCGGCGCCAAGCTGGAAGCCGCCTTCGAGATGGTGCGCACCAAGTCCAACGACCTGGGCATCACCGGCGACCGTCTGGCCCAGCAGGCCGAGAGCTTCTCCAACAGCTTCTCGCGTCAGGTGGAGGAACTGGTCAACGCCTCCAAGCTGGCCGAGATCCGGGGCGCCCAGCTGGAAGAGAAGCGCGCCCAGCTGTCGGTGGAGCACTTCCTGCAGAACGCCGCCTTCATCGTCGAGAAGCTGCAGTCGCTGTCGGTGGACATCGGCCGCATCTTCAACGCCAACATCGACGAAAAGGCCTGGCGCGAATTCCACGCCGGCGACCAGTCCATCTTCGTGCGCAAGATCCTCAAGAATCTCGACAAGCACCAGATGGCGTCCATCAAGAACAAGTTCGAGGACGACGGCGATTTCCGCGAATACGTCACCCGCTATCTGGCGGAGTTCGAGGCCCTGCTCAACCAGGCCCGCAATTCCGATCACCAGGACGTGCTGACCGGCACCTTCACCTCGTCCGAGGTGGGCAAGCTGTACCTGGTCCTGGCCCGCTCGCTGGGCCGCCTGGAATAGGCTGTGGCCTGGGTCCAATGAAAACGGCGCCGGAGTGATCCGGCGCCGTTTTTCTATGATCGGGCTATCGCCCGAACCCCATTTTGATTCATAAATAAAAGGGAGGCTTGGCCTCCAACCGGGGTACGGGGCGGGAGCCCCGTTTTACCCCAGCACCGCCCGCAATTGGGCCAGCCGCGCCTCCAACTCCTCCGGGCCGTAGGGGCGGGCGGGAACCGCGCCCCAGACCGGCTTGGGCCAGGAGGCGTCGTCGGTGTTGCGCGCGATGACGTGGACGTGCAGCTGGGCCACCACGTTGCCCAGCGCGGCGATGTTGATGCGGTGGGGGGAAACGGCCTGGCGCAGCGCCGTCGAGGCCCGCGCGATCTCGTCGAGCAGGGTGACGCGGTCCTGGGCCTCCAGGTCGGTGATCTCCACCACGCTTTCGCGCCGTGGCACCAGCAGCAGCCAGGGATAGGTGCTGTCGTTCATCAAGAGGACGCTGCACAGCGGCCACTGGGTTACCGGCACGGTATCGGCCTGAATCCTGGAGTTGATCTCAAACATGCATTCAGTCTCCACGTTGCGCCGGCCTTGGTGTTCAAGGTATCAGGAAGCGCCGCTGACGAAAGGGCTTTCAAATGCGCCGCCATCGCACCAATCCGTTCCGCCGATTGTTCTCGGGACTGGGCCTGATTCTGCTCGTGGTGGCGCTTGGCGTCGGGAGTCTGGAATTTCTGGCCGGCTGGGCGGTGAAGCTGATCCGCGACAAGCGTCCGGTCTTTGCCGCCAATCTGTCCGACGACGATCTGGGGAAGCTTTACAACACCACCGACGTGGCCCGCTATCGCGCCATCCTGAAGCAGGGCTGGCGGCAGTTCGACACCGTCTACACCCCCTTCGTGGAGTATCGCACCGCGCCGTATCAGAGCGCTCATTTCACCGTCACCGATGACGGCGTCCGGGGCAATGGCGGCGCTCTGCCCGATCTGGCGGCGGAGGGGCCGAAGGTTTTCGTCTTCGGCGCCTCGACCACGCTGGGGGCCGGGGTGGCCGATTCCGAAACCATCCCCGCCTATCTGGAACAGGCGCTGGGCGCGGTGGGACGCGGCGACGTCAAGGTGTTCAACTTCGGCACCGTTTCCTACTACTCCACCCAGGAGCGCATCGCCCTGGAACGGCTGCTGACCGTGGGAGTGAAGCCCGATATCGCGGTGTTCATCGACGGCGACGCCGACTTCTATCATTGCGCCGTTCCCGACAGCAGCGCCTGGAACGACCGCCTGAGCCAGATCACCGGCGCCCGGTCGCGTCTGCCCCTGTGGCGCGATCTGGCCGCCCGCTCGCACGTGATGCAGATGATCCGCCATCTGGCCGGCGACAAGTCGGTGCTGGTGCGCGAATGGGGGCGTTTTTGCGAGACCGATTCCGAGGTGGACGCCGTTGTCCGCCGCCTCGACGCCAATCGCCGCATGATCGACGCCCTGGCCGAGCGCATGGGATTTCGGGCGCTGTTCGTGCAGCAGCCGGTGCCCACCTATTCCTATGACAACCGCAAGCGGCCCTTTCCGGTCAAGGAAGAGGCCCTGGGCTATCACATGAACGCGGCGCGCGGCTATCCCCGGATGGCCGACATGAAGGCCGCCGGGCAATTGTGGGACAAGGGGCTGCTGTGGCTGGCCGAGCTGGAGCCCGCCGAGGGCAACGCCTATATCGACGCCACCCATTATTCGCCGGCCTTCAACAAGGTCATCGGCGAACGCATCGCCTCGGTGCTGGTCGATGGCGGGATGCTGGCCGGAAAATAACCTCCGGTAGCGTTTCGCGATGCGGCACTTCCGCAACATAATTTATCGCTCCGGTGCATCGGTGCCCTGCAATTCCTTTTGTTGCACACAGTGGCCGAGGCGGACAGAATGGCGGCCACAATCGGGGGCGGGAGACTCGGGGTGCAAAGATCGCCTCGAGGGTCGTCGATCAAGATAACGTCTGGGAGGACGCATGGTTTCGGCCAAGCCGGGCAAGACCATTGCCGCAACGGCTCCGGCGGGTGGGGCCGGGGCGTGGGATGACGCCGCTTTCCGTTGGAACGATGCCCTGGTCGAATTGGCCGGGGCGCCGGATGCGCCGCTGAATATCGGCGCGGTCTGCTCCGATCGCCAGGTGGGCCTGGGCCGGGGCGGACGCACGGCCGTCCGGTGGCTGGGCCGCCGCCAGGGCAACCGCGACATCACCTACGGCCAGCTGGCCGATCAATCCGGACGGATCGCCCGCGTGCTGGCCGACCTGGGCCTGAAGCCCGGCGAGACGGTCGCCGTGCTGCTGGGCCGTGTTCCCGAACTCTATGGCGCCGCCCTGGGCATCTGGAAGGCCGGCGGGGTCTATTGTCCGCTGTTCGCCGCCTTTGGCCCCGGCCCGGTCAAGGCGCGCCTGGAACTGGGCAAGGCCGCGATCCTGATCACCTCCGACGATCTCTACGCCCGCAAGGTGGCGTCGTCGCGGGCCGCGCTGCCGCATCTGCGGCATGTCCTGCTGGTGGGCGAGGACGGGGCCGCCCCGAACGTTGCGCCGGGCTGCGCCGACCTGCTGGCCCTGGCTTCTGCCGCCCAGCCCATGGCGGCGGTGGCGACCCAGCCCGACGCCCCGGCCTTCCTGCATTTCACCAGCGGCACCACCGGCACGCCCAAGGGCGTGCTGCACCCCCATCGGGCGGTGCTGGCCCATCTGGTCACCGGGCGCAAGGTGTTCGGCCTGTCCGAGGCCGACGTGTTTTGGTGCACCGCCGATCCCGGCTGGGTGACCAGCACCTCCTACGGCATCATCGCGCCGCTGGTGTGCGGCGCCGCCCTGATCGCCGACGAGGCCGAGCTGGAGCCCCGGCGCTGGTACGGCATCCTGCACGACGAGAAGGTGACCGCCTGGTACACCACGCCGACCGCCATCCGCACCATGATGCGCTATGGCGCGGCGCTCGCCCGTTCGTACCGCGAGAATTCGCTGCGCGTGGCCGCCAGCGTCGGCGAGCCGCTGAACGCCGAGGCGGTGATGTGGGGCCAGAAGGCGCTGGGCGTACCCTTCCTCGACACCTGGTGGCAGACCGAGACCGGCGCCATCACCATCGCCAACGGCCCCGGCACCGACCGCCGGCCGGGCAGCATGGGCCGCCCCCTGCCGGGGGTGGAGGCGATGATCATGCGCTGCGAGGGTGGAACGCCCAAACCGGTGGACGGCATCGACGCGGTGGGCGAACTGGCCATCCGCACCTGCTGGCCCTCCATGTTCTCCGGCGCGCTGGGCGAGGAGGCGCGCTATGGCGATTGCTTCCGCGACGGCTGGTACTTCACCGGCGATCTGGTCAAGCGCGACAAGGACGGCTTCATCTGGTTCGTGGGCCGCGCCGACGACATGATCAAGTGCGGCGGCCTGCAGATCGGCCCCTTCGAGGTGGAAGGCAGCCTGATGGACCACCCGGCGGTGGCCGAGATCGGCGTGGTGGGCAAGCCCGACATGCTGGTGCGCGAAGTGCCGGTGGCCTTCGTCTCGCTCAATCCCGGCTTCGAGGGCGGCGACGCGCTGCGCGCCGAGCTGCTGTCCTATGCCCGCCAGGAACTGGGGGCGGGCATGGCGCCGCGCGAAATTCATTTCGTCGAGGAGCTGCCCAAGACCAATTCGGGCAAGATCATGCGCCGGGTGCTGAAGGCCAAGGCCATGGGCGAGCCGGAAGGGGGCGACATCCTGTCCACCCTGCCGCCCTGTCCGGGGCGCTACGACGACGAGTGACCAAAAGAAAACGGGGCCGAAAGGCCCCGTTTTTAGTTTCCGTCGTCGCCTTATCCCCGTTTGCCGCAGGGACAGCCCCCCGAACCGCCGCCGCATCCGCCCTTGCCCTCGTCCACCAGTTCGCGGACGGTGGAGACGCATTTGCCGCAGCGCGGCTTGGAGTCGAAGTGGCGGAACACCTCCTGCGTGCTGCCGGCGCCCTCGGTGACGGCGGCGCGGACCTGACGGTCGGTGAAGCCGTGACAGAGACAGACATACATGGGGGTGCCTCCTTCCTACTGCCGGGTGCTGGAATGAATGGCGCGGGGTTCCGCGGCGCTGTCCGATTCCCAGGCGATGGCTTGCAGGGTGCCGGCGCACAGGCCGAGCAACAGGGTGAAGACCAGCAGGCGAACCGAAATCATGTGACGCTCCGAGCGTGTAGGCCACGATCTGATGCAGATGATAATCACTCGCAGCTTCGACGCCAATAGTTATTTTGTGTGATACGCAATCGCAACTCGACACCCAGCCATGAGAAAGGCTCATGGCGGAAGGGGGCGGGATGGGGAGGCTTGTGTTCCGGTGCCGCTCTTTGGCCCCAAGGCCGCAGCCACCCTGGCGAACCGGCATGGGCTGGTGTAGCTTCGGCGTTTCCGTAGCCTGAAGGGCGATCGATGACCTTCGAACAGGGGCTGGCGTTCACCATCCTGGGCGCCACCATCTTGATGTTCGCGCTGGACAAGCTGCGCTACGACCTGGTGGCGCTGCTGTCGCTGTCGGCCGGGATTCTGGCGGGGCTGGTGCCGCCGGAAAAGGCCTTCCACGGCTTTTCCGATCCGGTGGTGGTGGTTGTGGCCGCCGCCCTGGTGGTCAGCGCCGGCATCGAGCGTTCGGGCGTCATCGAGCATCTGATGAAGCCGCTGGCGGCGCTGAAATCCCCCGACGCCCTGATCTGCACCCTGGTGGCGCTGGTGATGGTGCTGTCGGCTTTCATGAAGAATATCGGGGCGCTGGCCATCTTCATTCCGCTGTCCATCCGTCTGGCCCGGGCGGGGGGAATTCCGGTGTCGCAGATCCTGATGCCGCTGTCGTTCGCCTCGCTGCTGGGCGGGGTAATGACGCTGATCGGCACCTCGCCCAACATCATCGTGTCGCGCGTCCGCCTGGAGCTGACCGGCAAGCCCTTCACCATGTTCGACTTCACCCCCGTGGGCGTCGGCATCTGTCTGGCCGGCATCGGTTTCCTGGCCTTCGCCTGGCGGGTGTTGCCCAAGGACCGCCAGGGCAGCGCGGCGGGCGGCGGCTTCCGCATCGAGGACTACCTGGCCGAGGTGCGCATCGAGGCCCATTCCCCGCTGATCGGCGCCACGGTGGCCGATCTCGAGCAATTGTTCTCGGGCGGCGCGGTGACGGTGGCCGCCATCATCCGTGACCAGGGGCACCGCTATGTCCCCGGCGGGCATTGGGAGTTTTCCGAGAACGACGTCCTGGTGCTCGAAGGCGATCCCATGGCCTTGAAGCCGCTGCTGGACACCGCCGGGCTGGTGCTGATGGGCGGCGGCGGATTGGGAGGCGAGGACACCACGGTGATGGAAGCGGTGGTGATGCCCAATTCGCCGCTGGTGGGCAGCTCCGCCGTCCGGAGCGCCATGCGGCGGCGTCACGGCATCGCGCTGCTGGCCATCAGCCGGGGCGGGCGGCACATGATCGAGCGGCTGCGCCAGACCGAATTCATGGCCGGCGACGTGCTGGTGGTCGAGGGCAATGGCGAGGCCATGCCCGGCACCCTGGCCCAGCTGGGCTGCCTGCCGCTGGGTCAGAAGGCCATGCCGTTTGCCCGCAAGTCGGCCTGGCTGCCGGTGGGCATCGCCTTCGCCGCCATGCTGTCGGTGGCGGTGGGCGTCATGCCGGTGGCGCCGGCCTTCTTCCTGGGGGCGGTGGCCATGGTGCTGCTCGGCTGCCTGCCGCCGCGCGACGCCTACGAGGCCATTCACTGGCCCATCATCATCCTGCTGGGCGCGCTGATCCCCATCAGCGACGCCATGAAGAGCACCGGCGCGTCGGACCTGCTGGCCGGATGGCTGGCCATGGCCGCTTCCCAGGTGCCGGTCCACATGGCGCTGGGGCTGGTGCTGCTGGCCTCCATGCTCCTGGCTCCCTTCCTCCACCACGCCGCCACCGTGCTGTTGATGGGCCCCGTGGCCGCCGGCATGGCCATGAAGATGGGACTGGCCGTCGATCCCTTCCTGATGGCGGTGGCGCTGGGCGCGGCCAGCGACTTCCTCACCCCCATCGGCCACCAGTGCAACACCCTGGTGATGGGCGTCGGCGGCTATCGTTTCGGCGATTACTGGCGGCTGGGATTGCCGCTCAGCATCATCGTGCTGGTGTCGGGGACCCTGCTGATCCTGATGTTCTGGCCGATTTGATTTGACTTCGCGTCTGCGAAAGCGCAGGGTCCGCCGGTCCGGACGATTCGCGTCCGGCTTGCTCGCGGGCAGCGCGCAATGGCCTGGTCCCCCCGATGGACCGCCCTTCGCCCCGAGCCTTCTTTCCCTTGCCCATAGCTTCCTGGCCGCGCGTCCGGGAGGAGCCAGACGAAAACCGCATCTTGGCGGCGCTCGTCCCGCCGTCCGTCCCCGCCCCGTGTGGGCGCGAGGGATGACGGCCTGTTGAAGAAAGAGACCTGATGACCGTTCTGTTTTCCGAACTCGGCCTGGCCGAGCCCCTGCTCAAGGCGCTCGAGGCCGAGGGCTACACCACCCCCACCCCCATCCAGGAACAAAGCATCCCCCACCTGATCGAGGGGCGCGACGTCCTGGGCCTGGCCCAGACCGGCACCGGCAAGACGGCGAGCTTCGCCCTGCCGCTGCTCCAGCGCCTGGATGCCTTCAAGAAGCGCGCCATGCCCAAGAGCTGCCGCGTCCTGGTGCTGACCCCCACCCGCGAACTGGCGGTGCAGGTCGGCCAGAGCTTCCGCACCTATGGCTGCCATTACCGGCTGCGCCACGCGCTGGTGTTCGGCGGCGTCGGCATGGTGCCGCAGATCAAGACCATGGCCGGCGGCGTCGACGTGCTGGTGGCTACTCCCGGCCGCCTGCTCGACCTGATCGACCAGGGCGCCATCCGCCTGGATTCGGTCGAGGCGCTGGTCCTCGACGAGGCCGACCGCATGCTCGACATGGGCTTCATCCAGCCCATCCGCAAGATCGTCGCCATGGTGCCGAAGCAGCGCCAGACCGTGCTGTTCTCGGCCACCATGCCCGATTCCATCGTCGGCCTGGCCAATTCCGTGCTGCACACCCCCGTGCGCGTCGAGGTGACCCCGGTTTCCTCCACCGCCGAGAAGATCGAGCAGAAGGTGCTGTTCGTCGACCGCGAGCACAAGCGCACCCTGCTGACCGACATCCTGGCCGGCGGCGACGTGGTCCGCGCCCTGGTCTTCACCCGCACCAAGCACGGCGCCAACCGCGTCGCCGAACTGCTGGAGAAGGCCGGCATCAACGCCGACGCCATCCACGGCAACAAGTCCCAGGGCGCCCGCCAGAAGGCCCTGGCCGATTTCCGTGACGGCCGCATCAAGGCGCTGGTCGCCACCGACATCGCGGCGCGCGGTATCGACGTGGACGGCATCACCCACGTCATCAATTTCGAGCTGCCCAACGAGCCGGAAAGCTATGTCCACCGCATCGGCCGCACCGCGCGCGCCGGCGCTTCCGGAATCGCGCTGTCGCTTTGCGACAACGACGAAGTGGCCTATCTGCGCGATATCGAGAAGACCATCCGCCAGGCCATCCCGGTGGATTACGAGCAGCCCTACCACGCGCCCCACATCGCCACCCGCGGCCTGCCCGGCGGTCCCCGCGCCACCAAGCCGCCGCAGTCGCACCGTGGCGGCGGCGGCGCCGGCAGGGGCGGCCATCCGCAGCAGAGCCGCGGCGGCAATCCCCACGGCGAGCACGGCTCCCATCCGGCCAAGGGCCGCGACGGCGCCAAGCACACCCATGCGGGCAAGCCGTCTTCGGCCAAGCCCTCCTCGGGCCGTCCGGGTGGCAAGCCCGCCGGCAAGCCGGGTGGAGCCCGTCCCCAGGGCGGCTTCAAGGGCATGCCCGGCGGCAGCCGCAACGCCGCCAGGGGCTGATCTTGCGGGCGGGACGCCCGCGCTCCGGTAAATCCCATGGAGCGCGGGCGTCTCGCCCGCTTACCGTCTCAGCCCAGCACCATGCGGGCCAGGCGCGGTGCGTTGACGCTGACCGGCAGCGCGCCGCCCTCGATCTCGGCCAGGGTGAACCAGCCCACCGCCTCGGCGTCGTCGGCGGCCACCGGCTCTCCCCTGGGCTCCAGGCAACGCACCACGTTGAGGACGTAGTGGTAGCGGATGCGGCCCTCTTCATCGGGGCTGATCACTTCGAACACATCGACCACGCCCTTGGCCTGGGCGGCAAGCCCGGTCTCCTCGGCCAGTTCGCGCAGCGCGGCCGCCGCCAGGGTCTCGCCCACCTCGACCAATCCGCCGGGAAAGCCCCATTTGCCGCGATCGGGCTCCTTGGCGCGCCGGACCATCAGCAGGCGGCCGCCGCGCTCGACCAGGGCCAGCACGCCGGGCAGGGGGTGGGACGGATATTCTCGCGCCATGGGGCTCTCTCTCCAATTCTTCCGACAATAGGGGCGACCGGCGTCGATGTCACTTCCGGACGGCTTGCCACGCGGCGGGGGCGGCTCTAGTATGGAACCTCTTGAATTTTCACTCTGGTCAAGTGGGCCGACGGGGTTCTCATGGGGTTGGCCGCCTTGCGGGCGCCGGACGTGACAGCCGGCACGATGCCGAAACCGCACGAGCGTGTCGCCGTGCGGATGGGGTTGCTTTTTGCCGCGCTCGCCGCGTTCGTCGTCGGAATCGCCGCCTTGGCGGTCTGGGTCTCGTGGCCGGACGAGGCCGAGCGCAGCCTCGGCTGGCTGCTGGCCGGGCTGGTGCCCATGCTGGTGGGCGTGTCATTCGTCATCGGCATGGTGATCGGGCAAGGAATCGACCGTCGTCTGGCGGCGGCAAATCCTTCGTCGCCGCAGGCCGGGGCCGAGTGGTGGAACGACCCTCTCGGCCTCGACGCCGCCTTCCGTTCGCTGGCGCGCCGCTACGAGCAATCCATCCGGGACGTGGAGCGGCGCGGCCATGCGCTGGTGGCCAATGCCGAACGGGTGGCCCAGCTGGGCTCGGCCGAGCGCGACCTGCTGACCGGGATCGGACGCTGGTCGGACGAGTTCCACGCCATCCTCGGCATCACGCCGGGCAGCTGCGTCCCATCGGCAGAGGTCTTTCTCGAGGTGGTCCATCCCGGCGACCGGGCCGACGTGGCCGAAATCCTGCGCTCGGCCACCGAAGGCGGGGGGCGGCGCGAGGCTGAATTCCGCATCGTCCGTCCCGACGGCGAGGTCCGGATGCTGCGCGGCGGCGTCGAGGTGGCCTGCGACGCCGACGGACGGCCGGTGCGGCTGGATTCGACCATTCAGGACATCACCGAGCGCAAGCGGCTGGAGAACGAGCTGGACGGCCTGATCCGGGAATTGTGGCGCTCCAACGAGGAGCTGGAGCAGTTCGCCTATGTGGCGTCCCATGACCTTCGCCAGCCGCTGCGGGTGGTCGGCAGCTACGTTTCGCTGCTGGAAGAGGAACTGATGGGCAGCCTGGGCGGCGAGTCCCTGGAATACATGGGCTTCGTGCGCGACGGCGTGCGGCGCATGGACCGGCTGATCACCGACCTGCTGGCCTATTCCCGGGTCGGCAGGGTCATCGGCGATGCGCCCTTCCCGGTGGCCGAAGCGGTCGATTCGGCGCTTTCCGACCTGCAGATCGAGATCGAGGATTCCGTGGCCGTGGTCGGCGTGGCCTCGAACCTGCCCATCCTTTACGGGGACCGGGGCGAGATGGAGCGCCTGTTCCTCAACCTGATCGGCAACGCGCTGAAATACCGCCGCCCCGACCATCCGCCCCATGTCTCGGTCGAGTGCGAGGACGCCGGCGATGAATGGCTGTTCCGGGTCCGTGACAACGGCATCGGCATTCCGCAGGAATATGCCGAGAGGGTGTTCGGCATCTTCCAGCGCCTGCATGCCCGCGACGAATACGAAGGCACCGGCGTCGGGCTGGCCATCGTCAAGAAGATCATCGACCGCCATGGCGGCTCCATCCGGGTGGAGCCGTGGGAGGGCGAGGGGACGGTGATGGCCTTCAACTGGCCCAAGGCCCCCCGCCACCCCGAGGCGGAGAGCTGATCCACCGAGCCGGGCCTTGCGCCGGAAGGTGAATTGAGACAGGGTCTCTATGGGTATCCAATCATCCGGACGGCGACGTGGCTTCCAGGGACATTCACGACATCTTGCTGGTGGAGGACGACCCCGGCGATGCCGGTCTGGTCCGCATCGCCCTGCGGCGATCACGGCATAGCTGCCGCCTGCATCACGTCAAGGACGGCGACGAGGCCATGGGCTTCCTGCGCCGGGACGAGGCCCATTCCCAGGCCCCGCGCCCCGACCTGATCCTGCTCGACCTCAACCTGCCGGGCCGTAACGGCCACGAGATCCTCGAGGAAATCCGCGCCGATTCCGCCTTGTGCTCCATTCCGGTGGTGATTCTCTCCACCTCGGGGGCCGAGCGCGACATCAAGAAGGCCTATGCCCTGGGAGCCAGCAGCTACGTGTCCAAGCCCATGGACGTGGAGGCCTTCACCGCCGCCATCCATTCCATCGGGGATTTCTGGTTCGGCACCGCCCAGTTGCCCACATGAGCACGCTGCCCATCCGCGTCCTGCTGCTGGAGGATGATCCCGCCGACGCCAGGCTGGTCGTCCAGATGCTGCGCCGGGTCAAGACCACGTCCTTCGAGGTCACCGTGGTCGGGCGCCTCGCCCAGGCGGTGGAGCGGCTGTCGGACCGCATCTCCAGCTTCGACGTGGTGCTGGCCGATCTGGGCGTGCCGGATTCGTCGGGAATCGCCACCCTGGACGCCCTGACCCAGGCGGCGCCCAGCCTGCCGGTGGTGGTGCTGACCGGCAACGACGACGACGCCATCGCCCTGGAATCCTTGAAGCGCGGCGCCCAGGATTATCTGGTCAAGGGCCTGGGCGACGCCTTCATCCTGTCTCGGGTGGTGCGCTACGCCATCGAGCGCAAGATGGGCGAGGAGGTGCTGCGCGACGCCCGCGACAGCGCCGAGCAGGCGGCAAGGGCCAAGTCGGTGTTCCTGGCCATGATGGGCCATGAGATCCGCACCCCGCTCAACGGGGTGCTGGGCATGGCTCGCCTGCTGCTGGAAACCGATCTGGACCCGCGCCAGCAGGCCTTCGCCCAGACCCTGGTGTCGTCGGGAGAGCTGCTGCTGGGGCTGGTCAACGACATCCTCGATTTTTCCCGCCTGGACGCCGAGGGCATGACCCTGGCCGTCGAGCCCTTCGACGTGCTCGACACCGTCGAGGAGGTGCGTCTGGTGCTGGCGTCGCGCGCCGCCGAGAAGGACCTGGCGCTGTCGTGCCGGTTCGGGCCGGGGGTGCGGCGCGAGGTGGCGGGCGACCGCCTGCGGCTGCGGCAGATCCTGTTCAATCTGGTCGGCAACGCCATCAAGTTCACCGATCGCGGCGGCGTGGAGATCGGCGTCGAGCCTCTGGCCGCCAGCGAAGGGCAGGTTCTGCGCTTCCTGATCAAGGATACCGGCATCGGCATCGCGCCGGAGATCGGGGCGCAGCTGTTCACCGAATTCTGGCAGGGCGACAGCGGCGCCGCCCGGCGCTTCGACGGCGCCGGCCTGGGGCTGGCCATCTGCAAGCGTCTGGTCGACCTGATGGGCGGCGTGATCGGCTATGACAGCCTGCCGGGCCAGGGCACCACCTTCCGGGTGGACCTGCCGCTCGCCCCCGCCGAGGCGCCGTCCGGCGAACGGAACGCGGCGGAGCGGCCCTGCCGCGTCCTGCTGGTGGACGACAACGAGGTCAACCGCGAGGTGGCGGCCGGTCTGCTGGAACGGCGCGGCCATCAGGTGGTGTGCGCCCGCGACGGTTACGAAGGCGTCGAGGCGGCGGCGCAAGGCGGCTTCGATCTGGTGCTGCTGGACATGCGCATGCCCGGCATGGACGGCATCGAGACCGCCCGGGCCATCCGCGCCCTGCCCGGCGATGCCGGAACGCCGCCGCTCTACCTGCTGACCGCCAATCCGGTGAAGGAGGACGAGGCGCGCTGGCGCGAGGCCGGCATTCGCGGCTGCCTCGCCAAGCCGTTCCACTTCGACCATATCGGACGCTTGCTGGGCGAACTGGGGGAGGGGGCGGCGGAACCGCCCCCCGAGCCGCGGCTGGTGGGCGTGCCCGGATTGCTGTCGGACATGGGAGACCTGGGCCGCGACCGCCTGGTGGGGCTGGTGGAGCTGTTCCGCTCCTCGTCCTCGGCCGATCTGGCGGCGCTGCGCACCCATGCCCAGGCCGGGCGGCTGGCCGAAGCCGGGCAACTGGCCCACCGCATGGCCAGCGCCGCCTCCAGCCTTCATCTGGGGCCTTTGGCCGCCAAATGCCGGGCAGTGGAGGACGCGGCGCGGGCCGAGGATCCGAACACCGCCGCCCAGGCCGAGGAATTGGCCGAATTGTGGACCCGATCGCTGGCGGCGGTGGGGCGCGTGCTCGATCTGTGACAAAGGGGATGCGGGCGGGACGCCCGCGCTCCAAGGGAAAAGGCCGTGGCCGGAGCGCGGGCGTCCCGCCCGCATCCCTCAGCCGACCTGGGAGCGCGGGCGTCCCGCCCGCATCCCCCTCAGCCGGCCAGCTTGCGGATCAGATCGCCGATCTCGGCCAGCGGCAGGATCGCCTTGCACAGCCCCGTCTGGGCGGTGGCGCCCGGCATGCCGTAGACCACCGAGGTGGCCTCGTCCTGGGCATAGAGCTGGCCGCCGGCCTCGGCCACCACCCGGCCGCCCTTGGCTCCGTCGCTGCCCATGCCGGTCAGCACCACCGCCACGGCGCGGTTGCCCCAGGCCGCCGACACGCTGCGGAACATGGGGTCCACCGCCGGCTTGCAGAAGTTCTCCGGCGGCGCGTCCGACAGCCTGATCAGCATTTCGCCCCCCTTGCGCTCGGCCAGCATGTGCTTGCCTCCCGGGGCGACGTAGACCCGGCCGGCGACGATCTTCTCGCCATCCTTGCCCTCGGCGGCGACCAGCCCGCTGGTCTGGGTGATATGCTCGGCCAGGATGCCGGTGAAGGTCGGCGGCATGTGCTGGGTGATCAGGATGGGGATGCGGGGCTTTGTTCCCCGCAGCTTGCCGAAGATGTCGAACAGCGCCTGCGGTCCGCCGGTGGACGAACCGATGGCCAGGACCTCCACCGGCCCCGATGGCGGAATGGACGCGGGCCGGGGCGGCGGAGCGGCGGCCGGACGAAGGGCGGCGGCCGGCTGGGCGGTCACGGTGGGGCGCAGCTTGCGCGCCGCCAGACTCTTGATCTTGTCGGTCAGCTCGCGCTTGAACCCGCCCGCTCCCGACATTTCCGAACTGGCCGAGGGCTTGGGGATGTAGTCGGCGGCGCCGGCTCGCAGCGCCTGGAAGGTCACGCTGGCACCCCGCTGGGTCAGCGAGGACAGCATGATCACCCGTATGCCGGGCACCGCCTTCAGGATGCCGGGCAGCGCGGTCAGCCCGTCCATCACCGGCATTTCGATGTCCAGGACGACCACGTCCACCGGAGTGCGGGCCAGGGCGGCGATGGCCTGCTCGCCGTTGGAGGCCTGGGCCGCCACCGTGATGGCCGGGTCCTCGGCCAGGATGCGGGCCACCAGGCCACGGACAATGGCGGAATCATCGACCAGCATGACCTTGACGGCGCCTGCGGCGGAAGGCGTGGGAGACCCGGGAATCATGCAGAGCCCTTAGATGCGGAATTCACTCATGTTCGATGGTAGCGCCCCCTTTCCGCGCTTGTCCATGCAGGGTGGGGCAGGGCCGGCATGCGCTACGGTGGCTTGATGTTATGTCCTAGGTATGTAAGTATCTGGCCCTATGAAGATCGAGTGGAACGCACGATACGAGACGGGCATCGCCGAGGTGGACGAGGACCATCGCCGGCTGGTGGATCTTATCAACGATCTAGATGCCATGCTCGACGGTACCGGCGACCTGGGGCGGATCGGCATGATCATCGACGCCCTGGTCGACTATACCGATTACCACTTCAGCCGCGAGGAGAGGCTGATGGCCGGCGTGGGCTATGCCGAGGCGGCGGACCATGCCCTGACCCACACCGAGTTCGGCCATTTCCTCGGCGAGTTGGTGGGAGGATGCATGGTCAATCCCAGCCGGGAGGCCGCAATCCGGGTGAACGACTATCTGCGGGAATGGCTGTTGGACCACATTCTGGTCGAAGACATGAAATTCGTCCCCGTCGTCAAGGCGGGGAGCTGAGCCCCAGCATCAGACCTTCGCGAAGAAGGCGTATCGCAGACTGTCGCGGATGAAGAAATCGCATCCGCGACTTTCTTTTTTCTCCGTGAAGACGTCGCCGATGGTGCAATTCCATCCGCTCCAGTAGGTGCAGTCCCGGCATTCGCGCCGCTTGGCTTTTTCGCCCGCCACAGTACCTCTCCCTATTTGCCGTTGGCGCGGCGGAGAATAGCGGTGGAGTGCGACGGATCCATGACGGCGCCATGACCGTTTCGGGTCGGGATATCGCAACGATGACGCCGGAGAGACCTTCCCGGGGGTAAAACCACCACGGCTTGCGGTCGGCGGCGGGGCCGGTCGGCGAGGGGGCTTGACGCGGCCGATGGCAAGGGGCCCTAATTCCGGCCGGTTCCTTCGACCCGAGAGGCAAGCGTGCAGCCCTCCATGGCAACTACCGACTTTCATCGGACCCTGCTGGCGACCATGGCCGAGGGTGTGGTGGTTCAGGACGCCCTGCGCTGCATCATCTTCGCCAATGCCGCCGCGTCGCGGATTCTCGGCCAAAGCCTGGAGGACCTGATCGGCAAGACCTGCAACGTCGAGGATTGGGACGCCACCCGTTTCGAGGGGCCGCCGCTGACCAATGCCGACCATCCCGCCACATTGGCCCTGACCACGGGCCAGCCGGCGGGACCCATGGTGATGGGAATCCTCCGGGGAAGCGAGCGGGTCTGGCTCCGGCTGCAGGCGATGCCCATCCATATCGATTCGGGCGAGTCCCGGGCCGTGCTCATCACCTTCACCGAGATTTCCGATCTGATCGAATCCAAGACCCGCCTGAGCGACGCTCTGGGGCGGCTCGAACAGGCCCACGCCGCCAAGCAGTCGCTGACCGAGCGGTTGGCGGAGTTCCTCGGGCGTCAGCTGGACGTGTCGCTGGAGACCCTGGCCGAAAGCGAGCAGCGCTTCCGCCTGGCCATGGAGCTGGGCACCTCGGTGGCCTTCACCCTGGATCTGGATCTGCGCTACACCTGGGCCCATTCCTGCCAGGTCGGATTCGGCGACGCGGAACTGATCGGCAAGACCGAATACGACCTTTTCACCCGCGACACGGCCGATCAGCTGTGCGCCATCTATCGCGGCGTGATCGAGACGGGCGTCTCGGTGCGCTGCGACGTGCAGGTCCAAAGCCTGGCCATGCCCAGGCCGCAATATTTCGACCTGATCGCGCGCCGTCTCTACGACGCCCGGGGCGAGACCATCGGCCTGATTTGCGCCGCCATCGACATCACCGACCGCAAGCAGACGGAATTGGAGCTGCGTCAGGCCAAGGAGGCGGCCGAGCGCGCCTCGGCCTCCAAGTCGCGCTTCCTGGCCGCCGCCAGCCACGACCTCAGCCAGCCCATGCAGGCGCTGCAGATGTATTGCGCCATCCTGGCCGAGCGCCAGCCCGAACCGGGGGTGAAGGCCAAGCAATGCGCCAATCAGCTGTCGCGCCAGCTCAAGGCGCTTCTCAGCATGTCGCGCCTGGATGCCGGCGGCATGACGGTGACCCGCAGCCGCATCCCGCTGGGAGAGTTGCTCGACCAGGTGGCCGCCGCCAGCCGTCCGACCGCCGAAGCCAAGGGTTTGAGCCTGCGGGTGGTCAAGACCGCCCTGGCCTGCGAGAGCGACGCGACATTGATGGAGCGCCTTTTGGGCAATCTGGTGTCCAACGCCGTCCGCTACACCGAACGGGGGGGAGTGGTCATCGGCTGCCGCCGCCGCCAGGGCCGCATCCGCATCGAAGTCTGGGACAGCGGCATCGGCATCGCCGAGGAAAACCTGCCGTTCATCTTCGAAGAGCTTTACCAGTTGAACAATCCGACCCGGCGCGCCGACCAAGGATTAGGACTGGGACTGGCCATTGTCGAGCGAATCGCCCGAATCCTGGGTATCTCCGTTTCGGTCCGCTCTGTCTTTGGGAGAGGTTCGGTCTTTGCCCTGGACTTGCCCTGCCCATATGACGTTTGACCTCGGGGCCGGAGTGGATATTATGCCGGCCCGGGGGGCGGTGTGCATTGGATGTGCCCGCCGGGGTTCCACCGGTTGGAGGTCTTTTACGATGAGGCGTCGTCTGCTTTCCGTGGCGGCTGCCATGGCGGTCTCGATGGTGTCGGCTTGCGCGACGCTGCCCGAGGATCCCGAGGATCGCGCCGAGGCCGAGGCCGTCAACGACCCCCTGGAACCGACCAACCGGGCCATCTACGACGTCAACATGTTCCTCGACAGCAATATCGCCGAGCCCGTCGCCGAGGCCTATCGCGACGCGCTTCCGGCCTGGTTCCGCCAGGCCGTCCACAACCTCCTGGCCAATCTGCAGGAACCCTACACCGCCGGACATGATCTGCTGCAGGGCAATCCCGCCGCGGCCGCCGACGCGTTGGGCCGCTTCATGATCAATTCCACCTTCGGCATGCTGGGCACCCAGGACGTGGTGGCCGAAAGCGGCGGGGCCAAGCGCCACAAGACCGATATGGGCGTTACCTTCGCCGTGTGGGGCATGGATGAGGGCCCCTACCTGATGCTGCCGTTCTTCGGTCCGTCCAGCTTGCGCGACGGCACGGCGCGGGTCGCCGATTATTTCGCCGAGCCGACGGGCGCGGTCTTCGCCTCCCAGGGGCTGGGGGTGGTCAACAACGTCACCATGGGCGCCGACATCGTCGATACCAGGACCGAGCATCTGGACGCCATGAAGGAGATCCGGCGGACCTCCATTGACGAGTACGCCGCCATCCGCAGCCTGTATCGCCAGTTCCGCAACGCCTCCATCCAGGCCGCGCTCAACGGCCAGAAGGACAGCCGGGCGACGCCGCCGGGGCAATCGGCGAACGGCGCTCCCGCCGCCAGCCCCGCCGCCGGGACCTCTCCGGCCGCCGCCGCCGCACCGTCCAAGGCGGCCGAGGGCCACGGCACCGCCACGCCCAAGGACGACGAGGTCAAGCCCAGCGCCGTCGAATTCGTCGAGCCCGGCAAATAGGATCGGCCAGCCGGACCGAAAGCCAAAAGGGGCGGTCCCACGGGACCGCCCCTTTCTTGCATTCTGGTGCCGGTTACAGGGTTCGAACCCGTGACCCCCTGATTACAAAGTCCCGGAACCAAGGGTGACCATGCGGTGAAGAAGAGCTCGAGGGCAAGGCTTACGAGGATGTGCAAGGACTGACCCGCGACATCACTCCTCCCCCCTGCATACCATGGGGTACCTATGTCCCCTACTGTCCCCCGAGGACTAACCGGGGACCGCCAGGGCTGTTGAGGAGGAAAGATTATCGCGATGCCAACAGCGTTCGCCGCGCCGGAGAAGGCGAGCATGGACTGCGGCTTTCGGGGCTGGCAAGCGTTGGGTGGTGCGGTGTTTACGGGGGGGGGGGGGGCGCCGTCGTGAGAACTTTTGCCAGCCCAAATGGCAGACCGCAACGCGATGGATTTTGGCGAAGGAGCGATGCATCTCATGTCTTTTGCTTTTGAAGAGCGTCTTCAAGATGCGCTCGCTGGGGCGCCGGAGTTGTTAAATTCCCCCCGTTTCTCTGGGCCAAGGCTTCTGCTGGGGCGCGAAATCGCGGTGCAGGACGAGCCCGTGAAAGGCGTGGGGCCAGAAGCGGAGATGGAAGCCCAATTAGGTCGGGGCAGGATTGACGTGGCGCTTGTCGAAGCTGATGGCACCCCGACCGTGGTGGAAGCCAAGCTCCACGGCAACGCGACGATGGCTGGGGTGCTCGATCAGGCGCTTGGATACGCCCGTGCGATGTTCTCCAACCCGGTAAAGGTGGGGGAGAACCTGCATCGTTCCCTGGCACAACTGGCTTCCCGGTATCCAGATTCGAAGGGTGTCGGGCATATGGTGCGCACGGGCCTTCCCTGTTGGACGTCTGACGATCTGCGGGCTGCCCTGGTTGAGAACCTGCGGAATGGAAAGTGTCGGGTGGTCATCGCGGCCGATGCCGTAGCACCAAAGGTGGTCCGCGAGGCATGCAAGCTCGATGACGCCCCCCCTTTTCTTCAAAAATTCCCATGTGTGGAATGCTATGTCGACCATCGGCCGATAGCTTTCGTTAGTTAGGACACTCCGGTCCAATCGGTCGCGGGGGTACGGGTTTCCAGTCGCTGCCAATAGTTTCAGGTTCGGCATGACGGGCGAACACCCCTCACGCCGGGACCGCTCGACCTGATGGAGGTCTCCAAAAGGCGCCAGGCCCGGACTTGCATCGTAGTAGAGGACCGACGGCAACACCTTGATGCGTGCGACGCGGTACTCATTAGCCGTTCTGTAGAAGCGGTCTTTGATTTTGTTCTTGATGAAAGCAGCTGCGGAAACCTCCCTGCGCTCGACCGTCGCCCAGGTGGCGTCGGCCGTCCGTGGGGGCTGAAAATCGCGTTCGTAGGCTTCGGGAGAGCTGTCAATCCGGTGCGCCACCAATCCGCCGACCTCATTGCGCGCAATGTTGTAGAGCTCGAGGGTGATGCCGTTGTCGAGAGATCTGTGGAGTGCGTATAGCGTGACATAAGCTCGGACAGGTGAAAGTGGCGCCAGCGAGGAACCGTCGCCCACTGGGGCGAAATACGTCTTCCGGGGCATCGCCGAGTTTGCCCAGAACCCGCCGGTCATCGTCACGGGCGACAACTGGGACCAGGGCAAGGGCCTGCGCCGCCAGGGCGAGATGTTCGACGCCGACGTGATCATCAACATCTTCAACGTCGACAAGATCAATAAGGACGCAGGCCGCATCAAGGCCCTGCAGGAATACATCGGCGAAAGCTACTTCGACTACCTGGCAGGTCTGCCCGATCTTGTCATGCTGATGGACGAGGCCCATCGCTACCGCGCCAAGGCGGGCATGAAGGCGGTGGCCGAACTGAAGCCGATCCTGGGTCTGGAACTGACCGCCACGCCCAAGACCGTGGGTGCCAAGTCCGTCGACTTCGCCAACGTCATCTACCGGTACGGTCTGGCCGAGGCCATGGAAGACGGGTTCGTGAAGGAACCGGCCGTTGCCACCCGCGCCAACTTCAACCCGTCCTCGGTCAGCCCCAAGGAACTGGAGCGGATCAAGCTGGAGGATGGCGTTCACGCCCACGAAAACGTGAAGGTCGAACTGGACATCTATGCCCGCGAGACCGGGCGCCCGCTGGTCCATCCGTTCATGCTGGTCGTGGCCCAGGATACCGCCCATGCGCGGGAAATCCGAGAGACCGTCGAGGACGACAAGTTCTTTGGCGGGCGCTACAAGGACCGGGTGATCGAGGTTCACTCGGCCTTGAAAGGCGAGGAGAGCGACGAGGCCGCCGAGAAGCTGGTTGGACTGGAGAAGGACGGCAAGACCGAAATCGTCATCCACGTCAACAAGCTGAAGGAAGGCTGGGACGTCACCAACCTCTACACCATCGTGCCCCTGCGGGCCTCGGCTTCGGAAATCCTGACCGAGCAGACCCTTGGCCGTGGCCTGCGCTTGCCCTACGGCGCCCGTACCGGCGTCGAGGCGGTCGACACCCTGACGGTGATCGCGCATGACCGATTCGATGAAGTGATTCGCCAGGCCCGCGAGGATGGTTCGCCGCTCAAGGTGAAGGCCGTCCAGATCGGCAATGGCGGCGACGTGTCCTTGGAAGGGGCGGTTCTCCTTGAATCCCCCACGGTGCTGGAGACCGTCTTGACCAGCAAGGTGGAGGCCTCCCCGGATAAGCCTGCTCCGGCGCCGATCTTCGACACCCAAGAGGCCCGCACGGTGGCCAACGTAACCTTGCAGGTCATCCGCCAGATGGAGCGCGAGCTTCCCAACCTCGACCAGTTGAAGAGGCCCGAGGTGCAGGAGAAGATCGCCCAGCGTGTGGCCGAGATCACTCGCCCGGCCCAGGGCACCCTGGAAGGCGTCATCGCCGCCGCCGATGTCGGCGCCATCGTCGCCACCGTCACCACCAAGGTGGCCGAGCAGACCATCGAGATCCCGGAGATCGTGGTTCTGCCGACCAGCGAGGTCACCTTCAGCTTCTCCGACTTCGATCTTACCGGCCTGGATCGTCTGACGCCGCAGCCGATGTCGATGGAAATCACCATCCACGAGCTTCGGACCGAGCGGCGCCGCACCATCGCCCGCACGCTGGCCGACCGCCGCGAGGAGCGGTTCGAAGACTATCTGGTGACCCACCTGATCGACCACGACGAGGTGGACTACGACGCCACGGCCGATCTGCTCTACAAGCTGGCGGGCCAGATGGTCGCCCACCTGCGCGGTTATCTCAGCGAGGATGATGACGTCGAGAACGTCCTGCTGACCCAGGGCAAGATGCTTGCCGACACCATCTTCAGCCAGATGATGGCGCACTACGTGGAGACGCCGACGCGCTACGTTGGCAAGGTGTCCAAAGGCTTCACCCTGCTCAAGCCGCTCGCCTTCAAGGTGACGGACCCCAAGGCAGTTCGGGACTTCCGCAAGCCGGTGGTGCCGGCTGGCGACACCAGGAAGCATGTCTTCGACGGCTTCACCAAGTGCGTCTTCCCGCACCAGTCTTTCCAGTCGAACGAGGAGCGCCTATTCGCGGTCCTGATCGACACCCACGAGCCGAAGGTGGAGCGCTGGGTGAAGCCTGGGCCGAAGCAGTTTCAGATCGAGTACCGGCGCCACGAAAAATACGAGCCGGACTTCGTGGTGGAGACCGCCACCGAGAAGCTGATCGTCGAGATCAAGGCCCGCAAGGACATGACCGATGACACGGTGCAGGCCAAGGCCACCGCCGCCCGAACCTGGGTCGGCTACGCCACCCGGCATGCGGCCTCCTATGGCGGCAAGCCCTGGCGCTATGTCCTGATCCCACACGACGAGATGACAGAGAACGCCACGCTGGCCGGTCTGGTCGCCAAGTTCAACATGCAGGCGATCGTGGATGAGGATGTGGCCCTGGAGGCGGCCAGCTAACCTCGCGTCCGCCGATCCTCTGCCCAACGGGGGCAATAGGGGGACTTCCTGAGGACGAGGGAAAGCAAAAGGCCCGATCGCGAGATCGGGCCTTCTTAGTGTGTTGAAATGCATCAAATTTTTGGTGCCGGCTACAGGGTTCGAACCCGTGACCCCCTGATTACAAATCAGGTGCTCTACCAGCTGAGCTAAACCGGCGTCGGGGGGAAATTAGAGGCGAACTCCGCCCTTCGCAAGGGGGAACGGATTACTCCAATCCCATGCAGAACGGCTCCTCGGCGATGAAATTCGTCCAGCCCCATTTGCCGCGCTTGCCCGTGGCGGGATAGGTCCAGGTCCGCACCGGCTTCCAGGTTTCCCCCTCCAGCCGCAGCAGCAGGGCGGAACGGGCCGGCAGGTCGGGGCCAAGTCCCAGTGGGGCGGCCGAATCCGTGCACGACACCAGCGCCAGGGTAAAGCCCTTCGCCTCCATTTCCGCCAGGGTCCGCCTGGTCGGCGTCTGGACGTGGGTCACGGTCAGATCCGGCCGGCGGGGATGGGTGTTGCGCAGCAGCGATTCCAAGGCCATGCCGCTGGTGGAATTGTCCCCGGGCAGGATCAGGGCGATGCGGGCGTCGGAGGGAATCTCGGCGGCCAGGCCGCGGGCCAGGAAGCGCAATTGCGGCTGGGGCTGGTCGCGGTCGAAGCGCAGCAGAATTTCGGCGGCCACCGGGGTGCCCAGCATCAGCGCGATGGCGGTGCCGGCCAGCAGGCGCCGGACCAGGGGCGGCGGCGCGGGGCGTCCTCGTGCCAGGTCGCGCGCCGCCATGACCAGGGCCAGGAGCGCCGCCAGGGACAGTTGGGTGTTGTAGCGGAAATAGGAATGCTCGCGACCGAAATGCAGGAGATAGGTGGCGATCAGGAACAGGGTGAAGAACGCCATGGTCAGCGCGGTGAGCCGCAGCATGGTCCGGGTCATAGCCGATGTCGCCGCGGGCGGTCTGATCGCCAGGCCGATCACCACCGCGAACAGGCCGAACTGGAACGCCTTGTTCTTGGCGACCCAGGCCATGTCGCGCAGGATCTCCACCAGGTGGGCGTCGCGCCAGGCGCCCTTCACGTCGCTGACCAGTTCTCCGGTGGGAAAGCGCAGGACGACATGCGCACGCCACGCCAGGTACAGCGCCAGGGCGGGCAGGGCGGCCAGCACCAGCGGCCGCAGGCGGGGCCACCATTGCTGGCGCGGCTGGCCGAGACCCATCAGCAGGCCGGCGAGGCCCAGGGAGAGGAACAGGCCGATCCCCTGCTGCTTGACGGCGATCAGCGATGCCAGCACCAGGGCAAGGGCGGTCGGCAGGCGGGGCTCGGGCTGCCTGGCTTCCAGCAGGCGCGATCCCAGCCACAGGGCGGCCATCAGGGTGATGGCCAGCGGCGCCTCGCCGTAGCCGGCGAAGGAGACGCGCGGCACGAAGCCGGGATTGATGGCGGTGGCCAACAGCAATCCGAACGCCGCCATGCCCCAGCCGGGGCGCCGGCCGTCGCTCAAGGCGCGGCCCAGCATCAGGGCGGCGGGCAGATGCAGCCAGACCGTGGCCTGGGCGATGCCGGCGGGCGCGAAGCCTCCGCCGGCCAGGGAGCCCAGAAACGGCAGCAGGGCGACGTTGTACGGGGCGACCGGGGCGTCTGAATGGGCCAGGGGGCCGGCGGCGGTGGGAAACACCCCGTGGTCGAACAGATAGGCGCTGTTGGGCAGGATCAGGGCGAAGACGTCCAGTTGGGACGGCTCCATGGGGGCCAGCACCGCCAGCAGCGGCAGGGCGAGCGGCAGCAGGCGGCCGACCTCGGCCAGGTCCTCGCGCCAGGCCAGGCGCCGGGTCAGGACCAGGGCGGCCAGGGCGGCCGCCAGGAAGCCCGTGGCGGGGATGCGCAGCGAGAGCGGCGTCAGCACCCCCCACAGGGTCAGAAGCAGGCAGAGCGCCCCCCAGCCGGCCAGGGCCTGCACGCCCATGCCGAAGCGTCCGGCCAGGACCAGCCGTCCCACCAGGGTCACGGCGGCGAAGGCGACGGCGATCTGCCCGACGCCCAGGAGCCAGACGGGGATCATCCCTCGCGCCGCATCTCGTAAAGCGCCACGGCGGCGGCGTTGGAGACGTTGAGGCTTTCCATCTCGCCGCACATGGGTAGGCGGACCAGATGGTCGCAATGCTCGCGGGTGAGCCGGCGCATGCCCTCGCCCTCGGCGCCCAGCACCAGCACCACCTTGCCCGACAGCTTGGCCTCGGCCAGGGTCTTCGGCGCGTCCGCGGCCAGACCGGCGGTCCAGAAGCCGCCCTTCTTCAGGTCCTCCAGGGCGCGGACCACATTGGTGACCCGCACCAGCGGCATGCGCTCCAGCGCGCCCGAGGCGGATTTGGCCAGGGTGCCGGTCTCGTCGGGGGCGTGGCGGTCGGGAGCCACCACCGCCAGGGCGCCGAACGCCGCCGCCGAGCGCAGGATGGCGCCGACATTGTGCGGATCGGTGACCTGGTCCAGCACCAGCACCAGGGCGGAAGACGCCATCTCGGCGCTGCGGATGACGTCCTCGATGGTGACGGCGGGCAGGGGCTCGACCAGCAGGGCGACGCCCTGGTGGACGGCGCCCGGCGCCACCAGCCGGTCGATGTCGGCCCGGTCCATGGCTTCCACCGGCACCTTGCAGGGGGGCAGGGCCTTGGCCGCCTCGGCCGTCGCCACCAGCCGGCGGACGCGCCGCTCGGGGTTGGCCAGGGCGGCAGTCACCGCGTGAATGCCGTAGAGCCAGATGGACGAACCGCCGCCTCCGCCTCCACCACGCGGGGTTTGCTGGGGCCTTCCCTTGCCCTGGGCGTGGGGGCGATTGCGTTCGTCTCTCTTTTTCATGGGGCTCTCCTGTTGCATCGGCATTTAACCTGCTCTTTTCGGATTGACAAGCCCCCGGAAATTCCCATAAGTACAGCCCTCCCGTCGCCCCGGCAAAAACCGGATGACGGTGTGGAGGGGTGGCCGAGCGGTTAATGGCAGCAGACTGTAAATCTGCCCTCTTATGAGTACGGAGGTTCGAATCCTCCCCCCTCCACCAAATATCCTCCCCAATAGGGCCGGGTGCCCCGGTTCGGGCCGGATGACGGGGAACGGTTTCTTCAGGTCGAGCACCAGGCGGTGCGGCCCAGCGGGACGATCTGGCGGGTGTAGCTCAATGGTAGAGCAACAGCCTTCCAAGCTGATGACGGGGGTTCGATTCCCCTCACCCGCTCCACTCCCCGCCGCCGTACCCGACCGGGACCATGGTTTGACACATGCGGCAGCGCCGCGATCGGACGGGTTGAAAAATGGCCAAGGCTAAATTCGAGCGCAACAAGCCTCACTGCAACATCGGGACCATCGGTCACGTTGACCATGGCAAGACCTCGCTGACCGCGGCGATCACCAAGATCCTGGCCGAGACCGGCGGCGCCACCTTCACCGCCTACGACCAGATCGACAAGGCGCCGGAAGAGAAGGCCCGTGGCATCACCATCTCGACCGCCCACGTCGAGTACGAGACCAGCAACCGCCACTACGCCCACGTGGACTGCCCCGGCCACGCCGACTATGTGAAGAACATGATCACCGGCGCGGCGCAGATGGACGGCGCCATCCTGGTGGTGTCGGCCGCCGACGGCCCCATGCCCCAGACCCGCGAGCACATCCTGCTGGCCCGTCAGGTCGGCGTGCCCGCCCTGGTGGTGTTCATGAACAAGTGCGACATGGTCGACGATCCCGAGCTGCTGGATCTGGTCGAGCTGGAAGTGCGCGAGCTGCTGAGCTCGTATGACTTCCCCGGCGACGACATTCCGATCGTCAAGGGCTCGGCGCTGTGCGCCCTGGAAGACAAGCAGCCGGAGATCGGCCGCGACGCCATCCTGAAGCTGATGGCCGAAGTCGACGCCTACATCCCGCAGCCGGAGCGTCCCAAGGACAAGCCGTTCCTGATGCCGATCGAAGACGTGTTCTCGATCTCGGGCCGCGGCACCGTGGTGACCGGCCGCGTCGAGCGTGGCGTGGTGAAGGTTGGCGAGGAAGTCGAGATCGTCGGCATCAAGGCGACCGTCAAGACCACCTGCACCGGCGTGGAAATGTTCCGCAAGCTGCTCGATCAGGGGGAGGCCGGCGACAACATCGGCGCCCTGCTGCGCGGCACCAAGCGCGAGGACGTGGAGCGCGGCCAGGTTCTGGCGGCTCCGGGTTCCATCACGCCCCACACCAAGTTCGAGGCCGAGGCCTACGTTCTGACCAAGGAAGAGGGCGGCCGTCACACTCCGTTCTTCACCAACTATCGTCCGCAGTTCTACTTCCGCACCACCGACGTCACCGGCGTCGTCGAGCTGCCGGAAGGCACCGAGATGGTGATGCCGGGCGACAACGTGAAGATGCACGTGACCCTGATCGCCCCGATCGCCATGGACCAGGGCCTGCGCTTCGCCATCCGCGAAGGCGGCCGTACCGTCGGCGCCGGCGTGGTTGCCAAGATCGTCGAGTAAATCTCTCGATCCGGCCTTGGCCACATCGCTTCGGCGGTGTTGCCAAGGCCGTCGAGTGTCTGTATAAGGCGTGGCTCCGGTCATGCCGGGTCTGATCCTGGTCCCTGTCTCAGGGGCCGGTGAAGGCTGCAGGAGTGTAGCTCAACTGGTAGAGCACCGGTCTCCAAAACCGGGGGTTGGGGGTTCGAGCCCCTCCACTCCTGCCAACTTTCGACTGTAGAGATATGGCAAAAACGTCTCCGGCCCTTTTCTTCAAGCAGGTTCGCCAGGAAGTCGCCAAGGTTACTTGGCCGACCCGGCGCGAAACCACCGTCTCCACCGGCATGGTGTTCATGATGGTGGTGATCGCCGCCGTCTTCTTCCTGGTCGTTGACCAGATTTTCGCCATGAGCGTGAAGCTCCTGTTCGGTCTGGGAGGCTGAGGACGAGATGGCTACCGCCCGCTGGTACGTGATTCACGTCTATTCCGGCTTCGAGAAGAAGGTCGCCCAGTCCATCCGCGAGCAGGCGGAACAGAAGGGCATGGCCGAGGCTTTCGAGCAGGTTCTGGTGCCGACCGAGGAAGTGGTCGAGGTGCGCCGTGGCGCCAAGGTGAACGCCGAGCGCAAGTTCTTCCCGGGCTATGTCCTGGTGAAGATGGATCTCACCGACGACACCTGGCACCTGGTCAAGAATACACCCAAGGTCACCGGCTTCCTGGGCGGCAAGGGCCGCCCCGTGCCGATCACCGAGCGGGAAGCCGAGCGCATCATCAAGCAGGTGCAGGAAGGCGTCGAGCGCCCCAAGCCCTCCATCACCTTCGAGGTGGGAGAGCAGGTGCGGGTCTCGGACGGCCCCTTCACCTCGTTCAACGGCCTGGTCGAGGAAGTCGACGAGGAGAAGGCCCGCCTCAAGGTGGCGGTGTCGATCTTCGGTCGCTCCACCCCGGTCGAACTGGAATACTCTCAGGTCGAAAAGATCTGAGGGACGTGACCGGAAGCCGCCCCGCCGGACAGGCGCGGGCGGCACCGGTGCTTTTTGTTTTCCGCATCCGGATGTCCGGACGCGGTTTGGAGGGCGGGAGGCGCGCCAACGCCGTACCGCCAACTCTGGTGACAGAGAGAGGATTGTGACATGGCAAAGAAGATCGTGGGCTACGTTAAGCTCCAAGTCCCGGCCGGCAAGGCGAATCCCTCGCCGCCGATCGGTCCCGCGCTGGGTCAGCGCGGCCTGAACATCATGGAATTCTGCAAGGCCTTCAACGCCCAGACTCAGACTCTGGAGCCCGGCATGCCGATTCCGGTGGTGATCACCGCCTATTCCGACCGTACCTTCACCTTCGTGACCAAGACCCCGCCGGTCAGCTACTTCCTGAAGAAGGCCGCCGCGGTGTCCAAGGGCTCGACCACCCCCGGCAAGGGCGGCACGGTCGGCGAAGTGACCATGGCTCAGATCCGTGAGATCGCCGAGAAGAAGATGGCCGATCTCAACGCCAACGACGTCGAGGCCGCGTCCACGATGATCGTCGGTTCCGCCCGTTCCATGGGCCTCAAGGTGGTGGAGTAAGCACATGGCTCGCGAAGGAAAGCGCCTGAAGTCGGCCTATGCCGATATCGACCGCGACAAGTTCTACAGCCTCGCCGATGCGGTGAAGGCCATCAAGACCCGTGCCGTCGCCAAGTTCGACGAGACCATCGAGATCGCGCTGAACCTCGGCGTCGATCCCCGTCACGCCGACCAGATGGTCCGCGGCGTGGTCGAGCTGCCCCACGGCACCGGCAAGACCGTGCGCGTCGCCGTGTTCGCCAAGGGCGACAAGGCCGAGGAGGCCCGCAAGGCCGGCGCCGACATCGTCGGCGAGCAGGATCTGTTCGAGTCCTGCAATGCCGGCAACATGGATTTCGACCGCGTCATCGCCACTCCCGACCTGATGGGTCTGGTGGGCCGTCTCGGTAAGGTGCTGGGCCCGCGCGGCCTGATGCCCAACCCGAAGCTGGGCACCGTGACCGTCAACGTGGCCGAGGCCGTCCGCGCCGCCAAGGCCGGTCAGGTCCAGTTCCGCGTCGAGAAGGCCGGTATCGTTCACGCCGGCATCGGCAAGGCCTCGTTCTCGGAAGAGAAGCTGGCCGAGAACGTCAAGGCGTTCGTCGATGCCATCAACAAGGCGAAGCCCCAGGGCGCCAAGGGCACCTACCTCAAGAAGGTGTCCATCAGCTCGACCATGGGCCCGGGCGTCAAGCTCGACGTCGCCACCCTGGCCTAAGGCCGGGGGACAAAAGGTTTCCCCGACCCGAGAGGGAAGGGGAGAAGGCGGAAGTTCCCTTTAAGGGGACTTCCAACCTGTCCGAGACCGTAGGTGCCCCGTCAAAGGGGCTTGAAGGGGTTCCCCGCCTGCGCAGACAGAGGTCAAAGAACGCTTCCGGTTCCCTTTTCGGGGGGATCGGCACGGCTTGAAGCTTCTGGGACAGGCCACCGGCCTTGCCGGGTGGTTCGCCACCCGACCAGGCCATGGGCAATGGACCGGAACCAGCCGCCATGATGGCGGGGACGTTTCGGCTCTATGTTTGGAGACGAAAGTGGACCGGACACAAAAGACAGAGTGGGTCGGCTCGCTGCAGGGAACGCTCGGAGACGTCGGGCTGGTGGTCGTCACCCATTATTCGGGTCTGACGGTCGCCGAGATGACTGATCTGCGCGGGAAGATGCGTGCGGCTGGCGCCACCTTCAAGGTGACCAAGAATCGTCTCACCAAGCTCGCCCTTGTGGGTACCGAGTTCGAGTCCATCGCCGACCTGTTCGTCGGGCCGACCGCCATCGCCGTTTCGCGCGATCCGGTCGCCGCCGCCAAGGTCGTCGCCGACTACGCCAAGACGAACGACAAGCTCAAGATCCTCGGTGGATCGCTGGGCCCGAATCGTCTGGACGTGGACGGCGTCAAGGCGCTCGCCACGCTGCCGTCGCTCGACGAACTGCGTGCCAAGCTGCTCGGCATGATTTCGACCCCGGCCACCCGTATCGCCGGCGTTCTTCAGGCGCCCGCAGGCCAGTTGGCCCGCGTCCTGAAGGCCAAGGCGGACAAGGACGCCGCGTGAGATTTTTGAACCAATCCCAAGCTTCAAGCTTTTACTAGGAGTGTTTTAAATGGCTGATCTTGCCAAGCTGGTTGACGACCTGTCCGCCCTGACCGTTCTCGAGGCCGCCGAGCTCTCGAAGATGCTGGAAGAGAAGTGGGGCGTTTCCGCCGCCGCTCCGGTGGCCGTCGCCGCCGTTGCCGCCGGTGCCGCTGCCCCGGCTGCCGAAGAGAAGACCGAGTTCGACGTGATCCTCGCCGACGCCGGCGAGAAGAAGATCAACGTCATCAAGGAAGTCCGCGCCATCACCGGCCTGGGCCTGAAGGAAGCCAAGGATCTGGTCGAGGCCGCTCCGAAGCCCGTCAAGGAAGGCGTGGCCAAGGACGAAGCCGAGAAGATCAAGAAGGTTCTGGAAGAGGCCGGCGCCAAGGTGCAGGTCAAGTAAGAACGCCTTCTGGTGTTTATCCAGGGGCCGGGATGCGGGTTTGCCGTATCCCGGCCTTCTGGCGCTTTACCGATCACCCCGTAAGGGTGGTCAAAACCTACCCTACGGGGCAGGGCCCCGCAGGGGGCATCCCGGGTGAACCCGGGCAGGACGAGTTTGTTGGGTTAAACCCCACGAAGAGGACGAGGAGCGGCAATGGCTAAATCCTATACGGGTCGCAAGCGTGTGCGCAAAAGCTTCGGGCGGATCCCCACCGTTGCGCCGATGCCGAACCTGATCGAGGTGCAAAAGAGCTCCTACGATCATTTCCTCCAGATGGACACCGCTCCCGAGCAGCGCGCCAATCTTGGCCTGCAGGAAGTCTTCAAGTCCGTCTTCCCGATCAAGGATTTCTCTGAGCGCGGAACCCTGGAGTTCGTGCGCTATGAGCTGGAGACCCCCAAGTACGACGTGGAGGAGTGCCAGCAGCGCGGCATGACCTTCGCGGCGCCCTTGAAGGTGACGCTCCGCCTGGTGGTGTGGGATATCGACGAGGACACCGGGTCCCGCTCCATCCGCGACATCAAGGAGCAGGACGTCTACATGGGCGACATGCCCCTGATGACGTCCAACGGCACCTTCGTCATCAATGGCACCGAGCGCGTCATCGTCAGCCAGATGCACCGTTCGCCGGGCGTGTTCTTCGACCACGACAAGGGCAAGACCCACTCGTCGGGCAAGTACCTGTTCGCCGCCCGCGTCATTCCCTATCGCGGCTCCTGGCTGGACTTCGAGTTCGACGCCAAGGACCTGGTCTATGTGCGCATCGACCGCCGCCGCAAGCTGCCGGTGACCACGCTGCTGTATGCGCTGGACGGCATGAACACCGCCGCGCTGCGCGCGTCGCGCGCCGCCGAGGGCAAGGGTCTCGAGCAGAGCGAGATCAAGGGCATGACCTCGGAAGAGATCCTGGCCTACTTCTACGGCAAGGTGACCTACACCCGCGGTCCCAAGGGCTGGAAGACTCCGTTCGACGCCGAGCGCCTGAAGGGCGTCAAGCTGGTCTCCGACCTGATCGACGCCAAGACCGGCGAGAAGGTGGCCGACGCCGGCACCAAGATGACGCCGCGCCTGGGCAAGAAGCTCAAGGAAGCCGGCCTGACCGACATCGTGGTCACGCCCGAGGACATGATCGGCCAGTATGTGGCCGAGGACATCATCAACGAGCAGACCGGCGAGATCTTCACCGAGGCCGGTGACGAGCTGACCGCCAATCTGGTGGCCGAGCTGGAGAAGGCGGGCATCAGCGAGCTGCCGGTGCTGGCCATCGACCACATCAATGTCGGCCCGTACATGCGCAACACGCTGGCCATCGACAAGAACTCTTCGCGTGAAGAGGCTCTGATCGACATCTACCGCGTGATGCGTCCTGGCGAGCCCCCGACGCTCGAGACCGCCGAAGCCCTGTTCACCGGCCTGTTCTTCGATTCCGAGCGCTACGACCTGTCGGCTGTGGGCCGCGTCAAGATGAACTCGCGCCTCAACACGCCCGAGGTGTCCGACACCGTGCGCGTGCTGCGCAAGGAAGACATCCTGGGCGTCATCAAGGTGCTGGTGGAACTCAAGGACGGCAAGGGCGAGATCGACGACATCGATCACCTGGGCAACCGTCGCGTCCGCTCGGTGGGCGAGCTGATGGAGAACCAGTACCGCGTCGGCCTGCTGCGCATGGAGCGCGCCATCCGCGAGCGCATGTCCTCGGTGGACATCGACTCGGTGATGCCGCACGACCTGATCAACGCCAAGCCGGCCGCGGCCGCGGTGCGTGAATTCTTCGGCTCCTCGCAGCTGTCGCAGTTCATGGACCAGACCAACCCGCTGTCGGAAATCACCCACAAGCGTCGTCTCTCGGCGCTTGGCCCGGGCGGTCTGACCCGCGAGCGCGCCGGCTTCGAGGTGCGCGACGTGCACCCGACCCATTACGGCCGCATCTGCCCGATCGAGACGCCGGAAGGCCCGAACATCGGTCTGATCAACTCGCTGGCCACCTACGCCCGCGTCAACCAGTACGGCTTCATCGAGGCGCCGTACCGCAAGGTGATCGACGCCAAGGTGACCAACGACGTGGTGTACCTGTCGGCCATGGAAGAGGGCCGCTACACCGTCGCCCAGGCCAATTCGGTGCTGAACCCCGACGGCTCCTTCGCCGAGGATCTGGTGTCGTGCCGTCAGGCGGGCGAATTCGTGATGGTGCCGCCGTCCGAAATCACCATGATCGACGTGTCGCCGAAGCAGCTGGTTTCGGTCGCCGCCGCGCTGATCCCGTTCCTGGAGAACGACGACGCCAACCGCGCCCTGATGGGTTCGAACATGCAGCGTCAGGCCGTTCCGCTGATCCGCGCCGAGGCGCCCCTGGTGGGCACCGGCATGGAGCAGGCGGTGGCCCGTGACTCGGGCGCCGCGATCACCGCCAAGCGGACCGGCATCGTCGATCAGGTGGACGCCACCCGCGTGGTCATTCGCGCCACCGAGGAGACCCAGGCCTCGGCGTCGGGCGTCGACATCTACAACCTGCTGAAGTTCCAGCGTTCCAACCAGAACACCTGCATCACCCAGCGTCCGCTGGTGAAGGTGGGCGATCTGATCAAGAAGGGCGACATCATCGCCGATGGCCCCTCGACCCAGCTGGGCGAGCTGGCGCTGGGCCGCAACGTGCTGGTCGCGTTTATGCCCTGGAACGGCTACAACTTCGAAGACTCGATCCTGATCTCCGAGCGTATCGTCCGTGACGACGTCTTCACCTCGATCCACATTGAGGAATTCGAAGTCATGGCCCGCGATACCAAGCTGGGCCAGGAAGAAATCACCCGCGACATTCCCAACGTGGGCGAAGAGGCTCTGAAGAACCTGGACGAGGCCGGCATCGTTTATATCGGTGCCGAGGTCAAGCCGGGCGACATCCTGGTGGGTAAGGTGACGCCGAAGGGCGAATCGCCGATGACCCCGGAAGAGAAGCTGCTGCGCGCCATCTTCGGCGAAAAGGCCTCCGACGTGCGCGACACGTCGCTGCGCCTGCCGCCGGGTGTGTCGGGCACCATCGTCGAGGTCCGCGTCTTCTCCCGCCGCGGCGTGGAGAAGGACGAGCGCGCGCTCGCCATCGAGCGGGCCGAGATCGAGCGTCTGGCCAAGGACCGCGACGACGAGCGTCACATCCTGGAGCGGTCGTTCTTCGCCCGTCTCAAGGCCCTGCTGCTCGGCAAGAAGGTGGTCTCGGGCCCCAAGGGCATCAAGGCCGGCACCGTTCTGGCCGATGCCAACATGGACGAGCTGCATCCCAGCACCTGGCGCAACATCGCCGTGGACGACGATGCGGTGATGGCCGACAGCGAGGCGCTGAAGCGTGCCTTCGACCAGCAGGTCGACAAGCTGCAGGAGCGTTTCGAGAACAAGGTCGAGAAGCTGCAGCGCGGCGACGAGCTGCCGCCCGGCGTGATGAAGATGGTCAAGGTGTTCGTGGCGGTGAAGCGCAAGCTGCAGCCGGGCGACAAGATGGCCGGCCGTCACGGCAACAAGGGCGTCATCTCGCGCATCGTTCCGCTGGAAGACATGCCGTACCTGGAAGACGGCCAGCAGGTGGACATCGTGCTGAACCCGCTGGGCGTGCCGTCGCGCATGAACGTCGGTCAGATCCTCGAGACCCATCTGGGCTGGGCCTGTGCGGGCCTCGGCCAGCAGATCGGCGGCATGCTCGACAAGTACAAGCGCAACGCCGCGACCATCATTGATCTTAAGGCCAAGTTGAAGGACGTCTACGGCGACGCCATCTACGAGGACGAGATCGCCGGCCTGGGTGACAACGAGATCACCGAGCTGGCTCACAACCTGACCCCGGGCGTGCCGATCGCCACCCCGGTGTTCGACGGCGCGCGCGAAAGCGACATCGTCGACATGCTGACCAAGGCGGGCCGGTCCTCTTCCGGCCAGGTGACCCTGGTCGACGGCCGCACCGGCGAGCCGTTCGACCGTAAGGTGACGGTGGGCTACATCTATATGCTGAAGCTGCACCACCTGGTGGACGACAAGATCCACGCCCGCTCCATCGGCCCGTACTCGCTGGTCACCCAGCAGCCGCTGGGCGGCAAGGCCCAGTTCGGTGGTCAGCGCTTCGGTGAAATGGAAGTGTGGGCGCTGGAAGCTTACGGCGCCGCCTACACGCTGCAGGAAATGCTGACGGTCAAGTCGGACGACGTTTCCGGCCGCACCAAGGTCTACGAGGCCATCGTGCGCGGCGACGACACCTTCGAGGCCGGTATCCCCGAGTCGTTCAACGTGCTGGTCAAGGAGCTCCGCTCGCTGGGCCTGAACGTCGAACTGACCCAGCGGAACTACTAAGCATTATCGACCCGGCGCGGGGGGAGAACACCTCCCCCCGCCGCACCTAAAGGTCACACGGGAGTTCATCGATGAACGAACTTATGAAGATCTTCGGCCAGGTCAGCGGCACCCAGTCGTTCGACCAGATCCGCATCTCCATCGCCTCGCCGGAGCGCATCCGCTCCTGGTCGTACGGTGAGATCAAGAAGCCGGAGACCATCAACTACCGCACCTTCAAGCCGGAGCGCGACGGCCTGTTCTGCGCCCGCATCTTCGGGCCGATCAAGGACTACGAGTGCCTGTGCGGCAAGTACAAGCGCATGAAGTATCGCGGCATCATCTGCGAGAAGTGCGGCGTGGAAGTCACCCTGGCCAAGGTCCGGCGCGAGCGCATGGGCCATATCGAGCTGGCCTCTCCCGTGGCGCACATCTGGTTCCTGAAGTCGCTGCCCAGCCGTATCGGTCTGCTGTGCGACATGACCCTGAAGGACCTGGAGCGCATCCTCTACTTCGAGAACTACGTGGTGGTCGAGCCCGGCCTCACGCCCTTGAAGATCCGCGAGCTGCTGACCGAAGAGCAGTACATGCGCGCCGTTGACGAGTACGGCGAGGACGCCTTCACCGCCAAGATCGGCGCCGAGGCCATCCGCGACATGCTGTCGGTCATCGATCTCGATTCCGAGAAGGCCCAGCTGAAGGTCGACCTCAAGGAGACCACGTCGGAGGCCAAGCGCAAGAAGCTGGTCAAGCGCATGAAGCTGGTCGAGGCCTTCCTCGAATCCGGCTCGCGTCCCGAATGGATGATCCTGGAAGTGATTCCGGTCATTCCGCCGGAGCTGCGTCCGCTGGTTCCCCTGGACGGCGGCCGTTTCGCCACCTCGGACCTGAACGACCTGTATCGTCGCGTCATCAACCGCAACAACCGTCTGAAGCGCCTGATCGAGCTGCGCGCCCCCGAGATCATCGTGCGCAACGAGAAGCGCATGTTGCAGGAGGCGGTGGACGCCCTGTTCGACAACGGCCGTCGCGGCCGCGCCATCACGGGGGCCAACAAGCGTCCGCTGAAGTCGCTGTCCGACATGCTGAAGGGCAAGCAGGGCCGCTTCCGTCAGAACCTGCTGGGTAAGCGCGTCGACTACTCGGGCCGTTCGGTCATCGTGGTGGGTCCTGAGCTCAAGCTGCACCAGTGCGGCCTGCCCAAGAAGATGGCGCTGGAGCTGTTCAAGCCCTTCGTCTACTCGAAGCTCGAACTCTACGGCATGGCCACCACCATCAAGGCCGCCAAGCGCATGGTGGAAAAGGAGCGTCCCGAGGTGTGGGACATCCTGGAAGAGGTCATCCGCGAGCATCCCGTGATGCTGAACCGCGCGCCGACGCTGCACCGCCTGGGCATCCAGGCCTTCGAGCCGGTCCTCATCGAGGGTAAGGCCATCCAGCTGCACCCGCTGGTCTGCACCGCCTTCAACGCCGACTTCGACGGCGACCAGATGGCCGTCCACGTGCCGCTCTCGCTGGAAGCCCAGCTGGAAGCCCGCGTGCTGATGATGTCCACCAACAACATCCTGTCGCCCGCCAACGGCAAGCCGATCATCGTGCCGTCGCAGGATATCGTGCTGGGCATCTATTACATCACCATGGAACGGGACGAGGTTCCCGGCCAGGTGCTGAAGATCCGGTCCATGGACGAGTTGAAGGGCGCCATCGCCAACAATTCCGTCCTGTTCTACTGCCCGACCGATCCCAATTCCAAGATCGACGTCAAGGACCTGGACGGCCTGCTGGACCGTCTGGCGCGCCGTGAGGTCACCGCGCACCGCCGCGTCAACGTGTCGTCCAAGGACGCGCTGGAAGCCGGCCTGAAGGGCGGTCATCTGCGCCTGTTCAACGTCGAGAAGCCCGGCGTGCCGCTGGTCTTCGCCGACGTCAACGACGCCGAGAAGGCCATCAAGGACGGCAAGGCCATCCTGTTCAAGGTGCCGGTCTTCGTGAACATGGCCGAGATCGAGGAAGCGCTGACCGAAAAGACGATCACGCTTCACACCAAGATCCGCGCCCGCTTCGACACCGTGGATTCCGAAGGCACCCCGGTGACCCAGATCGTGGACACCACGCCGGGCCGCATGATGCTGTCGGTGATCCTGCCCAAGAACAAGAACGTGCCGTTCTCCTTGATCAACCGCCTGTTGACCAAGAAGGAAATCCAGAACGTCATCGACGTGGTCTACCGCCATTGCGGTCAGAAAGAGACGGTGATCTTCGCCGACCGCGTCATGGGCCTGGGCTATTCCAACGCCTTCAAGGCGGGCATCTCCTTCGGCAAGGATGACCTGGTCATTCCGCCGGAGAAAGAAACCCTGGTCGGCGAGACCGAGGAAAAGGCCAAGGAATACGAGCAGCAGTACCAGGACGGCCTGATCACCCAGGGCGAGAAGTACAACAAGGTGGTCGACGCCTGGTCCAAGTGCACCGACGACGTCGCCGACGCCATGATGAAGCAGATCTCGTCGCTGAAGCCCGGCAAGCCCATCAACTCCATCTACATGATGGCTCACTCGGGCGCTCGTGGTTCCGCTGCCCAGATGAAGCAGCTGGCCGGCATGCGCGGCCTGATGGCCAAGCCCTCGGGCGAAATCATCGAGACGCCGATCATCTCGAACTTCAAGGAAGGCCTCACCGTGCTGGAGTACTTCAACTCCACCCACGGCGCCCGTAAGGGTCTGGCCGACACCGCGCTGAAGACCGCCAACTCGGGTTACCTGACCCGTCGTCTGGTGGACGTGGCCCAGGACGCGATCATCTGCGAAGAGGATTGCGGCACCACCAACGGTCTGACCGTGTCGCCGGTGATCGAGGGCGGCGAGGTCATCGCCTCGCTGGCCGAGCGCATCCTCGGCCGCTCGGCGGCGCGCGACATCGTCAACCCGCTGAACGGCGAGGTCATCGTGCCGGCCGGCGCCATGATCCAGGAGACCGAGGTCGAGCTGATCGACGCCGCCGGGATCGAGACCGTGGTGATCCGTTCGGTGCTGACCTGCGACTCGGAAGAGGGCGTGTGCGGCACCTGCTACGGCCGCGATCTGGCGCGGGGCACCCGCGTCAACGTCGGCGAGGCCGTGGGCGTCATCGCCGCCCAGTCCATCGGCGAGCCCGGCACCCAGCTGACCATGCGTACCTTCCATATCGGCGGCGCGGCCCAGCGCGGTGCGGAGCAGTCGTCCATCGAGGCGACCTTCGACGGCACCGTCCAGGTCATCAACCGCAACGTGGTGGTCAACTCGTCGGGCGCTCATATCGTCATGAGCCGCAATTGCGAAGTGGCCCTGCTCGACATCAACAACCGCGAGCGTGCCCGTCACCGCGTCCCCTACGGCGCCAAGCTGCTGGTGGACGAGGCCCAGAAGGTCACCAAGGGTACCAAGCTGGCCGAGTGGGACCCCTACACCCTGCCGATCATCACCGAGCGTGCGGGTGTGGCCCACTACGTCGACCTGACCGAAGGCCTGTCCATGCGCGAGGTGGTCGACGAGGCCACCGGCATCGCCAGCAAGGTGGTGGTCGACTGGAAGCAGCAGCCCAGGGGCGCCGAGCTCCGCCCGCGCGTCACGCTGCGTGACGAGAAGGGCGAGGAGCTGCTGCTGGCCAACGGCCTGGAAGCCCGCTACTTCATGAGCGTGGACGCCATCCTGTCGGTGGAGAACGGCACCAAGGTCAACGCCGGCGACGTGCTGGCGCGCATTCCGCGTGAATCGTCCAAGACCCGCGACATCACCGGCGGTCTGCCGCGTGTGGCGGAGCTGTTCGAAGCGCGTAAGCCCAAGGACCACGCCATCATCTCCGATTGCGACGGCCGCGTGGAATTCGGCAAGGACTACAAGTCCAAGCGCCGCATCCTGGTGGTCCCGGAAGACGGCGACGCCATCGAGTACCTGATCCCCAAGGGCAAGCACATCTCGGTGCAGGAAGGCGACTACGTCCGCCGCGGCGACCCGCTGATGGACGGCAATCCCGTGCCGCACGACATCCTGAAGGTCCTGGGCGTGGAAGCCCTGGCCCAGTATCTCATCAACGAGATTCAGGAGGTCTACCGGCTGCAGGGCGTGAAGATCAACGACAAGCACATCGAGGTGATCGTTCGCCAGATGCTGCAGAAGGTCGAGATCACCGATCCCGGCGACACCACCCTTCTGGTGGGCGAGCAGGTCGACCGCGTCGAGTTCGACATCGAGAACGCCAAGGCGATCAAGGAAGCCGGCCGTCCCGCTTCGGGCACCCCGGTTCTCCAGGGCATCACCAAGGCCTCGTTGCAGACCCACTCCTTCATCTCGGCGGCCTCCTTCCAGGAGACCACCCGCGTGCTCACCGAAGCGGCCGTGTCCGGCAAGGTGGACTCGCTCCAGGGCCTGAAGGAGAACGTCATCGTCGGCCGTCTGATCCCCGCCGGTACCGGCGCGGTGATGAACCGCCTGCGCGCCATTGCCGCCAAGCGCGACAAGGACATGCAGGTGGAAGGCGAGGGCGAGGTTCCGGCCATTCCGCCGGCGGCCGAAGGTTCCGCTCCCGAGGCCCCGCCCGCCGAGTAGCCTTCTCGTCGGTTGCTGAAAAGACCCATCCCCGCTTCCCGCAAGGAGGCGGGGATGACTTTTTTTAACGAATCGAAATAGGGTGAAGACCTTAAGCCGTCGAGGCGCTATCATTTTCCCTTAAATCCCGGGGCGCCAATCCCGGGTGGAGCATCAAGGGAGAAGCCATGAGCTCGCGGTGGGTCTGGACGCTGGCGATTCTGGTCGCCATGGGCGGCGTGTCGCCGGCCCGTGCCGCCTGCGTGGCGCGCCCTTCCTCGACTACCGAACTGGCTCAATGCTCCACCGCCGCCACCGCGGGCGACATCGTCGCCGCCCGGCTGCTCGGCGACGTGATGGGCGACCCGACCCAGCGCCATTATGACCCGGCCGCCGCCCTGTCGTGGTGGGAGCAGGCCGCCGCCGGCGGCGACGGACAGGCCCTGCGGCGGCTGTTCGACGCCCATTGGTACGGGCGCGGCACGCCCAAGGATCCGGCCAAGGCCCGGACCTATCTGGCCAAGGCGGTGGCGGGTGGGGCTGCCTGGGCCCGCCTGGTCCGCGCCGTGCTGGCTGAGACGGAGGAGCCGGCCCTGGCGGCCGACCTCTATAACGGTCTGGCGGCGGAGGGCAATTGCCTGGCCCAGTTGCGTCTGGCCCACGGCCACGATCGCGGCGGCTGGGTGGAGAAGAATCGCTCCCAGGCCCTCTATTGGGCCACCGTCGCCGGTCTGGCCGGCCGTTCCGAGCAGTCGCCCGACGACCATCCGCTGTTCGACGCACGCTTCCATTACCGCGACTGCACCTCCGAGGCCTATTTCCTGCGCGGAGACCTGGCCCGCAATCTGGCCGCCGACCTGCGCGCCCAGGTGGAGGAGGCCGCCGCCGCCTGGCGGCCGGGACGGATTCCGGACCGCCAGGGACCCGTGGACGCGCCGGCCGCCGTCGGCGTCAGCCCGGCCGGTTTCGGCTCGGCGGCGGCGTCGCGCATTCCCGAGTGGCGGCCGCTGCCCGGTACCCTGCAGCGGCCGGCGGGCCGCTCGCGCCTGGGGGCCGAGGAGGTCTTCGCCACCGTCGGCCGCTCGGTCTACGTGGTGGTGGCCGCCCGCACCGAGGAGGAGTTGAAGGCGCGCAAGGGCCGCTTCGGTTCGGCGGTGGCCATGGACGAACGCACCGTGGTGACCAATTGCCATGTCATCGATGAAATGTCCGTGATCCTGCTGCGCCAGGGAAATCAGACCCTGCGGGCCACGCCGTCGGGGGGCGACCCGGCCTCCGACCGCTGCCAGATGACCGTGTCGCCGGGACGGCTTTCCGCCGCGCCGGGCATCCGGGCCTGGGACGATCTGCGGGTGGGCGAGACCGTCTATTCCATCGGCTCGCCCAAGGGCCTGGAGGCGACCCTGGGGCAGGGGTTGATCTCCGGATTGCGGCAGGTCAAGGCGACCCGCTACGTCCAGACCTCGGCGCCCATCTCGCAGGGCTCGTCAGGGGGCGGCCTGTTCGACTCGTCGGGCAATCTGGTGGGCATCACCACCTTCCACATCCGCGACGCCGACGGCCTGAACTTCGCCATCGCGGCCGAGGATTTCTTCCGGTGAAGACGCGGCGCGTCGGGCGGGACGGCTCGTTCATCCCCCTGGGCCTGGGGCCGGTGGGCATCGGCATTCCCCGATGGCTGCCGCTGGTGTTGCTTTATTTCGCCGTCGTCTTCGGGCTGGCCTGGGCGTCGAGCCCGCCCTGGCCCATGGCCGCCACGATGGCCGCCGCCCTCGGTCCCGGCGTGATCGGACTGGTGGATTTGGGCCTGCGGCTGCGCACCACCCATTACCAATGGGTCAATTCCGCCGGAGTCCAACTGGTGGGGGAAGCCTCGATCCTCGACCGGCTGACCTTCCGGGAATGCGGCTGGTATTTGCCCATCGTCAACCTGCCGCTTCCGCTTTGGCTGATCGGAATGGGATTGTCGGCCGCCTTCAGTCATTCCTGGCGGGTGTTTTAGCCGCCTGCCTAAACGTCTCCGCCCGCCTTGATGGATTCGACGATGTCGCGCAGCGATACCGTCTGCGGCCGGCTGGCGCCGGTGGGGGCGGGGGGGATGGCGGTGGGGAAGAAGGGGCTGTCGGGCTGCAGCGCGCTGGCGAAATCCGAAGGCGACACGGTCCGCACCGCCGCCTGGGTGACCGGCGCCACCGCCTGCACCACCTGGGTGAGAGCGGTCTCGGTGGGAGTGGAGGCGGGCGGGGATTCGGGCCGCGCCACGGGACGCAGCGCCGCCAGCTGCGGATTGCCGGATTCGATGGCCGGTTCGTGGGCGGCATCGGCGTCGTCGCCCAGCGCGGTCTTGAAGCGGGCCTGCACACTCTTATAAAGGCCAGCCACGGTGCGCGCCTTGTTGAACACCTCGGGGTTGGCGCGGGCGGCGTCGGGCAGCAGGTGGCGGGCCGAGTGCCTGGGATTGTCCTCCATGCCCTCGATCACCCGGGCTGCTCCGGACGCCCCCAGGAAATGGGCGAGGTAGAGGTCCGACGCTGTGGCCTCGCGCCCCAGGCGCTTCTCCAGCGTCTTGGCGTTGTCCTTGGCGAACTCGGCGGCCATCAGCGACGACAACTTGGGATCCTTGCGCAAATCCAGGATGGCCTTCTTCATGGCCTTGTCGGGCACGTCCAGACGCCCGTCGGCGCCCTTGACGATGGACTCGGCGGCGTCTTCCAGCCCGTGCTTGGCGCCGTGGCGCTTGACCATGTCCAGCCAGGTGCCGGCGGTGAACTGGAACAGCCCCGACGCCGAGGACTTGGTGTTGCGGGCATGGGGGTCGAGGCCGCTTTCCTGGGTGGCCTGGGCGAGGAGATAGCCGAACGACACGCCGGTGCTGTCGGCGGCCTCCTTGATGCCCGACATCACGCGCCCCGACCGGCTGGGCGTCTCGATGGATATGGAGCCGGTGATGTCGGAGTTCGGGGTTTGCATGGCGAACCTCGGAAGACGGAACCATCCTCACCATAGCATGGAAAGGTTACCAAGATTCGACTCGCCGCGATTGAATCTCATTAGCCTCTCGGGCGCCGGGCGCGTGCCGTAAAGCACGCTCGGCTTTAGCCGCATAAGCGGCGCGGCGCCTTGCGCCTGGCCCGGCCCCGATGCGTCGGGACCGGGCGGAGATCTTCCCGACTCTTTCGCTTGACGGGGGGCAGGCGGATAAATAGGATGCGCGCTTCTCGGGGGACCGGCATCCGTCCGCCTGGACGGTTTTCGTTGTCCCGAGGCTTGCGAAACACTGATGACAACGCCGAACAGGTCGGCGACCGAACCGCAAGAAAACCCCGGCGGGGAACTGCCGGCGGGTTTTCTTCTGGTTTTCGTCAAGGGACCTGTGTGAAGGGAAAGTGACTGAATGCCCACGATCAATCAATTGATCCGTAAGCCGCGCCAGCCCGTGGCGGCGCGCAACAAGGTCCCCGCCATGGAGGCCTGCCCGCAGAAGCGCGGCGTTTGCACTCGCGTGTACACGACCACTCCGAAGAAGCCGAACTCGGCGCTTCGTAAGGTCGCCCGCGTGCGCCTGACCAACGGTTTCGAGGTTACCTCGTACATTCCGGGCGAAGGTCACAACCTTCAGGAACACTCGGTGGTGATGATCCGCGGCGGTCGTGTGAAGGACTTGCCGGGTGTCCGCTACCACATCATCCGCGGCACGCTCGATACCCAGGGCGTCAAGGATCGCCGTCAGCGTCGTTCGAAGTACGGCGCGAAGCGTCCGAAGTAAGGAGTTCATCAGATGTCTCGTCGTCACGCCGCTGAAAAGCGCGAAATCACCCCCGACGCCAAGTTTCACGACTATGTCGTCGCCAAGTTCATGAACTGCCTGATGCTCGACGGCAAGAAGTCCGCCGCCGAAGCCATCGTCTATGGCGCCCTCGACAAGATCCAGGCCAAGACCGGCCAGGACCCGCTGAAGGTGTTCCACGAGGCTCTCGACAACGTCAAGCCCGCCCTGGAAGTGCGTTCCCGCCGCGTCGGCGGCGCCACCTACCAGGTGCCCGTCGAAGTGCGTTCCGATCGCCGTCAGGCCCTGGCCATCCGCTGGCTGATCGATTACTCGCGCAAGCGTTCCGAGACCACCATGATCGACCGCCTGTCCGGTGAGCTCCTGGACGCCGCCAACAACCGTGGCGCCGCCGTCAAGAAGCGCGAAGACACCCACCGTATGGCGGAGGCCAACAAGGCCTTCTCGCATTACCGCTGGTAGGAGACCGGATCCATCATGGCTCGTACCACGCCTCTCGATAAGTATCGCAACATCGGCATCATGGCCCACATCGATGCCGGTAAGACGACCACCACCGAACGCATCCTCTACTACACCGGCAAGTCCTATAAGATTGGCGAAGTGCACGAAGGCACCGCCACCATGGACTGGATGGAGCAGGAGCAGGAGCGCGGCATCACCATCACCTCGGCCGCGACCACCGCGTTCTGGCGTGATCACCGCGTCAACATCATCGACACCCCCGGCCACGTGGACTTCACCATCGAGGTGGAGCGTTCGCTCCGCGTGCTCGACGGCGCCGTGACCGTGTTCGACTCGGTGGCGGGCGTCGAGCCCCAGTCCGAGACCGTGTGGCGTCAGGCCGACAAGTACGGCGTGCCGCGCATTTGCTTCGTCAACAAGATGGACCGCATCGGCGCCAACTTCTATCGCTGCGTCGATATGATCGTTGACCGCCTGGGCGCCCGTCCGCTGGTCATGCACCTGCCCATCGGCGAAGAGAGCAACTACGTCGGCATCGTCGACCTGCTGCGCAACGTCGCGGTGATCTGGAAGGACGAAAGCCTGGGCGCCGAGTTCTCCGACCAGCCGATTCCCGCCGACCTCGTCGAGAAGGCCGCCGAATACCGCGCCCAGCTCATCGAGACCGCGGTGGAGATGGACGACGCGGCCATGGAGCAGTACCTGGGCGGCGAAGAGCCCTCCATGGACGTGCTGAAGGCCTGCATCCGCAAGGGCACCATCTCGCGCACCTTCGTGCCGGTGCTGTGCGGCTCGGCGTTCAAGAACAAGGGCGTGCAGCCCCTGCTCGACGCCGTCATCGACTACCTGCCGGCCCCGGTCGACATTCCCGCCATCAAGGGCGTGAAGTACGGCACCGAGGACGAGATCGCCAAGCACTCCACCGACGACGAGCCCTTCGCCGGTCTGGCGTTCAAGATCATGAACGACCCCTTCGTGGGTTCGCTGACCTTCGTGCGCGTCTATTCGGGCGTCGTGGACTCGGGCAGCTACATCCAGAACACCGTGAAGGACAAGCGCGAGCGCGTCGGCCGTATGCTGCTGATGCACGCCAACTCGCGTGAGGAAATCAAGGAAGCCCGCGCCGGCGACATCGTCGCCTTCGCCGGTCTGAAGGACACCACCACCGGTGACACCCTGTGCGATCCGACCCCCAGTTCGCTGGTGGTGCTCGAGCGCATGGAGTTCCCCGAGCCCGTCATCGAAGTCGCCGTGGAGCCCAAGTCCAAGGCCGACCAGGAGAAGATGGGCATCGCCCTGGCTCGTCTGGCCGCCGAGGATCCCTCGTTCCGCGTCACCTCCGATGCCGAATCCGGCCAGACCGTGATCAAGGGCATGGGCGAACTGCATCTAGAAATCCTCGTGGACCGCATGAAGCGCGAGTTCAAGGTGGAAGCCAATGTGGGCGCTCCGCAGGTGGCCTACCGCGAGACCATCTCCAAGGTCTACGAGGTCGACTACACCCACAAGAAGCAGACCGGTGGCTCGGGCCAGTTCGCCCGCGTCAAGATCAAGTTCGAGCCCGCCGAGAAGGGCGCCGGTTACGTCTTCGAGAACAAGGTCATCGGCGGTTCGGTGCCCAAGGAATACGTCCCCGGCGTGGACAAGGGCATCCGCTCGGCCATGGATAACGGCGTCATCGCCGGCTTCCCGCTGATCGACTTCAAGGCCACCCTGACCGACGGTGCCTACCACGACGTCGACTCGTCGGTTCTCGCCTTCGAAATCGCCTCGCGCGCCGCCTTCCGTGAGGGCATCGCTAAGGCCGGTCCGAAGCTGCTCGAGCCGATGATGAAGGTCGAGGTCGTCACCCCCGAGGATTACCTGGGTGACGTGATCGGCGATCTGAACAGCCGTCGCGGCCAGGTCAACGACATGGACCAGCGCGGCAACGCCCGCGTGATCACCGCCATGGTGCCGCTGGCCAACATGTTCGGCTACGTGAACACCCTGCGTTCCATGTCCCAGGGCCGGGCGCAGTACAGCATGACATTCGACCACTATTCGGAAGTGCCCCAGAACGTGTCGGACGAGATCCGCGCGAAGCTGGCCGGCTAATTCGACACCTATCGAGGACGGAGTAAGATACGATGGCTAAGGCTAAATTCGAGCGTAACAAGCCTCACTGCAACATCGGGACCATCGGTCACGTTGACCATGGCAAGACCTCGCTGACCGCGGCGATCACCAAGATCCTGGCCGAGACCGGCGGCGCCACCTTCACCGCCTACGACCAGATCGACAAGGCGCCGGAAGAGAAGGCCCGTGGCATCACCATCTCGACCGCCCACGTCGAGTACGAGACCAGCAACCGCCACTACGCCCACGTGGACTGCCCCGGCCACGCCGACTATGTGAAGAACATGATCACCGGCGCGGCGCAGATGGACGGCGCCATCCTGGTGGTGTCGGCCGCCGACGGCCCCATGCCCCAGACCCGCGAGCACATCCTGCTGGCCCGTCAGGTCGGCGTGCCCGCCCTGGTGGTGTTCATGAACAAGTGCGACATGGTCGACGATCCCGAGCTGCTGGATCTGGTCGAGCTGGAAGTGCGCGAGCTGCTGAGCTCGTATGACTTCCCCGGCGACGACATTCCGATCGTCAAGGGCTCGGCGCTGTGCGCCCTGGAAGACAAGCAGCCGGAGATCGGCCGCGACGCCATCCTGAAGCTGATGGCCGAAGTCGACGCCTACATCCCGCAGCCGGAGCGTCCCAAGGACAAGCCGTTCCTGATGCCGATCGAAGACGTGTTCTCGATCTCGGGCCGCGGCACCGTGGTGACCGGCCGCGTCGAGCGTGGCGTGGTGAAGGTTGGCGAGGAAGTCGAGATCGTCGGCATCAAGGCGACCGTCAAGACCACCTGCACCGGCGTGGAAATGTTCCGCAAGCTGCTCGATCAGGGTGAGGCCGGCGACAACATCGGCGCCCTGCTGCGCGGCACCAAGCGCGAGGACGTGGAGCGCGGCCAGGTTCTGGCGGCTCCGGGTTCCATCACGCCCCACACCAAGTTCGAGGCCGAGGCCTACGTTCTGACCAAGGAAGAGGGCGGCCGTCACACTCCGTTCTTCACCAACTATCGTCCGCAGTTCTACTTCCGCACCACTGACGTCACCGGCGTCGTCGAGCTGCCGGAAGGCACCGAGATGGTGATGCCGGGCGACAACGTGAAGATGCACGTGACCCTGATCGCCCCGATCGCCATGGACCAGGGCCTGCGCTTCGCCATCCGCGAAGGCGGCCGTACCGTCGGCGCCGGCGTGGTTGCCAAGATCGTCGAGTAGTTTTCTGCTCGATCGCTTGAACAGCGGCCCCGGAGGGAAACCTCCGGGGCCGTTTGTTTTTAAAATTCCGTGTCGCGCCGCCGCCGAGCGGGCAACAATAAAGGCGGGTGCGAGGCACCCGCCTGTTCGGCAGCCGGATTAAGGTGAGAGGCCTTATACCAGATCCCAGTGATCGCAACCGATCACTGGGATCGCCCTCATTCGGCGGGCGGGCCCTTGCCTCCCGCCGCATAAGCGGCGCGGCCCTTCGGGCCTAACCAAATCCCGATGAGTTCGGCTCATCGGGATTTGGTATTACGCGGTCTGCGTCATGCGGCTGTGGATGCGATTGAGGGTGTAGGAGAACTTAGGAAAGTGGGGCAGCAGCTGCTCGGCGATCCGCGCCGCCCGCGCCGCGTCACCTTGGCCACTCAGCCGAATGCTCTGAAGAATTTCGGTCAGGTGCTTCCAGTTCAGAATCTTCTGCTGCGCGGTCATCTTTTCCTCCCTTTTTGGAGCTTTTCCATAAAGAGAGATTAGAGCAATTCGCGATCACACTGGTTCATATCCGGCAGCCTTGAAGAAATTTCGGCACTCTTGAGGTTCGTAGAGATCGCAGATTCGGCCGATGGCGTCCCATAGGTCCTGAATGGTCCTGGCAGCCGTTTTTCTGAGGTGTGCCTTGAGCTTCGAGAAGGCCATTTCGATGGGATTGAGGTCGGGGGAATACGGCGGCAAGAACAGCATGAAGGCACCACGATCTTGGATGATCCGTTCTGCCCGAGGACTTTTGTGAGCTGAGAGATTGTCGAGGATCACGACGTCGCCCGGCTCCAGGGTTGGGGCCAGTTGGGTCTCGATATAGGCCTCGAACATCTTCCGGTTCATCGGGCAATTGATGACAAAGGGCGCCACCAAGCCATCATGACGCAGCCCGGCGATGAATGTTTCCGTCTTCCAATGTCCGAAGGGCACAGCGGCTTTCAACCGCGCCCCTTTGGGTGAGCGGCCCCGCAGACGGGTCATTTTGGTATTGGTTCCGGTCTCGTCGAGGAACACCAGGCGATGGGCCTGACGCCGCATCAGCGGTTGGCGGCCTTTAATCCACTCCTCGCGCAGCAACCGGACGTCCGGCCTCATCTGCTCGGACGCGACCAAAGTTTTTTTTATAGGTCAGCCCCTGTGCCCGGAGAAACCGGGCAAGGTTGGAAAGATGGATTTGAACGCCCCGCTCGGCCAGTTCTTTGGTTAAATCGGCCAGCGAGATATCCGGAACCTGCTTAACACGCAGCAGCACATAGGCCCGATGGTCGCCCAATTTACTGCGCCGATCACCGCCTTGCCGCTTTGGCGCCACCGTCCCACTCGACAGATATTGCGCCACATAGCGTACCGCCGAGCTCACCGAGATATTGAAGACACTGGCCGCCTGTCGGCGCGAATGGCCAGCCAGAACATATCGCGCAACACGGTCGCGCAGATCTACGGATAAAGGTCGAGTCATCGTGGGCCACCTCCACAGGAAGTGAATCACGATTAGCCGCGCCTGTGAATCCCCTGCGATTCCGTTAGATCGCGAACCGCTCTAGAGCAAGGGAAGCGCGGAAACATTGGAGAATAGGGTTATACTTCGTAGGGCGATGCGCTGACTCCAGATCAGAAATAACCCCTACGCCCCACGCCTGGACTGCGGACAACCCCTTCTCTCCAAGTATAATGCCAGGCCATGCCCTGGATATGGGGTGTGTACCGTACCGGCGGACGGTTTCGAGAATATGGGGCCGGCTGGCGCCCCGGTCTGGGCGGGGGAGGGGGAGACGCGGCCTTCCCGCCGGGGGCCCTTTTCCGGCGGCCCCTTTCCAGCGGGATGATCCCCGCCGACGGGGCATGCGGAGATCGGGTGAGATTCTTTGATGAGTCTTGTTGCCAAGCCCCATGAGTCTCTGTATAAGGCTGCCTTCGGCTTCGGCCTCATTCCGTAAGAGCGGCTTCGCCACAGGCGTTGCGGCTAACTGCGGGAGGCTCTTTGAATTGACTGTTTTCACCGATCGGCGCTCCGATGGGGCGCCGATCCGATTTGACGGATGACTTGAACATGGAAAGCCAAAACATCCGCATCCGCCTCAAGGCGTTTGATCATCGCGTGCTGGACCAGTCCACCCGCGAGATCGTCAACACCGCCAAGAGGACCGGGGCGCAGGTGCGCGGTCCGATCCCGCTGCCCAGCCGGATTGAGAAGTTCACCGTGAACCGTAGCCCGCACATCGACAAGAAGTCGCGCGAGCAGTTCGAAATTCGGACTCACAAGCGGCTTCTGGATATCGTCGACCCGACCCCGCAGACCGTGGACGCGCTGATGAAGCTCGACCTGGCCGCTGGCGTCGACGTCGAGATCAAGCTCTAAGGAACCTAACAATGCGCTCTGGTCTCATCGCCCAGAAGGTCGGCATGACGAGGATCTTCACCGAGGACGGCACCCACGTGCCCGTCACCGTGCTGAAGGTCGACACCTGCCAGGTGGTCTCGACCCGCTCTGTGGAAAAGGACGGCTATGTTGCCGTTCAGCTTGGTGCCGGTACCGCCAAGGTGAAGAATGTGAGCAAGCCTGCTCGCGCCAACTTCGCCAAGGCCAAGGTCGAGCCCAAGAAGAAGCTGGTGGAGTTCCGCGTGACCGCCGAGAACCTTCTCGAGGTCGGCACCGAACTCTCCGCCGCCCATTTCATCCCCGGTCAGTACGTGGATGTGACTGCTAACACCATCGGCAAGGGCTTTGCCGGCGGTATGAAGCGCTGGAACTTCCGTGGCCTCGAGGCCACGCACGGTGTTTCGGTGTCGCATCGCTCCCACGGCTCCACCGGCCAGCGCCAGGACCCCGGCAAGGTGTTCAAGGGCAAGAAGATGGCCGGTCACATGGGCGATGAGCAGGTGACTACTCAGAACCTCACCGTGGTGTCCACCGACGCCGATCGCGGCCTGATCCTGGTCAAGGGTTCGGTTCCCGGTCACGAGGGGTCCTGGGTGCTCGTCCGCGACGCGGTGAAGCGCAAGCTGCCTGATGGCGTGCCGTTCCCGGCCGGCGTCAAGGCCGCGGCCTCGGCCGAGTAAAGGATCAAGGCGATGAAGACGAACGTAATCAGCCTGGACAACCAGACCGTCGGCGAAATCGAACTGGCCGACGAGATCTTCGCCGTGCCGGTGCGTGGGGACATCCTGTTCCGCGCCGTCAACTGGCAGCTGGCCAAGCGCCAGTCCGGGAACCACAAGACCAAGACCATCAGCGAGATCTCCGGCACCACCAAGAAGCCCTTCGCTCAGAAGGGTGGCGGTCGTGCCCGTCAGGGTTCGCTGCGTTCCGCGCAGTTCCGCGGCGGTTCGACCATTTTCGGCCCGGTTGTGCGCTCCCACGCCCACGACCTGCCCAAGAAGGTCCGCAAGCTGGCGCTGAAGACTGCCCTGTCGGCCAAGGTGGCCGATGGCAAGCTGATCGTGGTGGACGCGGCCTCGGCCGGCTCGCCCAAGACCAAGGACCTGGCCGCTCGCCTGTCGAAGCTGGGCCTGAGCTCGGTGTTGTTCATCGACGGCGCTGCCGTGGACGGCAACTTCGCTCTGGCCAGCCGCAACATCCCCTATGTGGATGTGCTGCCGACCCAGGGCGCCAACGTCTACGACATTCTGCGCCGTGAAACCCTGGTCCTGACCAAGGACGCGGTCGCCGCCCTGGAGGCTCGCCTGAAATGAGCAAGCTCGTCATCAGCAAGGAGCGGATGTACGACGTCGTCCGCGCCCCCGTGATCACCGAAAAGGCGACCATGGGCTCCGAGTTCCGCCAGGTCACCTTCAAGGTGCCGCTGGACGCGACCAAGCCGGAGATCAAGGCCGCTGTCGAGGGTATTTTCGGGGTGAAGGTCACCGCCGTGAACACCCTGATCGCCAAGGGCAAGGTCAAGCGCTTCCGCGGCCGTCCCGGCGTGCGTTCCGACGTCAAGAAGGCGGTCGTGACGCTGGCCGAGGGCCACTCCATCGACGTGACCACGGGAGTCTGACACCATGGCACTGAAGACTTTCAAGCCCACGACTCCGGGCCGTCGCCAGCTGGTCCTGGTTGATCGCTCCGAACTGTGGAAGGGCAAGCCCGAGAAGGGCCTGACCGAAGGCCTGCGCTCCAAGGGCGGCCGCAACAACACCGGTCGGGTCACCGTCCGGTGGCGTGGCGGCGGGCACAAGCGCCGGTACCGCATCATCGACTTCAAGCGCAACAAGTTCGACGTTGCCGCGACTGTCGAGCGTCTCGAGTACGATCCCAACCGTACCGCCTTCATCGCGCTGGTCAGCTATGCCGACGGCGAGAAGGCCTACATCATCGCCCCGCAGCGTCTCGCTGTCGGCGACCAGGTGATCGCCTCCGAGAAGGCCGACATCAAGCCCGGCAACGCCATGCCGCTGAAGAACATCCCCGTGGGCACCGTGGTGCACAACGTGGAGCTCAAGGTGGGCAAGGGTGGTCAGCTGGCTCGTTCGGCCGGCACCTACGTCCAGCTGGTGGGCAAGGATCAGGGCTACGCCCAGCTCCGCCTGGCCTCGGGCGAGCTGCGCATGGTTCGCGGTGAGTGCATGGCTACCATCGGTGCCGTGTCCAACCCCGACCAGCAGAACGTGTCGCTCGGCAAGGCCGGTCGTGCCGTGTGGATGGGCCGTCGCCCCTCCGTCCGCGGTGTCGCCATGAACCCGATCGACCACCCGCACGGCGGCGGCGAAGGCCGTACCTCGGGCGGCCGTCATCCGGTCACCCCGTGGGGCAAGCCCACCAAGGGCAAGAAGACTCGCAGCAACAAGAAGACGGACCGGCTCATCATGCGCCGCCGTCAGACTCAGTAGGAGGGGCTGAAAAATGGCTCGTTCCGTTTGGAAAGGCCCCTTCCTCGACGGCTACATGCTGGGAAAGGCCGACAAGGCCCGCGCCAGCGGCCGCAACGAGGTCATCAAGATCTGGTCGCGTCGTTCGACCATCCTGCCGCAGTTCGTCGGTCTGACCTTTGGCGTCTACAACGGCCAGAAGTTCATTCCGGTGCTGGTGACCGAGAACATGATCGGACACAAGTTCGGTGAGTTCTCGCCCACCCGCACGTTCTACGGCCACGCGGTCGACAAGAAGGCGAAGAGGAAGTAAGCCATGGGCAAGAAACCCGCAGACAGGGTCCTGGCGGAGACCGAGGCCAAGGCTTTCCTGGCCACCATCCGCACCAGCCCGCGCAAGCTCAACCTGGTTGCCGAAAGCATCCGTGGTCTCAAGGCCGACGTGGCGCTGAACGCCCTGACCTTCTCGAAGCGGCGCATCGCCGTCATCGTGCGGTCGGTGCTGCAGTCCGCCATCGCCAACGCCGAGAACAACCACCAGCTCGACGTCGATCGTCTCTATGTCGCCGAAGCCCACGTGGGCAAGGCCATGGTGATGAAGCGTTGGAAGGCGCGCGCCCGTGGCCGCGTCGGCCGGATCGAGAAGCCGTTCAGCAATCTGACCGTCATCGTGCGCGAACGCGCCGAAGCGGCGGGGGAGTAAGCAGATGGGTCAGAAAGTCAATCCGATCGGCCTGCGCGTCGGCATCAACCGCACCTGGGACTCCCGGTGGTTCGCGGACGAGACCTACGCCAAGCTGCTGCACGAGGACCTGAAGCTGCGCAAGTACCTGCGCGAGAAGCTGGCCCAGGCCGGCGTGTCGCGCGTGGTCATCGAGCGTCCGGCCAAGAAGGCCCGCATCACCATCCATACCGCCCGTCCGGGCGTGGTGATCGGCAAGAAGGGCGCGGACATCGAGGTGCTGCGCAAGGAACTCTCGAAGATGACCGGTGGCGAGGTTCACCTCAACATCGTCGAGATCCGCAAGCCGGAACTGGATGCCCAGCTGGTGGCCGAGTCCATCGCCCAGCAGCTCGAGCGCCGCGTCGCCTTCCGTCGCGCCATGAAGCGCGCCGTGCAGTCGGCCATGCGTCTGGGCGCCCAGGGCATTCGTATCAACTGCTCCGGCCGTCTGGGTGGCGCTGAAATCGCCCGCATGGAGTGGTACCGCGAAGGCCGCGTGCCGCTGCACACGCTGCGTGCCGATGTGGATTATGGCGTGGGCACCGCCCGCACCACCTACGGCACCTGCGGCGTCAAGGTTTGGGTGTTCAAGGGTGAGATCCTCGCCCATGACCCCATGGCCCAGGACAAGCGCGCCGCTGGGGAAACCGCCCCGGCCGAACGCCGCTGATTTGAGAGGGAAGAGAGATGCTTTCTCCCAAGCGTACTAAGTTCCGCAAGGCCCATAAGGGCCGGATCAAGGGGGTCACCAAGGGTGGTTCCGCCTTGAATTTCGGCGCCTACGGCCTGAAGGCCCTGGAGCCCGAGCGGATCACCGCCCGCCAGATCGAGGCCGCCCGTCGTGCCCTGACCCGTCACATGAAGCGTCAGGGCCGCGTGTGGATCCGCATTTTCCCGGATCTGCCGGTGTCGTCCAAGCCTGCCGAAGTCCGCATGGGCTCCGGTAAGGGCGCGCCCGAGTTCTGGACCGCCCGCGTGGCTCCCGGCCGCATCCTCTTCGAGGTGGATGGCGTCGCCGAGGAAATCGCCCGTCACGGTTTTGCCCTGGCCGCCGCCAAGCTGCCGATCAAGACCAAGTTCATTTCTCGGATCGGGGATATCTAGCCATGGCGACCAAGGCTGCCGATCTGCGCCAGAAGAGTGTTGACCAGCTCAAGGAGCAGGTCATTGCGCTCAAGAAGGAGCAGTTCAATCTTCGCTTCCAGCGGGCCTCCGGCCAGCTGGAGAATACCGCCCGGGTGCGTGCCGTGCGTCGCGAGATCGCGACCATCAAGACGCTGCTCGGCGAGCGCGCCAAAAGCGCGTCCTAAGGAGGCCCATTCAAATGCCGAAGCGCATTCTTCAGGGCGTCGTGGTGAGCGACAAGATGGACAAGACCGTGGTGGTCAGCGTCGAGCGGCGCGTGATGCACCCGATCTACAAGAAGTTCATTCGTCGTTCCAAGAAGTACCACGCCCACGACGAGAACAACGTTTTCAAGACCGGTGAGACCATCCGCATCCGCGAATGCGCGCCGATCTCGAAGACCAAGTGCTGGGAAGTGATCGTCGAGCCGCAGGCTTGATGGTCGCGAACTGGGAATAAGGAAGAGACATCATGATCCAGATGCAAACCAACCTGGACGTCGCCGATAATTCGGGTGCCCGCCGGGTGCAGTGCATCAAGGTGTTGGGCGGCTCGCACCGGACCATCGCCACGGTGGGCGACGTCATCGTCGTTTCCATCAAGGAGGCGATTCCGCGCGGCCGTGTGAAGAAGGGTGACGTGCATCGCGCCGTCATCGTCCGCACCGCCAAGGAAATCCGTCGCGCCGACGGTTCCGCGATCCGGTTCGACACCAATGCAGCCGTCCTGATCAACAAGCAGGGCGAGCCCATCGGCACCCGTATTTTTGGCCCCGTCACTCGTGAGCTTCGCGGCAAGAAGTTCATGAAGATCATCTCTCTGGCTCCGGAGGTCCTCTAATCATGGCTTCCATGAACGTGAAGAAGGGTGACCGGGTCGTCGTCCTCGCCGGCAAGGACAAGGGCAAGAAGGGCGAAGTCATCGCCGCCATGCCGTCCGAGCAGCGCGTCATCGTCTCCGGCGTGAACATGGTGAAGCGCCACACCCGTCCGTCCGCCACCCAGCAGGGCGGCATCGTGGAGAAGGAGGCGTCGATCCACGTCTCCAACGTCGCCCACGAGGACCCCAAGGACGGCAAGGCGACCCGCATCGGTCACAAGATCCTCGAAGACGGTCGGAAGGTGCGCGTGGCGCGCCGCTCCGGCGAAGTCATCGACCGGTAAGCCGAAGGAACAGACAGATGGCACGTCTGCACACGCATTATAATACGGTCGTCAAGCCCGCCCTGCAGAAGGAGTTCAACTACGCGAACCCCATGCAGGTGCCGAAGCTCGAGAAGATCGTGATCAACATGGGCGTCGGTGAAGCCGCCCAGGATTCCAAGAAGATCGAGGCCGCTCTCGCCGAGTTGACCCTGATTTCCGGTCAGAAGCCGGTCAGCACCAAGGCCAAGAAGTCCATCGCCCAGTTCAAGCTGCGCGAAGGCCAGGTCGTGGGCTGCAAGGTCACCCTGCGGGCCGACCGGATGTACGAATTCCTCGACCGCCTGATCAACATCGCGCTGCCCCGCGTCCGCGACTTCCGTGGCGTTCCGGGCAAGAGCTTCGATGGCCGCGGCAATTACTCGCTGGGCCTCAAGGAGCAGATCGTCTTCCCGGAAATCAACTACGACAAGGTTGAGACCATCCGCGGCATGGACATCATCTTCGTCACCACGGCCAAGTCCAACGAGGAGGCCAAGGCCCTCCTCAAGGGCTTCGACATGCCGTTCGTGGCCTGATTGGAGATTTAGGCAATGGCTAAGATCAGCTCGGTCGAGCGCAACAAGAAGCGTGAGCGTATGGCGGCCCAGTTCGCCGCTCGCCGCGCCAAGTTGAAGGCGATCGCCAACAACCGTGAAGCCAGCCCGGAGGAGCGCTTCGAAGCCTCCCTGAAGCTGGCGGAGCTGCCCCGCAACTCGTCCAAGATCCGCGTGCGTCTGCGCTGCGAGGTTACGGGCCGTTCGCGCGGTAACTATCGCAAGTTCAAGCTGTGCCGGAATAAGCTTCGCGAGCTCGCCTCGCAGGGCCAGATTCCCGGCATGGTCAAGTCCAGCTGGTAAGGGAGGACGATCCATGTCCATGACCGATCCTCTCGGCGATCTGCTCACCCGTATCCGCAACGGGCAGCGGGCCAACAAGTCCACCGTTGTCTCGCCGGCGTCCAGCCTGCGCGCCAACGTTCTCGAAGTGCTGAAGCGTGAAGGCTACATCCGTGGCTACTCGCGCGCCGAGCTGCGCCCCGGCGTCGCCCAGCTCAGCATCGAACTGAAGTATCACGAGGGTCAGCCGGTGATCCGGGAAATCTCGCGCGTGTCCACTCCTGGCCGCCGCGTCTATTCCAAGATCGCCGACCTTCGCCGCGTCGCCAACGGGCTGGGGATCACCATCCTCTCGACCCCGCGGGGCGTCATGTCCGACTCTGAGGCTCGCACTCAGAACGTCGGCGGCGAAGTCCTCTGCGAAGTGTTCTAACGGAGGGACCTGAAAATGTCGCGAGTCGGCAAATATCCCGTCTCGGTGCCGTCGGGTGTCACCGTTCAGATCACCGGACCCGAAGTCACCGTCAAGGGCAAGCTGGGTGAGTCGAAGCTCACCCTCAGGGACAACGTCGAGGTCACCCTCGACGGCAACCTGATCTGGGTGAAGCCCAAGAACGAAACCAAGCACGCCCGCATGATGTGGGGCACCACCCGCGCGCACCTGAACAACATGGTCAAGGGCGTGTCGGAGGGTTTCACCGTCAATCTCGAGATCAACGGCGTCGGTTACCGCGCCGCGGTCGAGGGCAAGTCGCTGAAGCTGCAGCTTGGCTATTCGCACGATATCGAGTATCCGATCCCGGCCGATATCACCATGAAGTGCGAGAAGCCCACCGCCATCTCGATCTCTGGCCGCGACAAGCGCCAGGTCGGCCAGATTGCGGCTGAGATCCGCGCCTTCCGTGGTCCCGAGCCCTACAAGGGCAAGGGTATCAAGTACGAAACCGAGACTATCCTCCGCAAGGAAGGTAAGAAGAAGTAAGGGGCTCCGCCATGATGACGCCGAAGAATCTTTTCGAGCGCCGCAAGCGGCGCGCCCGCCAGAGCATCAAGGAGAAGGGCAACGGTCGTATCCGTCTGTCCGTCTTCCGCTCCGGCAAGAACATCTACGTCCAGGTGATCGACGACCTCAAGGGCGTCACCCTGGCCTCCGCCTCGACGCTCGACAAGGAGCTGAAGGGCAATTTGAAGACCGGCGCCGACCGGGCGGCTGCGGCCGCGGTCGGCAAGCTGATCGCCGAGCGGGCCAAGGCGGCGGGCGTCACGGAAGTGGTGTTCGATCGCGGCGGCTACATCTACCACGGTCGGGTCAAGGCCCTGGCCGATGCGGCCCGCGAAGGCGGCCTGTCTTTCTGAGGATGATGAGCAATGGCACGTACTCCCTCTTCTGATCGTCCCGAACGCGGCCGTGGCGGCGAGCGCGGCGAGCGCGGCGACCGCCCGAATCGCGGTCGCGGCGGCGCCGAGCAGACCCCGCGCGAGCGCGAGGAATCGGAATTCGTCGACAAGCTGGTCCACATCAATCGCGTCGCCAAGGTGGTGAAGGGTGGCCGTCGCTTCGCCTTCGCCGCTCTGGTCGTGGTGGGTGACGCCAAGGGCCGCGTCGGCTGCGGTTCGGGCAAGGCCCGCGAAGTTCCGGAAGCCATCCGCAAGGCCACCGAACAGGCCAAGCGCAACATGATCAAGATCGCGCTGCGCGAGGGTCGCACCCTGCATCATGACGCCTTCGGCCACTTCGGTGCCGGCCGCGTCATCCTGCGGGCCGCCCCGGCCGGTACCGGCATCATCGCCGGCGGCCCGATGCGCGCCGTGTTCGAGACCATGGGTGTCCAGGACGTCGTGGCCAAGTGCCTCGGCACCTCCAACCCGCACAACATGATCAAGGCGACTTTCGACGCCCTGATCAACCTGGCTTCTCCCCGCCATGTTGCCGCCAAGCGCGGCAAGAAGGTGGGCGAGATCATCGGTCGTCGCGACGGTGCCGCCGCCGCGGCTGCCGCCGGCGCTTGATCGGGAGGGCATTGAACATGGCCGCCAAGAAGAAGACCGCCGCCAAGTCGACCGTCAAGGTCACCCAGATTGGTAGCCCCATCGGCCGTCCGGCCGACCAGGGCGCCACTCTGATCGGCCTGGGCCTGGGCAAGATGCACCGCACCCGCGAGCTGGAGGATACTCCGGCCGTGCGCGGCATGATCACCAAGGTCCGCCACCTGGTGCGCGTGGAAGAATAGAACATCCGGGGGCCGGGGCGAGAGTCCCGGCCGACCGTGACGAGGACGAAAAGAAATGAAGCTCAACGAACTTCGCGACAACGAGGGCGCGCGCTATCAGTCGAAGCGCCTCGGCCGTGGCATCGGCTCCGGCAAGGGCAAGACTTCGGGCAAGGGCGTGAAGGGTCAGACCTCGCGTACCGGCGTGGCGATCAACGGCTTCGAAGGCGGTCAGATGCCCATCTACCGTCGTCTGCCCAAGCGCGGGTTCAACAACCCGAACGCCAAGCACTTCGCCGTGATCAACCTCGGCCGCCTGCAGAAGGCGATCGACGAGAAGCGCATTGACGCCAAGAAGCCCATCAACGCCGAGGCCCTGTCGGCCGCCGGTCTGATCGGCAAGGTCCTGGACGGCGTTCGCCTGCTGGGCCATGGCGAGATCAAGGCCAAGGTCACCATCGAGGTGACCGGCGCCTCGGCCGCGGCCATCGCCGCCGTCGAGAAGGCCGGTGGTTCGGTCACCGTGACCGCGCCCAAGGCCGCTGCAGCCGAGTGATTTGAGGAGAAGGGGGCCGGCCCAAGGCCCCCTTCGCCCGTTCACGCGTCGAATCCCCGACCCCGGACGATTGATCCGGGTCAAGGGCTGGATCAAGGATTTGTGGTGCGGTGCCAGGCCCCGACGGGCCCCGACGCCCCCCGCCACCGAACCCCGGAGTAAGGCATGGCCTCCGCTGCCGAGCAGCTCGCCGCGAATCTGAACTTTGGCGTTCTCGCCAAGGCCACCGATCTCAAGAAGCGCATTTGGTTCACCCTGTGGGCGCTGGTCGTCTATCGCCTGGGGACCTGGATTCCCATGCCGGGCGTCGATCCGCATGTGCTCGGCGACCTGTTCAAGCAGTCGGGCGGCGGCATGCTCGGCATGTTCGACATGCTGGCCGGCGGTGCGCTGCACCGTATGACCATCTTCGCGCTCAACATCATGCCGTACATCTCGGCCTCCATCATCCTGCAGCTGATGACCACGGTCGTCCCGTCGCTGGAAGCGGTGAAGAAGGAAGGCGAGGCGGGCCGCAAGAAGATCAACCAGTACACCCGCTATCTCACCGTGGTCATCGCGGTGATGCAGGCCTACGGCATCGCGGTCGGTCTGGAAAGCATGACCAGCACGCGCGGCAGCGCGGTGATGATGGAAAGCCACATGCTGTTCCGCTTCTCGACCGTGGTGACGCTGACCGGCGGCACCCTGTTCCTGATGTGGCTGGGCGAGCAGATCACGGCGCGCGGCATCGGCCAGGGCACCTCGCTGATCATCATGGCCGGCATCGTGGCGGAACTGCCCGCGGCCATCAGCAACACCCTGGAGCTGGGCCGTACCGGCGCGCTTCCCGTGCTGGTGATCATCGGCATCCTGATCATGAGCGTGGCGGTCATCGCCTTCATCGTCTTCATGGAGCGCGCCCAGCGCCGGATCATCGTCCAGTATCCGAAGCGCCAGGTGGGTAACAAGATGTTCGGCGGCGAGTCCTCGCACCTGCCGCTCAAGGTCAACACCTCGGGCGTGATTCCGCCGATCTTCGCCAGCTCGATCCTGCTGATGCCGGTGACCATCGCCCAGTTCTCCGCGGCCGGCGGGCCCGAGTGGCTGACCACCTTCACCGCCCTGATGGGCCGCGGCCAGCCGCTGTACATCGCGCTGTATCTCGGCCTGATCGTGTTCTTCTCGTTCTTCTATACCGCCGTGGTGTTCAATCCGGTGGATACGGCCGAGAACCTGAAGAAGTACGGCGGCTTCGTGCCGGGCATCCGTCCGGGCAAGAACACCTCCGACTATCTCGACTATGTCCTGACCCGGTTGACCGTGGTGGGCGCCGCCTATCTGTCGGCCCTGTCCATCCTGCCGGAACTGCTGATCAGCAAGTTCTCGGTGCCGTTCTACTTCGGCGGCACCTCGCTGCTGATCGTGGTGTCGGTGACCATGGATACCGTGGCTCAGGTTCAGTCGCATCTGCTTGCGCACCAGTACGAGGGACTCATCAAGAAGTCCCGGCTGCGCGGGCGGCGTTAACTGCCAAGAAGAAAGAGGGGACATCCGATGAATCTCGTTCTGTTGGGTCCGCCCGGTGGCGGCAAGGGTACCCAGGCCAAGCGTCTTCAGGACAAGTACGGCCTGGTCCAGCTGTCCACCGGCGACATGCTGCGCGCTGCCGTGGCCGCCGGCTCGGAAGTGGGCAAGAAGGCCAAGGCCGTGATGGACGCCGGCCAGCTGGTGTCCGACGAGATCGTCATCGCCATCATCGACGAGCGCCTGGACCAGCCCGACGTGGCCAAGGGCGCCATCTTCGATGGTTTCCCCCGTACCGTGGCCCAGGCCGAGGCTCTTGACGCCATGATGGCGCGTAAGGGCAAGAAGCTGGACTTCGCCATCGAGATCCAGGTGCCCGACGCCTATATCGTCGAGCGCATCACCGGCCGCTACACCTGCGCCAAGTGCGGTGCCGGCTACCACGACAAGTTCCAGCTGCCCAAGGTCGCCGGCAAGTGCGATTCCTGTGGCGGCACTGAGTTCGCTCGCCGTCCGGACGACAATGTCGATACCGTGACCAAGCGTCTCGACGCGTATCATGCCCAGACCGCTCCGCTGCTGCCCTATTACGACAAGAAGGGCGCGCTGAAGCTGGTGAACGGCACCATGGACATCGCCGATGTGACCAAGGCCCTGGAAGGGATTCTGGACGCGGCGAAGTAATGTGATTCTATAGGGCGAGACGGTTGACTCTTGATCGAATCGCCCTATAATCCCGCACCTTCGGTTTCCCCCGTCATGGGCGAGGCCAGGGGCGCGTTTTTGGTTAACGGCTCCGGGTCATCTCGTGGCGCGGTCTTTTATCTGGTGAAGGAGTAACCAGCTTTGGCTCGTATCGCTGGCGTCAATATTCCGACGAATAAGCGCGTTCTGATCGCGCTGACCTACATTCATGGCATCGGCCGCGCCAAGGCGGCGGAGATCACCACCTCGCTGGGGATTCCCGCCGAGCGTCGCGTCAATCAGCTGACCGACGACGAAGTGCTCAAGATCCGTGAGCTCATCGACCGCGACTTCCAGGTCGAAGGCGACCTGCGTCGCGCGGTTGCCATGAACATCAAGCGTCTGATGGACCTGGGCTGCTATCGCGGCCTGCGCCATCGTCGTGGCCTGCCGGTTCATGGCCAGCGGACCCACACCAATGCCCGTACCCGCAAGGGTCCGGCCAAGCCGATTGCCGGCAAGAAGAAAGTTACCAAGTAAGGAACACCTCCGATGGCTAAGCCCGCTGCTGCCGCGCGTCCTCGTCGCCGCGAGCGCAAGAACATCACCTCGGGCGTGGCGCATGTGAATGCCACGTTCAACAACACCATGATCACCATCACCGATGCCCAGGGTAACACCATTTCCTGGTCCTCGGCCGGCATGCAGGGCTTCAAGGGCTCGCGCAAGTCGACCCCGTACGCCGCCCAGGTGGCTGCCGAAGACGCGGGCCGCAAGGCTTCCGAGCACGGCATGCGCACCCTGGAGGTCGAGGTGAAGGGTCCTGGTGCCGGTCGCGAGTCCGCTCTGCGCGCTCTGCAGGCCGTGGGCTTCCAGATCACTTCGATCCGTGACGTCACGCCGATCCCGCACAACGGGTGCCGGCCGCGCAAGCGCCGTCGCGTCTGATCGGGTCTCCTTGGATCGGGATGCCGCCGGCTTCCTCGTGGTGAGGAGGTTCGGCGGCACGCCCGTTTTCGTTTTCCTTTGTTCAGCATGAGGTCACGCACGTGATTCAGAAGAACTGGCAGGAACTGATTAAGCCCAACAAGCTCCATGTGGAGCCCGGGGCCGATGCCCAGCGTACCGCGACCGTGGTCGCCGAACCGCTGGAGCGCGGCTTCGGCATGACGCTGGGCAATTCCCTGCGCCGCGTGCTGCTGTCGTCGCTGCAGGGTGCCGCCGTCACGGCCATCCAGATCGACGGCGTTCTGCACGAATTCTCGTCCATCCCCGGCGTGCGGGAAGATGTCACCGACATCATCCTGAACATCAAGACTCTCGGCCTGCGGATGCATGGCGAGGGCCCGAAGCGCATGCATCTGCGTGCGGTCGGCCCGGGCGAAGTCACCGCCGGCCTGATCGAGGTCGGTCACGACATCGAGATCATGGACCCCGAACTGGTGCTGTGCACCCTGGACGAGGGCGCCAAGCTGAACATCGAGTTCACGGTCGAGACCGGCAAGGGCTACGTCCCCGCCTCGCAGAACCGTCCCGAGGATTCGCCGATCGGCCTCATTCCGATCGACGCCATCTTCTCGCCGGTGCGCAAGGTGGCCTACAAGGTGGAAAACACCCGCGTGGGCCAGGTCACCGACTACGACAAGCTGTCCATGACCGTCGAGACCAACGGCGCGGTCACTCCGGATGACGCCGTGGCGCTCGCCGCCCGCATCCTGCAGGACCAGCTGCAGCTGTTCATCAACTTCGAGGAGCCCACCGCGGTCGTCGAGGAAGAGAAGAAGGACGAACTGCCCTTCAACAAGAACCTGCTGCGCAAGGTGGACGAGCTGGAGCTTTCGGTCCGTTCGGCCAACTGCCTGAAGAACGACAACATCATCTACATCGGCGACCTGGTCCAGAAGACCGAGGCCGAGATGCTGCGCACTCCCAATTTCGGCCGCAAGTCGCTGAACGAGATCAAGGAAGTGCTGGCGCAGATGGGTCTGCACCTGGGCATGGAAATCGCCAATTGGCCGCCGGAGAACATCGAAGAGCTGGCCAAGAAGCTCGAAGAGCCCTATTGATCCACGTCTCTTATCGTCATGGCCGGGCTTGACCCGGCCATCCAGACCCTTAGGGCTCAAGCCCGGGGGTGACGATTTGAGAGGGATGTTTTCGGACCGATCCGGTCCACCCGCCCGTTCTCCCCCGATGGAGGCGACGCGGCAGTACAATCGGCTTCGCCAGGCGAGGCCAAGCGACGAGGAGAGTTGTTATGCGTCATGGTATGTCCGGCCGTAAGCTGAACCGCGACAAGTCGGCCCGTAAGGCCCTGTTCGTCAGCTTGTCCAACGCCCTGCTCAAGCACGAGCAGATCAAGACCACCCTGCCCAAGGCCAAGGACCTGCGTCCCGTGGTCGAGAAGCTGATCACGCTGGGCAAGCGCGGCGACCTGCACGCCCGGCGCCAGGCCTATGCCTTCCTGCGCGACGACAAGGTGGTCGCCAAGCTGTTCGCCGTCATCGGCGAGCGCTACAAGACCCGCAATGGCGGCTACACCCGCGTGTTGAAGGCCGGCTTCCGCTACGGCGATTGCGCCCCCATGGCCATCATCGAGCTGGTTGATCGCGATCCGGCCGCCAAGGGCACCGATTCCGGCCCGACCGCCGACAAGAAGGCCGATGCCGACGAGGAATAAGCTTCCTCCGGCAACGACGATCTGACGAAGGGGCCGTCCCGCAAGGGGCGGCCCCTTTCGCGTGACAGCCTTCCCGCGGCGGGGTACCAATAGCCAAGCTGCCGGGAGACGCGTCATGACCTTTGAGGAACACATTCGCCACGGCATCGATCTTGCCCGCGAGGGTGACCTGCCGGGCGCGGAGGCCGCTTTTCTGGCGGCGGAGGGCATCAACCCCCGCGACCCTCTGCCCCGCAATCTTCTGGGTAAGGTCTACCTGGCGGGCGGCCATGACAAGGTCGGCGTGGAGGCCCTGGTGGAAGCGGTGCGGCGCGATCCCCAGGTGGAGATGATCTTCGATCTGGTCCAAGCCCTGAATCACCTCCATGCCCATATCGACGTGGAGCGGGTCTGCGCCTATCACGAGCGGCAGATCGCCGGGGATGACCGCTTCCTTCCCTATCGCGGCATGGGGCAGTTGCAGACCAAACAGGTCCATGCCGCCATCGACACGCTGTCGCGGGCCTTGGCCAACGATCCCGCCAATCCGGCCCATTACCACAATCTGTCCGTGGCCCTGATCGAGGGCGGACGGGCGGAGGAGGCAGTGGAGTGCTTTTGCCGGCTACTGCCCGACTGGGACGGCGGCGCGGCGGAGGTGACGTCGGTTGAGCGCCTGGATGCTATCGCCGAAGGCTACGACGTCAAGGATCTGCACAATTACTTCAGCGACCGGATGCTGCGCCTGTACCTGGACGTCTTTCCGGGACGGCGGCTGCGCCGGGTGCTGGAACTGGGAACGGGCACCGGATTGCTGGCCTCGAAATTACCGGCCTCGGCCACGTCCGTTACCGGCATCGAGCGCTCGCCGGCCATGCTGGAGCAGGCCCGGGCCCGCAAGGTCTACGACACCCTGGTGGAAGGGGACCTGCCCGGTGCGCTGGACAGTGTGGACGGTCCTTTCGAGACCATCCTGGCGGCCTGCATGCTGTATTACTTCGCCGATCTGCGGCCGTTCTTCGTCCACGCCGCCCGTTTGCTGGAGCCGGACGGCGTGTTCCTGTTCTCGGTGGATCCCTTGAGCGATCCCCGCCAGGTCGCGGTGACCAAGCCGGGCGAATACGCCCACAGCCGGGCCTATCTCCGTCGCCTGGCCGAGGAGACCGGCTTCCTGGAGGTCGCCATCGAAATCGACCGCCATCGTGGCTCTCCGGGCTTCTGGTGCGCCTTCAGGAAGGGTTGAGCAGTCCCAGGAAGCGTTCCGCCGCCACGATATCGCGCTTCAGTTCGGCGCGGCGGTCGGCGGCTTCCCAATCCTCGCCCCATTGCTCGATCTGATAGGTCTCGTCCACCTGCGAGGCTTCGAAGGCGGCGTCGGCGTCGAGGCGGCCCTCGGCCAGGGCAAGCCCCAGGATCAGCGAGCCCATGGCGGCGGTGGCCGATTGCAGCGCCGTCAGGCGCCAGTCGTCGTAGGCCTCGATATGGCGCCGCAGGGCGGCCAGGGATTCGGCCGGCTGGGCCATGGCGGTCAGGCCGGTGGTGGTGGCGAGCGGCGCGTCCAGCGCCTGGGCCGCCCAGTCCAGCAGCGGCTGCCAGGCGGCGGTCTGGCGGGCCACCAGGTCGGTGGGGGTCTCGGCGCGGTAGCACAGCAAATCGGTGCCGGCGTAGTTCATCAACTGGGCCAGCATATGGGCGCGTTCGGGGCCGACGCGGTCGAGCGCGGTGCTGGCCAACTGGGTCATGGGCATGGTCGACGGCAGGACCTGGTCGCCCTGGTCGCGCCATTCCCCGGCGACGGCTTCGGCCAGGGGCTGGGCGGGAAGGGCCAGCGGGCGGGCGCCCGGCGTCTTGACGGCCTTGCCGTCCAGCAAAATGGCGAAGCCGCCGTCACGGGGGGCGGCGACGCAATCCTTGTAGAAACGCTTGATGGACTTGAGCACAGAAAAGAGCCTTCTCGGATGGTGTGTTGCTCTAGCGGGCGAGGCGCCGCGCCTGGGCCGTGCGGCAGGGGCTGGAATCGGCGGCGGCCTTGGCCGTCCCTTCCGTGGCGACCGCCGGATTGCCCAGCACGCCCCTGACCTTCAGCGGCGGCGCGGTGCGGCTGACGAATGTGACGTCCACGGCTTCGGTCCTGAGGTCGATGCTGCCCATGGCCAGGGCGGCGGCGGCGGCGGTCTCGGCCCCCAGGCCGCGGTCCAGGCTGATCAGGCCGGCCTTGACCGGCAGCCGGGCCACCAGGCAGCGCAGATGCAGGCCATCGGATTCGAGGGCGTTCGGGGCGATGTCGCGGGCCAGGCGGGCGGGGAGGTCCGTGCCGGAATTGCGGGCGAGTACGGTCTCGCCCAGGGTGAGGGCAAGGCTGCCCTCGGCGCTGCCGGCCAGATTGCGCAGATTGGTGCCCTGGGCCTTAAGGTCGAGGGCGAGGTCGGCCTTGGCCCCTTTCAGGGCGCCGGCGGTCAGCAGGGCGGGGTCCGCCCCGGCGGCGGTCAGGCGGAGCGCCAGGGCGGGAGTCTTGGCGGCGGCGTCCAGCTTGATCTCGCCCGCCAGCTTTCCCTCGCCGGCCCGGGCGGTGAAGCCCGCCAGCGCCATGCGGCCGGACGCCACGGTCAGCTCGCCGGCGGCGTCGGCCAAGGTGGCCGGTCCCGCCTGCAACCGGGTGGCGGCCAGCGACAGATTGGCGTCCATGTCGCGGACGAGGTCGAGGATCAGGGGCTCGGTCCCCAGGATGCGGCCGTCGTCGATGGGAATGGCCGGGCGCTGGGGTTGCGAGGCCTGGGCCGGGGGCGCGCCGCGCGGCGACGGCAGCGAGAAATCCCCCAGGTTCAGCTGGGCGGCGGCCAAACGGCCGTAGATCCGGGGGCGGGGCGCCAGCACCAGGGACACTTCCCCCGCCAGATCGCTGCGGCCAAGGGTGCTCTTCATGCCGGTAAGGCGCCAGCCGCCCTCGATGTCGCTCAGCTTGGCCGACAGCTTGACCGGTCCGGCATTGGGCAGGTCGAGGCCCAGCAGACGCGTCGCGGCGGCCAGCGACTCGGCTTCCAGGCCAAAGCTCAGATCGACCCCGCCCGGCCCGGCGGCGTCGGCCACCTGTCCCTTGGCGGTGATCAGCAGGGAATCGCGGCGGCCGATGATGGCGTCGATGTCGGCGAGCGCCAGGGGGCCGGCGGAGTCTGAAAGCCGTGCCGCCAGCTTGAAGGGGCCGAAGGCTTGGGGAACGCCCTTGCCGGGGCGCAGGCGCAACAGCTCGGCCAGTTCCTCGCCCTGGGCGCGGATATCGAAATCCAGCCCCTTGGCGGCCAGGGGCGACGCCACGGCGCCGCGCAGGGTGAGGGTGGCGCCGCCGAGCGCGCCTTTCAGCTGGACGGGATAGGGCTTGGCGCCGCCCAGGGCCGACAGCGGGCCGATCACCCCGGTCAGGTCGAAGCTTCTGTCCTGCCAGCGCCCGGCCAGTTGCAGCGACAGCGGGCCGCCGGCCTCGCTTTCCGGGCGGATCACCGCCTTGGCCACCTGGACCGTGCCGCCGCTCCAGCGGATGGCGGCATCCTCGATGCCCACCTCGGCCAGGGCGAGGCGGGTCAGGGGGGCTCCGGCCGGCGGGGCGCCGATGTCCAGGGATTTGGCCTGGCCGAGACGGGGCAGGTTGGCGGCGTGCAGCACCGGACGGAAGAGGCTGAGGCTTTCCAGGCGCAACTGATGGAGCGCCAGCGGCACCAGGGCGACCCGCGCCTCGATGCGGTCGACATAGAGGATATCCGCGCCCTTGCCCGCAGCCCCGTTGCCGACGGAGAGGGTGACGCCGGTGAAGCTGAGTACCGGCGACGGCCCCAGCTTCAGCTTGGTGGCGCCGGCGAAGGTGAGGTCCAGACCGGTGGCGGCCTTGACCCGTTCGGCCAGGAAGGCGTTGTAGGCGTCGGACTTCAGCGACTTGCCGGCCGCGATGACCGCGACCACCAGAACCAGGACCAGGGCGGCGACGATCTTGGCAATCGTGCCGGGCCTCATGCTCCGTCCCCGGACTTGTCCCCGGTCAGCGCGTCCAGGACCTCGGTCAGGTTGTCGAAGGTGTCGAGCACCACCTGGGCGCCGGCCCGCTGCAACTCGTCCAGGGAATGGTAGCCCCACGAGACGCCGACGGCGGCGGTGCGGGCCGCTGCCGCCATGGCCATGTCATAGGCGGTGTCGCCGATCATGGCGATCTCGCCCGGCTCCAGCCCGCAATCGGCGGCGGCCCGGCGCAGCATGGCCGGGTTGGGCTTGCTGGGATTGTCGTCGGCGGTCTGGATGGTGACGAAGCGGCCCTGAAGGTCGTGGGCGTCCAGCAGGGATTCCACGCCGCGCCGGGACTTGCCGGTAGCGATACCCAGCAGCCAGCCCTCGCCCTCGAGGCGGTCGAGGGCTTCCTTCACGCCGGGAAACAGCGGCTCCATGGTGTCGGGCAGCAGGCGCATGGCGCGGAAGGCTTCCTTGTAGGCGTCGGCCACGGCGCGGTGGGTGGAGGGATTGGCCCAGGGCAGCAGCACGGCGCAGGCATCCACCAGGGACAGGCCGATGATGCGGCGGACCTGTTCGGGCCGGGGGATGCCCAGGTTCAAGTTGCCCCACGCCTCGGTCATGGCCGAAACGATATTATGCTGGCTGTCCACCAGGGTGCCGTCCACATCGAAGACGGCAAGGCGCAGATGGGACATCGGACTCCGGCGCGCTGCTCGTATTTTTCGTGGGGTTATCTTACCCCATCGGCGACCGGCAACCAACCGCCGGAATGCGGCGGATTAATGATGAATTCTATTCTTCCTCGAAGGAGACGAAAGGCTGGCCCGAATCGCCTTCGGCGAAGCCGAAGAAGTCGAAGCTGGCCTTGATGTGGGGGGGCAGCGGCGCCACCACCTCCAGCGGCTTGCCGGTGCGCGGATGGGGCAGGCGGACGGCGCGGGCGTGCAGGTGCAGCTTGCGCGACACGCCGGTGCCCTCGATCAGGGCCTCCTTGCCGCCATACTTGCCGTCGCCCATGATCGGCGTGCCCAGCAGCAGGCAATGGGCGCGCAGCTGGTGGGTGCGCCCGGTGCGCGGCTCCATCTCCAGCCAGGCGGCTCGCTTCAGGGTGGCATCCACCACGCGGTAATAGGTGACGGCGTGCTTGCCGTCCTCCTTGTCCACCGCCATCTTCTCGCCGGCCTTGCCCGGCAGCTTGGCCAGCGGCGCGTCGATGCGGCCCTGGGGATAGCGCGGCACCCCGGCCACCAGGGCCCAATAGCATTTGCGGGCGGAGCGGCTCTTGAAGGCGGCGGCCAGCTTGGCGGTGGCGTTGGCGGTGCGGCCCAGCAACAGCACGCCCGACGTGTCCTTGTCCAGGCGATGGACCAGCTTGGGGCGGCCCGCCCCGAAGCACAGCGCGTCCAGCCAGGCGTCCAGGTGCTTGTCGGCCATGCCCGTTCCACCCTGCACCGCCAGTCCCGCCGGCTTGTTCAGCGCGATGACGTCGTCGTCCATGTAAAGGACGGCGTCTTGGAGCATGCGTGCCGTCTTGTCGTCCACCGGAGCGGGTTTGGCTTCGCGGGGAGGCGCATCGGCGGCGGGCTGGGGCGGTACGCGGATCGCCTGTCCGGCTTCCAGCCGCTGGTTGGACTTGGCGCGCTTGCCGTCCACCCGGACGTTGCCGGCGCGCAGCCACTTTTCCAGCAGCCCGTGGCCGATGGCGGGGAAATGACGTTTGAACCAGCGGTCGAGGCGGATATCGGCCTCGTCCTCGGTGACGGTCAGGGTCTGGACTTCGCTCATGGGGCGGACCCTAGCGGCGCGACGGGGCCGGGCACAACAGAAACTTTTTCCGCTTATCGTACCGTGGCGCTGGGAAATTTCATTAGCGGCCTTGAATACGTAAAGTGCCTTACCATTCTAAAGGCATGGGCGATTTATGCCGTGTGGTATGGATGGTTGAGGTTGCCAGCAATCCCGCTCGGATCGCGAGAGGCGACGTGGAGGATAACGATGCGTGACAATGGACCGATCACTAACCGTGAGGTGGAGTTGAAGGACGGCGACATGCTGGTGTCGCGCACTGACGCCGGCGGCCGCATCACCTTCGTCAACAAGGCCTTTATCGACATCAGCGGCTTCACCGAGCAGGAATTGCTGGGCTCGCCCCACAATCTGGTGCGCCATCCCCACATGCCCAAGGAGGCCTTCGCCGACCTGTGGGCGTCCATCAAGGCCGGGCGGCCGTGGGAGGGCTTCGTCAAGAACCGCTCCAAGACCGGCGACCATTACTGGGTCCGGGCCAATGTCACGCCCATCATGGAGAACGGCCAGATCACCGGCTACGTCTCCATCCGCTCCAAGCCGTCGCGCGCCCAGGTCAACTCCGCCGAGCAGGCCTACCAGCTGTTCCGCGAAGGCCGGGCCCGGGGCCTGGCCATCCGCGACGGCCGCGTGGTCTCCACCGGCCTGGCCGGCAAGCTTGGTGAGTTGAAGAACTCCATCGCCGGGCGCCTGTCCGGCGTGCTGGCGACGCTGGGCGCGCTGATGCTGATGGTGGGCTGGCTGGGTATTGGCGGTATGCGTGGCATCGGCGACGACCTTCGGATGGTTTACGAGGAAAACACCTCGACCGCCATCGACCTCGCCGAGATCGTCGATCTGTTCCAGGATAATTACCGTCAAGTCGCCTCCATCGCCCTCCAGATGCAGACGGGGCAACAATGGATGCCGGTGGCCGAGCGCCTGGCCGCCATCGACGCCAACATCGCCGGTATCAACGCCAAGTGGGAGCATTACGCTCAAGGGGATCATCCCGCCGAGGAAAAGGCGCTGATCGGCCGGTTCGCGGCGACCCGCGGGGCCTTCCGCGACCAGGGGCTGGTTCCGGCCATCGACATGGCCCGCCGAGGCGATTCCGCTGCTCTGGTGAAGCATTTCGGCGAAACCATGCGGCCACTCTTCAACGCCACCCATTCGACCTTGAACGAGCTGATGGTCTATCAGCGCAAGGATGCCGGGGCCACCTACGTCAAGGCCGAGGCCAACGCATCCTCCAAGACCATGCTGGTAGTCGGAGCCATGGTCGCCGCCCTGGTGCTGGGCTTCATTCTCGCCGTGTGGATCCTGGCCGGTATTCGCGCCCCCCTGAAGGCCATGGAGCGCCATTTCGACGCCATCGCCGCCGGCAACCAGGCCCATGAAATTCCGGTGGCCGACGTGCATGAATTCGGACAGCTGCACTCCCTGCTTCGCGCATTGAAGGCCAAGCTGGGCTATTCCGCCCTGGAGAAGATCGAACTGGACCGTCAGGCCGAGGAGGGCCGCAAGGCCGAACTCAACCGCGTCGCCAATTCCCTGGAGGAGCGGGTCAAGGGCGTGGTCGACCTGATCGACGTCTCGTCGGGCTCGCTGCTGGGCAATGCCCAAACCCTGTCGGCCAACGCCCAGCAGACCATGGCCCAGGCCGGCAACGTCACCGCCATGACCGGGCAGGTCACCGCCAACGTCCAGTCGGTGTCGGCGGCGACCCAGGAACTGTCCTCGTCGGTGACCGAGATCTCCCGCCAGGTGGCCCACGCCGCCACCATCTCCGGCGACGCGGTCCGCCAGGCGGGCGAGACCGACCGCATGGTGCGCGGTCTGGCCGAGGCGGCGCAGAAGATCGGCGAGGTGGTCAACCTGATCAACGACATTGCTTCGCAGACCAACCTGCTGGCGCTCAACGCCACCATCGAGGCGGCCAGGGCGGGCGAGGCGGGAAAAGGATTTGCCGTCGTCGCCAACGAGGTCAAGCATCTGGCCAACCAGACCGCCAAGGCCACCGAGGAGATCGGCCAGCAGGTCACCGCCATCCAGACCGAGACCCGCTCGGCGGTGGACGCCATCCGCTCCATCTCGGACACCATCGGCAATATCAGCGAGCTGTCGTCGGCCATCGCCGCGGCGGTGGAGGAGCAAGGCGCGGCGACCGCCGAGATCGCCCGCTCGGTGGAGCAGGCGGCCCACGGCACCGCGTCCGCGGCCGAGAATGTTCAGGTGGTGTCGGACGCCGCAGAGGAAACCAAGCTGATGTCGGACCAGGTCTACGACGCGGCCAACGGCCTCAAGGGCGCCTCGGACCAGCTGGCCAGGGAAGTGGCGGGCTTCATCAAGGAGATCCGCAGCGCTTAAGGCGGGCAGGATGCCCGTGCTCCGAAAGGTTCGTGGGAGCGCGGGCGTCCCGCCCGCAATTGAACGACCTCAGGCCCCGGTCTTCTCGGCCGGGGCCTTCTGCTTGGCGGTGGAGTGCTCGATGTAGTGCCAGACGAACAGGGCGGGCAGGCCCATCAGCAGTTCGCGGCCGCGCTTCAAGAGCGAGACCGCCAGGGCGATCTCGGTGGGCAGGCCGAGGACGGCGCCCACCAGCATGTAGCCGCCTTCCTGCAGTCCGATGGCGCCCGGCACCACGAAGGCCACCGAGCGGATGGCGTAGATGATGCTTTCCAGGGCCAGCACCTCGGCCAGTCCCATGGGATAGCCCAGCAGCCACAGCGCTACCCAGGCCTCGATGGCGCCCGCCGCCCAGGCCAGGATGTGCCAGAACACCGAGCGGGCGAAGCGCCGGTGGTCGGAATACAGCGTCAGCACGGCGGCATGCACCCCGGAATCGGCGTCGGGGGCGTCCCAGGCGTGGGGCATGATCTTGGCCGGCAGGGTCTCCAGGAAGCGCATCACCACCGAGCGCTGGAGCGCCACGAAGATGGCGAGGCCGGGAACGCTGATGCCCAGCGCAATCAGCGCCCAGCGGGTGACCTCGGCCTCGGGGTAGAGGTGCAGCCACAGGGCGACGCCCAGGATGCTGAAGAAGAACTGGGCGATGGCCTCGGCGGTGACGTCCACCATGACGATGGCGGTGGATTCGGCGACGCGGAAGCCGTAGCGGGTCATCAGGCGGATGGCGGCCATCTCGGCCGACAGCGGCAGGATACCGGCCAGCTCGCCCACCCCGTCCTTGATCCAGCGGGCCACCGAGAATTTCCAGGTGGGAATGTCGTCCTGCAGCAGGCCCCAGGAGACGCCGCACAGCGCCACCGGCAGGGCATGGGTCAGCGCCATCAGCGCCACGCCGCTCCACCCGGCGGTGTCGAGCGCGCCGCCCACGTCGCCGAAGCCGTCGCGCATGTACCACGCTGCGGTGACGATCAGGACGATGACGCCCAGGCGAGCCAGGTTGGCCTTCATCGTCCGGCGGCCTCGGCGGCGAAGGTGGTGAGGCGGATGCCCAGTTCGGCGACCTTGCGGCGGTTCTCGGGGGCGATCAGCGCCTTGTATTCCGCGTCGATGCGGTAATGGGGCGGCATGGGGCGCGGCGCGTCCCAATGGGCGGTGGCCGGGTGGCAGTAGATCTCGGACAGCCCGTCGGGCAGCACGTCCAGGAACGAGTTCACCTTGGCGGCGTCCATCTGGCCGGAATCGTTGACGCCGAAGGCCCGCTGGTTGACCAGCAGGCCCCGCGCCCTGGCCTTGCTCGCCATGGCGCGGTTGCGGCCCCAATGGAATATTCCGTTGAACAGCCGGGTGCCCAGCCGGTCGCCGCGGGCCCGATAGGACAGCAGCGGCGGCTCCCACGGGATGCGGATGCCCGGCGCGCCGTACTCCACCGCCAGGTCCAGAACCAGATCGAAGACGGTGGGGTGCTGGTGGTAGTGGTGGTGGAAGTCCACATGGGCGAGCTTCAGGCCGGTGGCCTTGAACAGCTCGAACTGGGCGCGCATCTCGGCGCTCACCTGACGCTGCGTCGCCTTGGACAGGAAGATGCGGGTGCCGAGCCGCACCAGATCCAGGGTGAACATTCCCTGGTTGTTGACCAGATCGGGAATCCGGGTGGGGGCCAAGGCGGGAATGCCGTCCACCAGGGTGACGTGCAGGCCGACGCCCAGCCGGGGTAGCCGCCGGGCGCGCTCGACCGCGTCGTCCACCGCGCCTTCGGTGACCATCAGGCTGGCGGCGGTGAGGATGCCGTCGACATGGCCTTCCTCCACCGCCCGGTTGATCTCGACCGAGCGGCCGAAATCGTCGGCGGTGACGATGAGACGCTTACTCACTTGGGCTTGCCGATCAGGTGGAAGAGGGCGGGCAGCACCACGAAGGTGGCCGCCACCGTGACGCCCAGCGACAGGAACAGCAGCATGCCCATGGAGGCGGTGCCCAGATGGGGCGACACCGCCAGGCTGCCGAAGGCCGAACCGGTGGTCAGCGCCGAGAACAGCACCGCCCGCGTGGTGGGCGACGACAGGTGGTCGGTCACGCCGTTACGCCAGTTGACCACGAAATAGATGTTGAAGGCGACGCCGATGCCCAGCAGCAGCGGCAGGGCGATGACGTTGGCGAAGTTGATGGCGATGCCGGCGGCCCGGGCGGCGATCACCGTGGCCAGCGCGCCCAGCACCAGGGGGGCCAGCACCAGCGCCGAATCCAGCACCCGGCGCAGCATCAGGCCCAGCAGCAGGCCGATGGCGGCCAGCGCGCCGATGGCGGCGATGGCGAAGGCGCCGATCACCACCTGGCCCGACTGCTCCATGGAGATGGGGGCGCCGGCCATGTTGGGGGTGATCTTGGTGACGGCGGCGTTGAAGCGGTTGCGCGCCTCCTGGTTCTGCATGTCGATCTTGGGCAGTACCTGGACGCGGGCGCGGCCGTCGGCGGACACCCATTCGCGCTTTAAGTCGGGGGGCAGGCTGTCCAGGCTGACCGCCTCGGCGTCGAGCGAGCGCCGGATGCCCGACAGCAGGGCGGGCAGGCCGGCGGCCACCGCCTTCTGATAGGCCTCCGCCGCCTGGGGCCCCTTGGCGGCGATGGCCTTCAGCCGTCCGGCCAGGGCCTGGGACGGCTTGTGGTCGGGGGCGACGGTCTCCAACTGACCGGCCAGCTTGACGATGGCCGCCAGCAATTCCTCCGGCGAGGGGGCGGGCAGCACCTTGGCCGGATTGAGGGTCGGCCCCAGCACCATGGCCACGTCGGCGATCATGGCCAGCTTCTCGTCCTGGCCGTCGGGCACGAAGGTGGCGACGGTCATGGCCCGATGCACCTCGGGCAGCGCCTCGAACTTCTCGGCCAGAACGCGGGCGGCGTCCACCGACGGCGCCAGGGTCTCGACGTTGTAGACGCCGTTGTCGGGGTTCTGGGCCAGTTCCAGAAAGGCCTTCACCGCCTCGGCCTTGGGGTCTTGCAGATGCAGCGGGTCGAAATCCAGTGGCATGATGGGCAGCAGCACGGCGCCGATCAGGCCGACCACGCAGCCGCCGGCGACGATGGGCTTGGCGTGGCGGCGCAGCGCGGCGTCGGCGGCCTGCAGCTTCAGTCCCACCGGCTCGGCCTCGGGGTGCGGCTTCAAGAGGGCCAGCAGGGCGGGCAGCAGGGTGAAGTCCACCACCAGGGCGATCAGCATGCCGCCGCCGGCAATCAGGCCCAGCTGCGACACCCCGGTATAGGCGGTGGGCAGGAACGACAGGAAGCCCACGGCGGTGGCGATGGCGGCCAGCGACAGCGGCGCCGCCATGGACGCCGCCGAGGCCAGCACCGCCTCGGCCGGGTCGCCCTTCAAGAAACGCTCGTTGCGGAAGGCGGTGACGAACTGGATGCCGAAATCCACGGCGATGCCGACGAACATCACCGCGAAGGCGACGGAAATGGGGTTGAGGCTGCCCACGGCCGCCGCGGCGAAGGCGGCGGTGGCCACCAGCCCGATGATCAGGCTGATGACGATGGCCGCCACCACCCGGCCCGAGCGCACGCCCCAGAACAGCAGCAGCAGCACCGCCAGGAAGGACAGCGGTGCCGAAATCTCCACGCCTTCGGCCACGGTGGCGAAATTGGCGTCGGACAGGGCCAGCGAGCCGGTGATGCTCACCTTGTAGCCGTTGGCGGGCTCCAGCCCCAGGTCGCGGGCGGTGGCGCGCACCGCGTCGATGACGTCGGAGGCCGGCTCCAGCGCGCCGTAATCCAGCTTGCCGTGGACCATCAGGAAGCGGCGCGGCGCATCCTTGGCCGGGCCGCCCGACATCAGCCCCTGCCAGTCCACCGGCGCCGCCTTGCCATGGGCGACGACGTCGGCGGCCGGCTTGTCCAGTTGCGTGATGAGCGGCTCGATGTCCTTCGGTTGGGCCTGGCCGTGGGCAATGCCCTGCAGCACCAGATCCACCGAGGCCAGCAGGCCGCGCAGGGACGGGTCCTTGGCGATGGAGCCCAGCAGCGGCTGGGCCTGGACCAGCCGCTCGACGATGTCGCCCAGTTCGGCCGCCGGCATGAACAGCAGGCCGTTCTTGCGGAAGAACATTTCCTCGGCGGGCCGCGAGGCGTCGAAGATCAGGCCCTTGTGGGCGGCCGGCAGCGCCTTGGCCAGCTTCTCCACCGCGTCCTCGGCCAGTTCGGCGGTAGGCCCGTCGATGATCACCGCCAGCCGGTCGGCGGAGTGGGGAAAGGCCTGCTCGATGGTCTTTTCCACCTGGCGGAACGGCAGATCCTGCGAGATCAGCTTGCTCTCGTCGGTGTCGAGCGACAGATGGGCGGCGGCGTACCAGCCCATCAGCACGGTGGCGACCAGCGAGGCGATCACTACCGTCCAGGCATGGCGCCAGCACCAATCGACGAGACGAACAGCCAGAGTCTTAACCATCGTTCCTAGGCTTTCCCACGCAGCCGGGAGGAAAGGGGGGAATGTGCCTCCTTGGCCCCGCCATAGCAAGAGTCATTGGCTTTGCCGGGCAAACGCGCTACCGTCGTTGTTGCATTGCAGCATTGACGGGGCCGCGGCAATGGTGAGGCGGGTCGGAAGGACGGTGAAAGGCTGGGCGCGGCGATGGCTGCCGCTGCTGCTGGCGCCGCCCGCCCTGGTGGCCCTGCTGTTCAACGCCTGGGATTTCGTCAGTCTGTGGGTCGAGCGCGACCGGAGCTTCGTGGAGGCTCAGGCGCAGGTTCAGGTCCTGGCGCACGACGTGTCGCGCACCCTGACCAATACGCTGCGGCCCGTCGACATCCATATCGCCGACCATCTGCGGCCGGTGGCTACCCGCTTCGTCTCGTCCCAGGCCTCGCAGCCGCAATTGCAGCGGGTCTTCCAGCTGACCACCCAGCGCCTGCCCCAGGTGGCGGCGGTGATGGTGTTCGACGCCAGGGGGCGAAGCCTAGCCGCGTCGGTGCCGATGGTCCGTCCCGCGCCCGACATCTCGAGCGGCTTCTATTTCCAGCGCCACCGGGACCTGGGGCTGGAGAGCGCGGCCTTCATCGGCGACGCGGCCCTGAGCCTGGGCGAGACCGGGCCGTCGCGCTGGCGGCTGATGATCAGCCGGCGGCTCCAGGATCTGGACGGCCATTTCCTCGGCATGCTGCTGGTGCAATTGAACACCGAGGACATCTTCTCGCAGGTCGCGGCGCTGAATCTGATTCCCGGGGCCGGGGTGCGCATTTTCGACGATGCCGGCCGGTTGCTGGTCAATCATCCGCGCGACTACACCCTGGCCGGCCGGACCTTCTGGGACAGCCAGCTGTTCCGCCGCTGGGCCGCCGAGCGGCGCGAACTGGCCGGGCGCATTCCCGATCCCACCGACGATTCCCCGGAAATCGGCGCTTTCCTTGCCGTGGACGGCTATCCCGTCCTGGTCTCGGTGGGGCTGCCCGAGGATCTGGCCCTGGTGGAATGGTGGCGCGAACTGGCGATCCTGCTGCTTACCGTCGGGATCTTCGTGGCGGCGTCCAGTCTGGCCGCAAGGCGATGGCTGGCGAAATGGGTCTTGCATCTGAACGGCAAAGGGGAGGAAGAGAAGGGGTTCGCCGACGGCGACGGCATTTGAGCGGAAGACCCATGGACCAGCCCGATCCCCTTTTCTTTCCCCGCCGCGAGGCGGCGCCCTTTCTGCCCATGAGCCGGGCCGAGATGGAGGCGCTGGGCTGGGACCAATGCGACGTGGTGCTGGTCACCGGCGACGCCTATGTGGACCATCCCAGCTTCGGCATGGCCATCGTCGGCCGTCTGCTGGAATCCCAGGGCTTCAAGGTGGGAATCATCGCCCAGCCCGACTGGAGCGGGCCCGATCCCTTCCGCGCCCTGGGCCGCCCCCGCCTGTTCTTCGGGGTGACGGCGGGCAACATGGATTCCATGGTCAACCACTACACCTCGGATCGGCGCATCCGCCGCGACGACAATTACACGCCGGGCGGCGAGGGGGGCAGGCGGCCCGACCGCGCAGTGATCGTCTACGCCCAGCGCTGCCGCGAGGCCTTCAAGGATGTCCCGGTGGTGATCGGCGGCATCGAGGCGTCCTTGCGCCGCATCGCCCATTTCGACATCTGGTCGGAAAAGCTGCGCCGTTCGGTGCTGATGGACGCCAAGGCCGACATCCTGGTGTTCGGCAACGCCGAGCGCGCCATCGTCGAGATCGCCCGGCGCACGGCCAACGGCGAGGCGCCCCGGTCCATGCACGACATTCGCGGCACGGTCTTCGTGCGCGACCGCGTGCCCGACGATTGGCGGGTGATCGACGCCTCCGACCCGGAAACCGCCCAGCCGGCGGTGAAGGGTGACAAGGTGGTGGTGCGCCTGCCCTCCTTCGAGCAGGTGCAGGGCGACCAGGTGCTTTACGCCCAGGCGTCCCGCGTGCTGCACCAGGAAAGCAACCCCTTGAACGCCCGCCCGCTGGTCCAGCGCCACGGCGACAAGGAATTGTGGGTGACCGAGCCGCCGGTGCCGCTTTCGACCCCCGAACTGGACGGGGTCTATGATCTGCCCTACGCCAGGGGGCCGCATCCCGCCTATGGCGAGGCCAAGATTCCCGCCTGGGAGATGATCCGCTTTTCCATCAACATCGTGCGCGGCTGTTTCGGCGGCTGTTCCTTCTGCTCCATCACCGAGCACGAGGGCCGCATTATCCAGAGCCGGTCCGAGGCCTCCATCGTCCGCGAGATCGGGGAGATCAGGGACAAGACCAAGGGCTTCACCGGCACCATCTCGGATCTGGGCGGGCCCACCGCCAACATGTGGCGGCTGGGCTGCCGCGAGCCCGAGGTACAGAAGGTCTGCCGGCGGCTGTCTTGCGTTTATCCCGACATCTGCAAGACGCTGGGCACCGACCACGATCCGCTGATCCGCCTTTACCGGGCGGCCAGGGGCGTCAAAGGGGTCAAGCGGGTCAATATCGGCTCGGGCGTGCGCTACGACCTGGCGGTGACCAGCCCGGCCTATGTGGACGAACTGGTCCGCCACCATGTGGGCGGCTATCTCAAGATCGCGCCGGAGCATACCGAGGACGGGCCGCTCGCCAAGATGATGAAGCCCGGCATCGGCAGTTACGAGCGGTTCAAGGAGATGTTCGAGAAGGCGGCCGCCCGGGCGGGCAAGAAGCTCTACCTCATTCCCTATTTCATCGCCGCCCATCCCGGCACCACCGACGGCGACATGCTGAATCTGGCCCTGTGGCTGAAGCGGAACGGCTTCAGGCTGGATCAGGTGCAGACTTTCCTGCCGACGCCCATGTCGCTGGCCACCGCCATGTACCACAGCGGCCGCGATCCCATCCGGCCGGTGCGCCGGGCGGGCGAGGAGGTGTTCACCGCCAAGGGCCTGCGCCAGCGCCGCCTGCACAAGGCCTTCCTGCGCTGGCACGACCCCGAGAACTGGCCGATCCTGCGCGAAGCCCTGCAGAAGATGGGCCGCGCCGATTTGATCGGGCCGGGCAATCACCAGTTGGTGCCGCGCGGCGGAGTTCCGGCGCCGGCCTCCAAGCCCGGAGCGATGTGCGCCAAATCCGGCGCACGTCGCGACCAGCCGCCATTGCCCTTAGGCCCGGGCGGACCACGGTCCGCAGGGAGGCGGCGGCCAAGCGGCCGGAGGGCCGCGCCCGGCGAGGGGCAAACCTAAGGCGCGATGCACGAAGCGGGGAAATAGACGCTGACCGTGGTTCCCTTGCCGGGGATCGAGCGGATGTCCAGGCAACCGCCGTGCAGCTCCGCCAGGGACTTGGCCAGCGGCAGGCCCAGCCCGGCGCCCTCGAAGCGGCGGTCCAGGCCGGTGTCCACCTGACCGAAGGGCGAGAGCGCGACGGCGATGTCCGCCTCGCTCATGCCGATGCCGGTATCGGCCACGTGGAAGGCGATGCCGCCCGACCCCAGTCTTTCGCCCCTGAGGGTGACGCTGCCGCCCGGCGGCGTGAACTTGACGGCGTTGCCCAGCAGGTTGATCAGGATCTGCTTGCTTCGCCTGGAATCGATCAGCAGTTGGGGCAGCGAATCCGGCAGCTCCTCGGCCAGCCGGATGCCGCCGGCTTCGGCGCGGGTGCTGACCAGCCTCAGGCTGGAATCGGCCAGTTCGTGCGGGTCGACCGGCTCGATGCACAAGGTGAAGGCGCCGATCTCGATGCGCGAGATGTCCAGGATGTCGTTGATCATGGCCAGCAGGTGCTGTCCCGCCGAGTTGATGTCCTGGCCGTAGACGCGGTAGCGCTCGCCCACCGGCCCGAACATCTCGCGCGCGATGATCTCCGAGAAGCCCAGGATGGCGTTCAAGGGCGTGCGCAATTCATGGCTCATGGCGGCCAGGAAGTCGGTCTTGGTCCGGTTGGCCGCCTGGGCCAGCGCCGTCGCCTCGCGCAGGCGCTGCTCCGCTTGGTGCCGGTGGGTGACGTCGTGGGCGATGACCATCACCCGGGGCGTGCCGTCCTGGTCGGTGGGGTAGGGGGTCATGGTGGTTTCGAACCAGCGGCCGTCGCGCTCGTCCTCGAAATAGACGGCGCGGCCCTCGAACACCGCCTGCTGGGCGTGGGCGAAGCGGCGTTCGGCCACCTGGGGCGGCATGGTGGAGAAGATGTTGGCGCCGATCATGTCGTCCTTGCCGACCCCCAGGCCGCGCGCCGCTTCCTCGTTCAGGTCGACGATGACGCCGTCCAGGCGGATCAGCAGGACCAGCAGGCCGGGCGCGTCCAGCATGGCGCGCGCCATGGTGGCCGCCTCGCGCAGCGATTCCTCGGCCCTGGCTCGCGCCGTGATGTCGGTGAAGGTGCTGATGAAGCCGCGTCCGGGGATGGGGTTGCCGCGCACCTCGATCACCGTGCCGTCGGGCCGCGCGCGGTCGAAGGCATGGGACTCCATCTTGCGGGCCTGTTCCACCCGCTGGTCGGCCAGCTCCGCCGGATTGCCGGGGCCGTATTCGCCGCGCTGGGCGTTGTAGAGCATGAATTCGCGGAAATTGATGCCCTTGATGTTGAAGCTGACCGGAATCTGGGTCAGTTCGAAGAAGCCCTGGTTGGCCACCACCAGATTGAGGTCGTTGTCGAACAGGCAGACGCCTTGCGGCATATGCTGGACGGTGGCTTCCAGAAATTCGCCATAGGCGCGGTGGCGTTCCTCGCTTTCGCGCAGCGCCTGGGTGCGGCGCTCGACCATCTGGTCGAGGCGGTCGTTGGAATCGCGCAGGTTCTCGGCCACCTGCCGGTTGACCGTCACATCCGAGTAGGTGGTGACGAAGCCGCCGCCGGGCAGGGGATTGCCGATGATTTCCAGGATGGTGCCGTTGGGCCGGGTCCGCTCGAAGCGATGGGGGCGGAACTCCAGCGCCGAAGCCACCCGGGCGCCCACATAGGCCTCGACGTCGCAATCGCCGTATTCGCCGCGCCGTGCGTTGAAGCGGATGATGTCTTCGAACTTCAGGCCGTGATGGAGAAAGCCTTCGGGAAAGTCGTGAAGGTCGGCGAATTGCTGGTTCCACAGCATCAGGCGCAACTCGGCGGAAAACACCGAAATGCCCTGGTCGAGGTGGTCAAGAACGCCGTGCATCATGGTCATGTCGATACCATGACCCGGCGGCATGTCCTCCCGGCCCTTATCCGTCATGCAATCGCCTCCCGGGGGGTCATTCTTGTTTTGATTGCTCAAACCGCCCTCCCATACGGTATTGACCTTAGTATACGCCCTTTGAATTGATGAAGGGGGCGTAGCGTCTGTCTTCCATCAGTATGTGGTTGACGATCCAATCCTGCAGGAAGACCAGAACGTCTTTGGCGGTGACGGTGGACTGGGCCAGCTGTTCCTCCAGCTCGCGGATCTGGGCCATCAGGCGCCGGTGCTTGGCGGAATGGCCGCCGCCTTCGGGGTAGCCGTAGCGCTCCAGCAGGGCTTCCTCCTCGGCGAAGTGGTACATGGCGTAGCCCATCAGGAAGTCCAGCGCCTCGCTCACCTCGGTCTTGCCCTTGCCCAGGTGGACCGCCTCGATCAGGCGGTTGGACATCTCGAACAGGCGGCGGTGGTGATTGTCGATGCGCTGGATGTTGACGGAATACTCCTCGCGCCAGACCAGATCGTCGGCGGTGACGATCTGGGCCTCGGCGCAGGCCCGGGTCCGGCGGTGGAAGGTCTCGAACAGCTTCCAGCGCACGCCGGGAATGTCCTGCAGCGTGCGGGCCGGCACCACGTAAAGCTCCATGGGTTCCAACGAGACCAGGCGCGACAGCCTGGGGGTCTCGAAGACGGCGGTCTCCTCGCCGAAGAAGTCGCCCGGGCCCAGGATTTCCAGTTCCTGGTCGCCCACCAGACGGCGGGCCGAGCCGGCCCGGATCAGCGCCACGTTGCGGTCGCCCACCGACAGCACTTCCCCGGCGGCGGCGGCGCACGGGCGCATGTCGGTGGCGATGCGGTTCAGGGTTCCGGTGGACACCACTTCGCCGAACAGCCAAGTGTGGCTGAGGAATTCCCGGATTTCCATCAGCCGGGAGATGGCGGCGAACAGGTCGTGGCGCTTGACGAATTCCAGGTAGAAATCGGCGGACAGCCGAAGGGCCTGGACGTAGGAGGTGGCGCGGTAGGTTTCCATGGACGGCAGGCCGTGCAGCCCGGCCAGCTCTCCCAGCAGGGCGCCCGCCGACAGCAGCGAGCGCACCTGGCTGTCCGAGGACAGCATCTCCACCTGGCCGGCCAGCACCAGATAGATGGCGTTGCCGACGCTTCCCTCGCGGATCAGGATGGTTTCGGGATTGAAGCTTTCCAGCGGGCAATTGAGCAGCACCTGCAGGTGGGCGTCGCCGACCTCGGGGAAATAGCCGGCCAGATGCTCGTAGGCCGAGCGCCGGGCGAAATCGCGGTAGCTGCGCACCAGCACGTCCACCGTGCCGAACGAGGCGCCCGAACCGATGCGCTTTTGCTCGTCGGTCAATTTCAGGGCGGTGTGGGACAAGATGATCTTGCGCGACCGGTCCTCGGCGAAATCCTGGGCGGCGCCATGGATCAGGCCGCCGCCGATGTCCACCTTCTTGACGTCGGCCGGTTCGAAGTAATCGGCGACGATGCGCTCGAACCAGGCCAGCGACAGGCCCGGCTTGTCCGGGTCCTCGGAGATCATGCCCTCCAGGATGTCCAGCCCGGAAATGTCGGCCATGTGGGCGTAGGTGCGGTAGCCGCCCTCGGCCAGGACGCGGAAGTAGAAGGGGGTGGTCTCCACCGGGTGGGGCGAGAAGACGGGGCGGACTTCCAGGCCGCCGGCGTCGTTCCACTCGCCCATCACCAGGTCGCAGACCTCGAAATAATCGGAAAAGTCCTCCTCCTCGATGGAGAGCAGGGCGGCCAGCTTCTTGGTCACCGCGGCGCGGACCAGTGGGGTGGCGAAGTACTTGATGCGCCGGTCGGCGCGGATCAGCGTGGTCAGCCCGGCGAAGTGGTCGTCATGGGAGTGGGTGTGGAAGATGCCTTCCACCTCGTTGATGCCGATGCCCAGCGAGTTGAGGGAGTAGATCAGGTTGGGGCCGGCGTCGATCAGGTAGATGCGGCCCTGGAACACCAGGATGGCCCCCATGCTGGGCCGCCGGATGTCCCAGCCGTCGCCGTCGCCGGAATGGATGACGGCGAAGTACTCGCGCGGGATCTGGTGGAAGCCCAGGGTGTAGGGGCATTCATGGATCTCGAAGGGCGGCAGGTTGAGGTCGACGTTGACGCTCTCGCCGCCATAGGAAAACTCGAATTGATTGAGCGCGGTGCGGCGAAGCGTGACGCCGTCGGCGATCTCGATGGGCTCGTCGTCCAGGGCCTTGGTGGCGAGCAATTCCCGCGGATGCTGGATGCGGCCGAAGGCGAAGCGCAGCTTGAGGCGCATCATCTCCCGCGCGGTGGCCTCGTCCAGCCCGGCCTCCATCAGCTCCTCGATGGAGATCAGACCGTAATTGCCGCGGTAGATGTACTGGAACTGCGCCTGAAGCTGCTCGTTGCGGCCGATCAGCAGGGGGCGGCGCCCGGTGTTGTTGGGGTGGCCGGGCAACAGCATGCCCTGGCGGTAGAACATCTGCAGGACCGGGAATTCGGCCAGATTGCAGAAGGCGCCGTTCTGGATCATCACGTCGGAGAGCAGAATGGCCGACGGACCGGTCTCGCAGCGGATTCCCGCCACCTCGGCGGGACGGATCAGCCCGCGCAGCATCATGTGCTTGACCGAATCGGCGGGACAGCCGCACAGCACCCGCAGGTCGCGATCGGGGACTTCCACCCAGGAGAGGCCTGCGGCGATGTCAACCTTGATCAAGCCAGCCATGAAGCCCCCTCACGCTCGCGGCGAGGCCGGATAGGCCCTCAAGGTCGGGCGATGAGGCGTCGCATGCGGCCTTGGCCTTTGTTAGGGCGATTATACATCAATAGTTTGGGGTGTCCAATTGCCGCTTCAACCGGGCTTGTCGGATTTGTCGTCCTGGCTCCAGGCGATAACCCGATTGCGTCCGCCGCGCTTGCCGTCGTACAGCGCGATGTCGGCGCGGTCGAGGGATTCCTCCACCGACAGGTCGGCGGACAGTTCGGCCAGTCCGAAGCTGGCCGTGACGGGAATGGGCTGGCCCGTGGCGGTCGTGAGGTTCAGCCCGGCGACGGCGGCCCGCATGCGTTCGAGCACGTGCAGTCCCGCTTCCTGGGTGGCGGCGGGCAGGCAGACCAGGAATTCCTCGCCGCCATAGCGGTACAGGACGTCGTAAGGCCGCACGGTATGGCGCAGCGCCTCCGCCACCGCCCGCAACACCCGGTCGCCCACCGCGTGGCCGTGGGTGTCGTTGATCCGCTTGAAATGGTCGATGTCGGCCAGCCCGACGCAGCAGGGCTGCTTCAGGCGGATGGCGCGGTCGCGCTCGCCGATCAGGTGGCTCATCATGGTTTGGCGGTTGCCCAGCCCGGTCAGCGCGTCCACCGTCGCCAGCGTGCGCCATGTGTCGCGCTCCAGCCCCTGGGCGGTGGTGCTGAAGGCCAGGACCAGGGCCATCATGGATTCGTAGTCCGAGGTGGTGACCGTGTGCCCGTCGGCCGCCCGCTCGGTGATCTGCTCGGCCTTGGCGTGAATCTCGAGGTGCAGCTGTCCCAGCTCGGCGAAGGCGGGATAGCCGGCCAGGGCCGACTGGCCGGCGCCCTCGTACCAGTTGGTGAACCGGCAGTGCCCGGCCCCGGGGGTGGGGCGGGCCTGGTCGTCCCAGTTGAGGACCGAGCTGTACCAGGATTGCAGCCAGTCCACATGGCTGGTCAGGGCGTGCTGATAGGCGGCGAGGCTGGCGAAGACCTGTTCCGTCTGAACATGGATCTGGGTGGAATCCTCGGGCTCGCTGGTCATGACGCCAGGCTCCCCAGGGTCTCGTCCACCGCGGCCGGGGCGGCGAAATGGGTGCCCTGGCCCAGGGTGAACCCCATTTCCAGCAGCGCGCCGGCGGCTTCTCCCGATTCGATGCCTTCGGCGATGACCTCGATGCCCAGCCGGGCGCACAGATCCTTAAGGCCTTCCAGCACGCCGCGTTGGCGGGGCGAGGACTCGATGCCCTCCACCATGCTGCCGTCGATCTTCAGGATGTCGATGGGCAGGCGATAGAGGAAGGCCAGCGGCGAGAAGCCGGTGCCGAAATCGTCGAGCGCGATGCGGATGCCGCAATCGCGCAACTCGGCCAGCAGGCTGTCGGCGTCCGAGGTCTCGTCGATCAGCATGGTCTCGGTGATCTCGACGCAGATGCGGCTGGGCGGCAGGCGGTGCTGGGCCAGCATGCGCTTCAGGGTGTCGACCAGGGTGCGGTCGCGCAGGTGCCAGGCCGAGATGTTGATGGCCACGAAAGGAGAGCCCTCGCCCCGTCCGAAGCCGGCGCAGATGTTCAGCGCCCGGTCGGCCATGGTCAGGTCGATGCGGCGGATCAGGCCGGTGCGCCGTGCCAGCGGCAGGAAGGCGCAAGGCGTCATCAGGCCGAACTTGTCCGAGCGCCAGCGCGCCAACGTCTCGTATCCCCGGATGGCTCCGCTCCGCAGATCGACGATGGGCTGGAGGAACGGCTCGATCTCGCCCCGGATGATGCCTTCGGCGATGTCGCGCTCGCGCAGGATTTCCTCGAAGCCCGGCCCGAATTCCGAGCTTTGCAGCGCCGCCATGACCGCGGCTTCGTCCAGGCTGCGCGAATTGCGCAGCCGTCCCACCAGCTTGCGCATCAGTTCCGCGAAGAACGGGTCGGAGCGGGCGATGGATTGCTGGATCTTCTCGGCGCGCACCGTCACCAGCCGCGCCGGCGTCTGGGCGATGGCGGTGGCCGAGCGGGGCTCGCCGTCGATGACGCCCAATTCGCCGAACACCTCGCCCGGCCCCAGCAGGGCCAGGGGGCGGGCTTCGCACTCTCCCGGGCCGTCATGGCGGATCTGGATGGTGCCCGCCTCGATCAGATAGGCCATGTCGGCGCTATCACCCTGGCGGAAGATCACCTCGCCCGCCGCAACATCCCTGGTCAGCATGCCCTCGTCCGCTCCGCGAAACGCCCGTCGAATATGAATGGGTAGTGAACCATGCCCGGTGGCCGCCGGGCAAGAATAAGGTGGACTACCTATCAACCGGGAGGTGGCGGCAGGGTGATGCGGACCGGCAGGCCTTCCTGCAGCGCGGCGCGCGACAGCAAGGTGTTGACGGCGTCCATGGCGCGGTCCACCGCCCAGCGGATCTGGACCTCGCCCCCCTGGTTGCCGTGCGCCACCGCCTCGGGAAGGATGCTCTTCTGCAAGAAGGCGGCGAAGCCGGCCAGGGCGCGGGCGCTCAGTTCCAGCCCGTCGCCGGGAATCTCGAAATCGGGGCCTTGCTCCACCGTGTCGGCGATACGGCGCAGGACCGCCATCATGTCGGCCGTCCGCGCATCCAGGGCGGCTGGGGCGGCGGCGGCGGTCTTGGCGGCGACGAAGCGAAGCATGGAGGAAAAGAATAGGTACTGACTCATGGATCATAACCTTTGGTATGCGCGACGAATTCTTCTACGACGATCGGCTCGATTTTGGCAAAAAACTGTCATCTTGCAGCGGGAAAGCGTTACAGAGCGTCGTTTGATTGATCACAAAAATTGGAGGACTATTTCATTGTACTTCCACGGGGGGTGGACATGGCATCAAGCTACAGCATTGGACACCAGATCCTCGACGACGACCATGATCGCATGATCGCGATCTGGCGTGAACTGGAAGCCAGCCGGACGCTGGACGCCGCCAAATCGGCGGCGGCGCGGCTGATGGGCGAGGCGGGGGAGCACTTCATCCGCGAGGAGCAGCAGATGCTTCACTGCGGTTTTCCCGATTACGTACGGCACAAGGCGCTGCATGCCGAGATGGCGGCCGCCCTGCGCCGGGTGCTGCTGTTGCCGCTGCTTTCGTCCGTCAACCACGAAGAATTCGTCTCGGCGGTCCGCAGCCTGATGGAAAAGTGGGTGATGGCCCACATCCTGGGGGAGGATTCCAAGCTGGCTCCCTATATCCGGGCCGCCGCCGCCGCCCGCCGTCCGGCCGCCGCCGCCGCGCGGGTCTGAGCGCCCCCGGTTCGTCGGCGACCTGATCGGAGTCCCCGCGACTTGATCGGAGTCAATGTCTGTGGTCGCCGGGCGTGCGTTCCTGTAGGACCCCCGAGGAGGACCGCCTTGCGTTCTGGCCCCGCCGTTCCGTCCATCTTCCGCTTCGGCCGCAGCCCCATGGCGCGGCTGCTGGCGGTCGCGCTGGTGGCGGCGGGCTTTGTCTTCCAGGGGCTGCTTCCCGGTCTCGATCTGGCGTTCAGGGGGGAAACCCTCCTGGTGACGCTGGCTGCGCGGACTGGAATCTGCCACGCGTCACCCGCGGGCGGAACCGAGCGTACGGCGGTTCCATCCCCCATGGGCGACGAGGAGCAGTCCGAAAGCCATGGATGCTGCCTGGTGTGTCAGGCCGCGTCGCCGGCGAAAGGGGCTTTGCCGTCCCCAACCTTCAAAGTACCCACCGCAGGTACGGCAGGGCTTCGCATCGCCGCGACGGGCTCGTCACGCATGGACGGGCAGGCATCCCGCCACCGGCTCGCCCGCGGCCCTCCGATCGCGGCGGCTTGACGTCGCCCGCCGCCATCCCTGAAATGTCCCATCGCGAACTTTTCGCCGTCCCCATCCGTCGGGGGCGATTGCACCTGTCTACTGTCTGGAGTTTCCCGATGAAGTCCTTTGCCATTGCCGCCGCCCTGCTGCTGGGCCTGTCCGTCTCGGGCCAGGCGGCCGCCGCCGATATCGAGGTGGTCAATCCGTTCATGCGGGCCGCTCCCATGACCGGCGGCACCGGAGCCGCCTTCCTCACCATCCACAACCACGGCGGCGCCGACCGTCTGGTGGCGGCCGAGGCCGGCATTTCCAAGAGCGTGGAACTGCATACCCATGTGAAGGACGGCGACATCTACCGCATGCGCAAGGTCGAGTCCCTGGCGCTGCCCGAGCACGGCACGGTCGAGCTGAAGCCGGGCGGCGACCACATCATGTTCATCGGCCTCAACGCCCCGGTGAAGGAAGGCGCCGCCGTCCAGCTGACGCTCAAGTTCGAGAAGGCCGGCGCGGTGGTGGTCCAGGTTCCGGTCCAGGCGCCCGGCGCCATGGCCCCCGGCGCGGCCATGCCGGGCGGCATGATGCACAAGCACTGAGCCGGTCGGTTTCGTCCATCCGCGCGTCCGTAGTGGCGCGCGGATGGACCAGCGGCCATTGAGGCCGCGGCCAAGCACGCGGAAAGCCTAAGGCGCCGTTCCCATCTTGACCGGGGGCGGCGCCATGTCCGGCGTCAGGGGGCTTCCCGCCGCCAGGGCGTCCAGCAGGCGGGCGGCCGGCGGGCCGTCCCATTCGGCGGCGCCGATGAAGCGGCCGATTTCGCGCCCCTGGGCGTCGATCAGCAGCGTCACCGGCAAGGCGGGAGCGTCCAGCTTTTCCGCCGCCACGCGGTTCTCGTCGGTGCGGATGTCGAGGTTCTTGATCCCTAAGCGGGCGAAGGTGTTGACCACCGTCAGCTTGCCGCCGCGGTCCAGCGACAGGGCGACCAGGGCGACGCCCTTGGCGTCGAGGGCGGGCTTCAGCCGGTCCAGCGCCGGAAGCTCGGCGACGCAGGGCATGCACCAGCTGGCCCACAGATTGAGCAGGATCGGCTTGCCCTTCAGCGTATCCAGGCCGGCGGCGCGGGACTCGGCGTCGCGGATGTCGAGCGCCGCCACCGGCTTGGGCTGGTCGTGGATGACCAGGCCGCGCAATCCCTTGGGGGCGGCGGCGGCCGGGCGGAGGGAAAGGGCCGCGGCGGCGGCCATGACGAAGGCGCGGCGCTTCATGGTCTAGTTCTCCGCCCGGCGCGGCGCCAGGTACGAGCGCACCCGGTCCGCCACCCGGTCCGGCGCCGACATGTGCGGCATCTTGGCCAGGAAATTGCCCTCGCGATCCATGATGAAGATGGAGGCGGTGTGGTCCACGGCATAGCTCTTGGGGTCGTCGCCCTCGGGCTTCTGGCGCTCGTAGCGGACCTTGAAATTGCGCGCGGCGGCGGCGACCTGCTCGGGCGTGCCCGACAGGCCGGTGATGTCGGGAAAGGCGTTCAGGTATTCCTTGAGATGGGCCGGGGTGTCGCGCTCGGGGTCCACCGAGATGAACAGCGTCGCCACCTTGGCCTTGTCCGGGCCCAATTGATCAAGAACCACCGACAAGGTGTTCAGCACGGTGGGGCAGATGTCGGGGCAGAAGGTGTAGCCGAAGGTGACCAGGCGGACCTTCCCCCGGTACATCTCGTCGGTGACGGTCCGCCCGTCCATGTCGGTCAGCAGGAAACGCCCCGAAACCCTGGAATCCTCTTCGGCGCGGGCGGCCGGAAGCATGGCCAGGCACATCATGAGAGTAAGCAGCAACCGTCGCATGTCCATGGGTCCCTTAGTCCTCGTCACGCCCCTTGATGCCTCTCATTCCGGCATTTGGGAAGCGTGATCATAGCCCGGCGGCCATGCCGAGGGCGCGAGGAATTTACGTAGGCTTTCTTGACGAAAGTTAAGGCTTTTGGTCCGCCCCGGTCCCATCGTCTTCGGCGAAGGTTGGGTATCATTTGTTTAGTTTCAACAATTCAAAAGGTGGGGAAGATGCATAGAAGCCGCAAACTGGCGACTCTGCTCGCTACTGTCAGCTTTGGCGCCCTTGTGGCCAGTGCTGCCTCGGCCGAGTCGCTGCAGGATGTGATGAAGCGCCGTGGTCTGACCGAAAACGACCTGATGGCCGCGGCCAAGACCTACAATCCGACCGGCAAGCTTGACGAATTCATGGTGTTCAGCTCGGGCGGCCAGAGCGGTCAGGTGATCGTGTACGGCGTGCCCTCGATGCGCATTCTGAAGTACATCGGCGTGTTCACCCCCGAGCCCTGGCAGGGCTACGGCTATGACGACGAATCCAAGGCCGTGCTGAAGCAGGGCTCCGAGGTTTCCGGCCGTCAGGTTCTGTGGGGCGACACCCACCACCCGGCGCTGTCCGAGACCAACGGCGAGAGCGATGGCCAGTGGCTGTTCATCAACGACAAGAACACGCCCCGCATCGCGGTGGTCGACCTGCGCGACTTCGAGACCAAGCAGATCGTCCAGAACCCGATCATGCAGTCCGAGCACGGCGGCGCCTTCGTCAGCCCGAACACCGACTACGTGATCGAGCCGGCCCAGTACCCCGCCCCGCTGGGCGGTGAATTCGCTCCGCTGGAGCAGTTCAACGAGAAGTATCGCGGCGCGACCACCTTCTGGAAGTTCAACCGCGAGCACGGCCGCATCGAGCCCGAGAACTCGTTCTCCCTCGAGCTGCCCCCCTACAGCCAGGATCTGTCCGACTTCGGCAAGGGTCCGTCGGACGGCTGGGCTTTCGTGAACTCCTTCTGCACCGAGCGTTACGTCGGCGGCATCGAGCGCGGCCGTCCGCCCTTCGAAGCGGGCTGCTCGGCCAAGGACCACGACTACCTGCACGTGATCAACTGGAAGAAGGCCGCCGAGCTGGTCAAGGCCGGCAAGGCCAAGAAGATCAACGGCCACAACGTGCTGACCATCGACACGGCGGTCAAGGAAGGCATCCTGGTGCTCATCCCCGAGCCCAAGAGCCCCCACGGCGCCGACGTCACTCCGGACGGCAAGTACGTTACGGTGTCCGGCAAGCTGGACAGCCACACCACCGTCTACGACATCGCCAAGATCGAGGCCGCGATCAAGGCCGGCACCTTCGCCGGCAAGGACGAGTACGGCATTCCGATCATCGCGCTGGAGACCGTTGCCCACAAGCAGGTGGCGCTGGGCCTCGGCCCGCTCCACACCCAGTACGACTCCAAGCCCTGCGTCGCGTACACCTCGCTGTACGTGGACTCCATGGTCGCCAAGTGGGACTACTGTGAAGGCAAGGTGCTGGACAAAATTTCCGTCCACTACAACATCGGCCACCTGATGGCCATGCAGGGCGACACCGCCAAGCCGGCGGGCAAGTACCTGATCGCTCTGAACAAGCTGGCCATCGATCGTTTCGCTCAGGTGGGTCCGCTGCATCCGCAGAACCACCAGCTGATCGACATCTCCGGCGACAAGATGCAGCTGCTGTACGATATGCCGCTGCCGCTGGGCGAGCCCCACTACGCCGTCTCCATCGCGGTGGAGAAGCTGAAGACCAACGTCCGCTATCCGTTCGGCACCGATTCTCGCACCGAGAAGAAGTCGCCGTTCGCGGTTCGCCCCGGCCAGGAGCGCATCGAGAAGAAGCCGGGCAAGGTCGAAGTGTTCGGTACCGTGATCCGCTCGCACATCACGCCGGAAATCATCGAGGCGAACGAGGGTGACGAAATCACCGTCCACCTGACCAACCTCGAGCGTGCCCAGGACGAAACCCATGGTTTCGCCATCTCCAAGCACAACGGCAACCTGTCGATCGAGCCGGGCAAGACCGCCTCGCTGACCGTCAAGGCCAACAAGGCCGGCGTGTACCCGTACTACTGCACCGAGTTCTGCTCGGCGCTGCACCTTGAGATGGAAGGCTACCTGCTGGTTCAGCCCGCCAACTACAAGGCTTCGGGAGCCAAGGGCAAGGAAGGCCAGGTTTACGGCCAGAAGGACTACGACGCCCGCGTGAAGGCCAACGTTGATACCCAGGCCGTCATCAACAGCGTCGTCGGCTACATCACCAGCGTGAACTTCAAGGACTTCCCGCAGGTGGTCGCCATGGTCGAGGACGCCACCGAGCAGCTGGGCTACGCCGAGCAGAACAAGAAGAAGTCTGAAGAGTTCGCCGCCAAGGGCGACTACAACAGCGCCTTCCTGTGGGCCGAGCAGTGGTTCCAGTATCAGGTCAAGGCCGCCGACATCGGCCTGCGTGCCAAGACCTTCCTGGAGCAGAACGGCGCCAAGAAGGTGGAGGCCGCTCCGGCCAAGTAAGCGGTTGCGGTATGGCCGGGGCGGGTTCGCCCGCCCCGGTAGCCGCGCAAAGGATCTGGCGGGGTGGGCTTGCCCGCTCCGCCTTTCTTTTTGTACCGAAGCGTCTTTTGTACCTTTGTCACGCCGACGCTTCCGAACAGATCAATACTTAACCAAAGTCATGGGGACGGTCGCGTCCGGAGCGTAGTTTCCGTGGAAATTCGGGGGCAGGCTGGGCCATGCCCTCGGTCGTACCGAGCTGGAGAGGATCAGACATGTTCAAGACCATCAAGCGGCAGCTTCCCGTCATGGCTTTGGCCGCCGCCTTTGGCGCCGTCACCCTGGCGCCCGCGCTCGCCGCCGATGGCAAGGCGATCTATGCCGACAAGGGCTGCGCCGCCTGCCACGGCGAGGACGCCAAGACCCCGCTGCAGGAAGGCTTCCCCAAGCTGGCCGGCCAGAGCGCCGAGTACATGTTCAACCAGATGAAGGACATCAAGGCCGGCGCGCGCGCCAACGGCCAGAGCGCCGATTCCATGAAGCCCATCGTCGAGGACATGGCGGAAGACGACATGAAGGCGGTGGCCGATTACCTGGCCAGCCTGAAGGAGGCGCCCGCCGCCGCCGCCGCTGCCGCCGGTGCGCCGCACCCGGGCAAGACCCTGTTCCTGACCAAGACCTGCGTGGCCTGCCACGGCAAGGAAGGCAAGAAGCCGCTGCCCGGCTATCCCATGATCGCCGGCCAGGACAAGGCCTATATCCTGGCCCAGACCAAGGACATCAAGAGCGGCACCCGCGCCAACGGCAAGGCCAACGCCATGCAGCCTGTGATGCACTTGGTCAATGACGACGAAATCGCCCAGATTGCGGATTACTTGTCCACAGTCAAGTGAGGCCGGATTGGGCTGCGCTAGTGTGCGGCCCAGTTCGCTAGACCCTGGAGATAGAACGATGTTGAAGCTTAAGCACAGTCTGGCCGCCATGGTCGCTGTTTCCGCTCTCGTGGTCGGTGGCGCCGCCATCGCCGCCGGTGGCGCTACCCCCCAGAAGGGCAAGTCGCTCGGCGAGGAAGGCTACCAGTGGCATGCCGGCGGCGGCGAGGAAGACGAGGCTCTCCACCTCAAGCCCGACCTGGCTAACGGCAAGGAAGTCTACGAGGTGTGCTCCGCCTGCCACCAGATGGAAGGTTGGGGCCTGACCGACGGCACCTTCCCGCAGCTGGCTGGCCAGCATCCCAAGGTGGTGATCAAGCAGCTGGCCGACATCCGCGCGCTCAACCGCGACAACCCCACCATGTATCCCTTCGCCCTGCCGTCGCAGATCGGCGGCCCGCAGGCCATCGCCGACGTGGCCGCCTACATGGCGGTCAAGCTGAAGATGAACCCCGAGCCCGGCGTGGGCGACGGCAAGGATCTGGCCCTCGGCAAGAAGCTGTACGAAGAGAACTGCACCCGCTGCCACGGCGCCGACGGCGCCGGCGACAACGACAAGTTCTATCCCCGCATCCAGGGCCAGCATTACGAATACCTGCTGCGCCAGTACCAGTGGATCAAGGAAGGCAAGCGCCGCAACGCCAACCCCGACATGATGAAGCAGATCCAGACCTTCACGGATCGCGACACCAAGGCGGTGCTGGACTACACCTCGCGCCTGAAGCCCCCGGCGAATCTCGTCGCGCCCAAGGGCTGGAAAAATCCTGACTTCCAGTAGATTTTTCTGATATAAGGTGGACAATGGGGCGGCGTCCGGAATTCTTCGGGTCGCCGCCCTCCCTCCGATCCACCTGACAAGCCTACGGGGTTGATTTCCATGGCCAATAACAACAGCAAGAGCAAGCCGGCGCTCGTGCGAATCCTGACCGTGATCGCTGCGCTTCTTATCGGCGGCGCGTATTTCTCGCCCATCTGGTGGGTGGCCTTGAAGGCTCCCAACTATCCGGCCGAGACCTTCCCCGACGGCATCCGCATCCACTTCCACATGAACGGCGTGTTCAACGGCTGCACTAGCCAGGAAAAGCCCAAGGACGCCAAGGACGCCGCCTGGGGCGACGAGGAAGGCGGCCTGGACTGCGTCCACGAGATGAACGTCATCAACCACTTCATCGGCATGGAGCCCATCGAGGTGGGCGCCAAGTACGAGATCAAGGCGGCTCCCTACCTGTTCTCGCTGGTGGGTGTGATGCTGCTGGCCTTCCTGGTCTACGCGGGGCCGTTCTGGTGGGTGCTGCCCTTGTCGGGCATCGTCATCCCGGTGGCCTTCGTCGTCGACTATTCCGCCTGGCTGTGGTGGTTCGGCCATAACCTGCGCTCGTGGGCGGCCTTCTCGGTCAAGCCCTTCATGCCCACCGTGTTCGGCGAGGGCAAGGTGGCGCAGTTCGGTACTTTCTCCTATCCCCATTACGGCTTCGGCATGCTGCTGCTGGCCTCGCTGTGCCTGATCGTGGCGTTGCTGCTGCAGCGCAAGGCCCTGAAGTCGAAGTAGTCCCGTTCGCATTAAGGGCAAGGAGCGGAGACGAGGTCCATGGTTGTTTGGTTCAAGACCTTTTCAAAGTCTAGACTGGCGACACTGGCATTCGTCTTCGCCGCCGGCCTGGCCCCCGCCGGGGCTGCGCCACAGGGCCAGGATTCCGAGCCGCTGCTGGATTCCACCCTGCTGCAGGCCTTGATCGACATCGCCCAGCCGGGCCAGGTGATCACGCCGCCGCCGGGGCGCTACAGATCCCATCTGGTGGTCAGCAAGCCGATCGTCTTCGACGGCAAGAACCAGGTGACCCTGGACGGCGAGGGCGTGGGCTCCGTCCTGTGGATCAAGACCGATGGCGCCACCGTGCGCAACTTCCGCATCACCAATTCGGGACCCAGCCACGCCCAGCAGGACGCCGGCATCCAGGTGCGCGGCAAGGACAACCTGGTCGAAGACAACCGCATGGACAACGTGCTGTTCGGCTTCAGCCTGGAGCAGTCCGAGCGCAACGTGGTCCGCAACAACGTGGTGGAAGGCAAGAAGATCAGCTTAGGGAGGCGCGGTGACGGCATCAAGCTGTGGTACTCGCACCATAACCTGATCGAGAACAACCAGTTCATCAACGGGCGCGACATCGTCTTTTGGTATTCCACCCACAATCGCTTCGTCGGTAACCGCCAGAGCGGCGGGCGCTATGGCCTGCACCTGATGCAGGCCCAGTACAACATCGCCGAAAGCAACTACTTCTTCGACAATTCCACCGGCATTTCCATGATGTACGACACCGGTGACGAACTCCGGAACAACGTCATCGCCAAGGCGGTGGGCGCCCAGGGCGTCTGCATCTCGCTGAAGGAAAGCAGCGACGTGGTGATCGAGAACAACGACATTCTCTATTGTTCCCAGGGTATCGCCATCGACGTGGCGCCCTACGAACCCGACAGCAAGAACCACATCCGCGGCAACCGCATCGCCTACAACGACATCGGCGTGTCTTTCCTCAACGACTGGAAGGACAACGAGTTCACCGGCAACCTGTTCTCGGGCAACATCACCGAGGTGGCGGTTTATGGCGGCGGCAGCGCCAAGCGCAATGTCTGGGATTCCAACCGCTGGGAGGATTACCAGGGCTTCGACCGCGACGGTAACGGCGTGGGCGACAAGCCGCACAAGCTGTTCAACTATGCCGGACGGGTGTGGATGGACAAGCCCAACACCCGTTTCTTCAAGGGCACGCCGCTGCTCGAGGTTCTGGACTTCCTCGACCGCCTGGCGCCCTTTTCCGAGCCGGTATTGATGCTGGAGGACAAGCATCCCCTGGTGGCGGCCGACGCCAAGGTTCGCGCCGGCTCGACGCTGGAGGCCACCGAGGACCTGCGCAAGAACGCCGACCGTCCCAAGCCTGCGGGCGAGACGCCCATGGCCCACGACCGCGGCGCGTCCGGCCAGTCCGAGCGTGCCGCAGGCGCGGTCTTCGCGCCCAAGCTCGACGTGGCGCCCTATACCCCGCCGACGGCTCCGGCCGTGGCTCCGCCGCCTGCTCCCGCCGTGGCTCCGCCGGTTGCTCCGGCCCAGCCCGCGCCGCCTCCCGCCACCCTGATTCCTGCCGCGCCAGGCAACGCTTCGGACGCCGCGCCGGCATTCCAGAGGCGTCGGGGGGCTCTTGAACCGCAACGACCCTCCTCCGCTGGGAGTAAGGATGATGACTGACGAGGTTGGCACGCCCAAGCCGGCGGCCCCTGTTCCCCACGCCAACAACAAGACGCGCCGCATGGTGATGCGCTCCATCGCCATGGGCGGGGCCGTGGTTGGCGCTTCGCTGTTCGGATTCTTTCCGGTGCTGCGCAAGTGGACGCCCCGGCTGCGGCCGCCGGGCGCCATCGACGAGGCGGAGTTCCTGGCGGCCTGCATCAAGTGCGGCCAGTGCGTCCAGGTCTGCCCGGTGCGCGCCATCGCGCTCGGCGATCTGGACGAGGGCTTCGGCGTCGGCGTGCCCTATGTTCCGGCCCGCGAACAGGCCTGCGACTTCTCGTGCGACGCGGTGCAGTGCGTGCTGGCCTGCCCCACGGGGGCGCTCAGCCACAAGATCAGCAAGAAGGAAGAGGTCCATATGGGCCTCGCCCGCCTGGACCGCCCCAACGCCTGCCTGGCGCGCAAGGGCGAGGGCTGGAAGGGCCCGGCGCGGCCCGCGCCCTTCAAGGGCGTCCACCGCTATACCGAGATCGACCGCTGGAAGCCGGTCAAGCTGGCCGAATACAAGTACGACCTGGAGCTTTGCGACCTGTGCGTCCGCGAATGCCCGGTTCCCAACGCCATCAGCATGGAGCCCATGAGCAAGGATCCCGCCGACAAGCGCAGGACCCCGGTGGTGCACCAGGCCTGCGTCGGCTGCGGCATGTGCGAGATGATCTGCCCGACCGAGCCGGCCTCCATCGTCATCGACATCCGGCGCAAGTGGGGAGACGCGTGATGAAGCTCCTCCGATCCTTCAAGATCATGCTGGGCGCGGCGCCGCAAAAGCCCGCCAGCTACACCCCCGAAGCCCAGGCCATGATGGAGGCCAAGCGGCAGGTCAAGGGGACCGAGCGGGCCCGCCAGATCAAGGAAGCCCACGCCGAGAAGCACTCCCACAAGTGGCGCAACATCCGCTGGGCGACGCTGATCATGGTCAACATGATCTTCGTGCTGTCGTTCCGCTTCGACGTCCAGCTGGTGGAAGGCGCGCTGACCGCGTCGCGCGTCATCGGCTTCCACTTCGCCGATTTGAATTCCGCCATCCAGGTGATGCTGGCCTACAAGGTCATCCTGATCAACCTGGTGATCGGCACCGGTACGGTGCTGTTCATGTGGTGGCTCTTGGGCGGGCGCACCTTCTGCTCCTGGACCTGCCCCTACCACCTGCTGGCCGAGATCGCCGAGAAGATCCATCTGGCGCTGGCCAAGCGCAAGATGGTGGTGGACTACCCCCTGCACCGCGGCTCGCGCACCGTGCTCTACGTGGTGTTCGCCCTGCTGGCGGTGGTCAGCGGCTATACGGTGTTCGAATCCATCTCGCCCACCGGCATCGTCAGCCGCGCCCTGATCTACGGGCCCGGCCTGGCCATGGTCTGGGTGCTGGGCCTTCTGGTCTACGAGATCATCTTCATCCGCCGCATGTGGTGCCGCTACATCTGCCCCATCGGGCTGACCTACGGCTTCGTCGGTGCGGTCTCGCCGCTCCGGGTGACCTACAACATGGAGAATTGCCTGAACGAGGGCGATTGCCGCAAGGTCTGCCTGGTGCCCCATGTGCTGGAATGCACCAAGAAGACCTATGCCGAGGATGTCAACGTCGCCATCGGCGCCGATTGCACCCGCTGCGGCCTGTGCATCGACGCCTGTCCCACCGGCTCGCTGAAATTCGAGGTCAAGGGTTTGGACAAGCTGTTGTAGGTTGAAGCCCGTTCCCGGAGTTGGGCCGGGATGGGCGAGGGCAAGAGGACATGCAGCGGGAATGATCGTTTTCGAGAACGTCTCCAAGACCTTCAAGCGCCACCGGGTGCTGGACGGCGTCAGCCTGTCCATCGACAAGGGCGAGCGGATCGCCCTGGTGGGCTCCAACGGCGCGGGCAAGACCACCCTGATCCGCTGCCTGCTGGGCGAGTACCTGCACGAGGGATCGGTCACGGTCAACGGCTTGCCGCCGCGCGGCAACCGCAAGACCGTGCTGTCCCATGTGGGCTTCGTGCCGCAGATTCCGCCGCCCTTGAAGATGCCGGTGGGCGAATTGGTCAACTTCTCGGCCGCCGTCTGCGGCTCGGACCCGGACCGTATCATCGCCATGGTGCGCGAACTGGGCCTGGACTGGGACATGGTGCGGGGCCGCCCCTTCGTGAAGCTGTCGGGCGGCATGAAGCAGAAGATGCTGATCGGCATCGCGCTGGGCCGCGATTCCGACCTGCTGATCATGGACGAGCCCGCCGCCAATCTGGACCCCGAGGCGCGGCACATCTTCTTCCACCTGCTGCACGAGCGGAAGGACAACGCCGTCATGCTGATCACCAGCCACCGCCTGGACGAGGTGGCGGCGCTGGTCAACCGCGTGGTCGAGATGGACCAGGGAAAGGTGGCGCTGGACGACCGCGTCGCCGACGACGTGGAGATGACGGCGCGCCTCGACTGCGTGGTGCGCCTGACGCGGGCCGAGCCGGCCTTCGCGCGTGCCATGGGCGACTGGCATTTCCAGCCCGAGCAGGACGGCACGGCGTGGCGGGGCGTGGTCAACGGCCCCGACCGGCTGCGCTTCCTGGGCGTGCTGGCCCGCTATGCCGGTCTGGTGGCCGGCATCGAGATGAAATAGGAGCGGACGAAATGTGCGAGCGTCATAGCGTCAATCGCCGCCGCTTCCTGGCCCTGGTGCCGGGCATGGCGATCGCCGTGTCGGCCTGCGGCCAGCAATCCACCGGGCCGGTGGAGATCAAGTGGGGCCGCGAGACCTGCGAATATTGCGGCATGATCATCGACGATCCCCGCTTCGCCGCCCAGGTGCGGGGCAAGGACGGTAAGGTCCGCAAGTTCGACGATCTGGGCGACGCGGTGCTGTGGATGGCCAAGCAGGGCTGGGCCGACGACGCGTCGGTGGAGTTCTGGGTCGGCGGCGTCGAGACGGAAAAGTGGATCGACGGCCGCAAGGCCTTCTACATCGATGGCCAGCATACTCCCATGGCCCACGGCTTCGGCGCGCTGGGCCAGGGGCGGAATGGGGCGGTCGATTACGTCGCCATGAAGAACGCCGTGCTGGCCCGGGGCTCCACCAGTCGTTGCGAGCCCTCGGAGACCCCCTCGAACCCCACGACGCGAGACGGCTGATGAACGCGCTCTATCTCACCGCCCGGCTGGACATCGCGGAATCGCTGCGGTCCCGCTGGTTCATGTTCTACTCCATCGTGTTCGGCGGCATCGTGGTGCTGCTGTTCGTCTTTGGCCTGACCGAATCGCGCATCCTGGGCTTCACCGGCCTGTCGCGCCTGCTGGTCACGTATATCCAGCTCTGTGTCGCCATCCTGCCGGTGTTCATCCTGATCACCACGGTGAGATCCGTGGCGGGCGACCGCGACGCCGGCGTGTTCGAATACATGCTGTCCCTGCCGGTGCCGCTTTACGCCTGGTTCTGGGGCAAGATGCTCGGCCGTTTCGTGGTGGTGTTCCTGCCGGTGTTCGGCGCCATGGCGGTGGCGGCCATTTATGCCGCGCTGCGCGGCATCGAGGTGGATTGGAGCCTGTTCGTGCTCTACACCGCCCTGCTGGTGGCCCTGGCCTGGGCGTTTCTCGGCATCGGCATGCTGATCTCCACCCTGGCGCGCACCCCCGACGTGGCGCAGACCGGCGCCTTCCTCACCTGGCTGGTGCTGCTCCTGTTCCTCGACCTGATCCTTTTGGGCCTGATGGTCCGCGAAAGGCTGCCGCTGGAACTGATCGTCGGCATCGCGGTGGCCAATCCGCTGCAAAGCTTCCGCACCGCCGCCATCTTGCTGTTCGACCCGCAGATGGTGGTGCTGGGGCCCAGCTCCTATGTGATCCTCGACGCGCTGGGCCGCAGCGGCTATCTTACATTCGCACTTGCTTATCCAATCGCGCTGGGCACGCTCAGCGCCGGGGTCGGCTACTTCCTGTTCCGTCGGGGTGATCTTCCTTGACCTCATCGCTTTCGGGCACCTTCGGCTTCCAGTCGGTCACGCCGGAAGAGCGTGAGCAGCGCATCCGCGCGGTGTTCAACGCCGTGGCGCCGCGTTACGACCTGATGAACGACGTGATGAGCTTCGGCATCCATCGCCTGTGGAAGCGGGCGATGGTCAGGGCGGCCCGCCCGGCGGCGGGACAGGTGATCGTCGATCTGGCCGGTGGTACCGGCGACGTGGCCCGTCTGCTGGCGGCGCCCGACCGCCGGGTGATGGTCTGCGACCCCTCGCCCGAGATGATGGCGGTGGGCGAGAAGCGCTGCCGGGGCCTCGGCGTCCAGTTCGTGGAGGGCAAGGCTGAGGCCATGCCTTTCGAGACCAATTCGGTGGACACGCTGACCATCGCCTTTGGTCTGCGCAACGCCACCAGCCCCGAAGCCGCCCTGGCCGAGATCTTCCGGGTCTTAAAGCCCGGCGGCTGGTTCGTCTGCCTGGAATTCTCCAAGCCCTGGGCGCTGATCCGTCCGTTCTACGACGCCTATTCCTTCCATGTGATTCCGCGCCTGGGGGCCTGGATCGCCCGCGAACCCGCTGCCTATTCCTATCTGGTGGAATCCATCCGCCGCTTCCCCGATCAAAAGGAAATGGCCGGGCTGATGCGCGTCGCCGGGTTCGAGCGTATCGACTGGCGCAATCTGTCCATGGGCATCGCCTGCCTGCATTCCGGCGTGAAGCCCGCGTCATGAAGCTCGAGTCCGGCCAGCCCGAAAGCCCGTCGCTGGTCATCGATGGACAGCATGCCAGCCGGGTCGACCAGCCGCCGGACGGCTGGCGGCTGTGGTGGCTGGCCATCCGGCCCAAGACGCTGACCATTTCCGTGGCACCCGTGGTGGCGGGCAGCGCCCTGGCGCTGGCCGATACCGGCGGCCTCGATCCCAGGCCCTTCGCCGCCTCGCTGCTGGGGGCGCTGGCCATCCAGGCGGGCACCAATCTCTACAACGACGTGGGCGACGCGGTCCGTGGCGGCGACCAGCCGTTGCGCCAGGGACCGCCGCGCGTCACCGCGCTGGGCTGGGCGACGCCCGAGCGGGTGCGCCGCGCCGCGCTGGTCAGCTTCGCCCTGGCCGCCCTGGTCGGCCTCTATCTGGTCTGGCTGGGCGGCTGGCCCATCATCGCCCTGGGGCTGGCCTCGCTGCTGGCCGGCTGGGCCTATTCCAGCGGGCCGAAGCCCATCGCCTATACCCCCAGCGGCGAAGCCTTCGTCATCGCCTTTTTCGGCATCGGCGCGGTGGGCGGGACCTATTACCTGCAGACCCTTTCCCTGACCGGTCAGTCGATCATGGTCGGCATTGCCATCGGCGCGGTGGCGGCGGCGGTGCTGCTGGCCAACAATTACCGCGACATGGAGGCCGACCGGCTGGCCGGACGCCGCACCCTGGCCATCCGCGCCGGCATCGAGGCGTCCAAGGCGGTCTACGGCATGTTGCTGCTGGCGTCGGTCGGCTTGCTGGCCTCGCCGCTGGGCCCCAAGGGCGGCTGGCTGTGTCTGGGCGCGTTGCCTTTCGCCCTGTGGCTGATCCTGAAATTCGCCACGAGTCCGCGTGGTCCGGCCTTCAACGCCATCCTGGCGTCCACGGCGCGCTTCCAGCTGCTGTTGGCCGGATTGCTGGCGGTGGGAGTGCTGCTGTGATCACCCAGGCCGCGCTTCCCCTGGCGCTCGCCTTCATCATGTTCGCCATGGGCCTGACCATGGACGGGCGCGATTTCCGCGTCGTATTTGGCCAGCCCAAGGCCATGGCGGTGGGGCTGGCGGCCAAGCTGGTGCTGCTGCCCGCGCTCGGCCTCGCCCTGGTGCTGGCCTGGAAGCCCCAGCCCGATTTCGCCGTGGGCATGATCCTGCTGGCCGCCTGTCCGGCCGGCGTGACCTCGGCCCTGCTGACCCATCATGCCGGCGGGCGCATCGCGCTGGCCGCCACCATCACCGCGCTCACCTCCCTGGCCGCCACCGTGACCGTGCCGCTGCTGGTCAATTTCGGTCTGGCCCTGTTCGCCGGCTATGACCGGTCGGTCGAGATTCCCGTGGGCAAGATGACGCTGGGGATCTTCCTGGTAGACACGGTGCCGCTGGCCCTGGGGCTGGCCATCCAGCGCCTGTGGCCGCAGGCGGCCGAGCGGATGGGGCGCCTGGCGCGGCCCGTCGCCACCTTGCTGTTCGCCCTGATCGTGGTGGGCGCCTTCGTCAGCCAGCGCCAGTCGCTGATCGACCATGTGGGCGACGTGGTGCCGGCCGCCCTGGCGCTCAATCTGGCGGCCATGAGCGGGGCCTGGGCGCTGGGCGCGTTCGCCCGCCTGGATTTGGCCGACCGCATCGCCGTGGTGATGGAGAACGGGCTGCAGAACGGGGCGCTGGGCATCTTCGTGGCGGTGACGCTGCTGGGCAACCCCGCCATGATGGTGCCCAGCATCGTCTACGCCTTCGTCATGAACCTCACCGCCATCGCCTTCATCTGGGCGGTGCGGCGGCGCAGCCGGACCGTTACCGGTTAGGGTCGACCACCACGCGGCCCTTGACGTCGCCCTTGAGGATTCGGGCTCCCATCTCGGGCAATTCCGCCAGACGGATTTCGGTGGTCAGCGCGTCGAGCCTGTCCAAGGGCAGCAACTCGGCCAGACGCTTCCAGGCGAGGATGCGCCTGGGCTTCGGGCACATCACCGAATCGATGCCCAGGATGCTGGCGCCGCGCAGCAGGAAGGGCAGCACCGTCATATTGAACTCGACGCCGCCGGCATTGCCGCACGACGCCACCGCACCCCGCATGCGAAGCGAGGCGACGGTATTGGCGAGCGTCGCGCCGCCGACCGAGTCCACGGCCGCCGCCCAGCGTTCCGACAGCAGCGGCTTGGGCGGCGGCGCGCCCACCTCGGCGCGGTCGACGATGGAGGTCGCCCCCAGCGAACGCAGATAATCTCCCAGGCTTTCGCGCCCCGTGGACGCCGCCACCCGGTAGCCCAGCCTGGATAAGAGCAGCACGGCGACGCTGCCCAGCCCGCCGGCGGCGCCGGTGACCAGCACCTCGCCCTCGTCGGTGGTGCGAAGGCCGTGATCCTCGAGCGCCATCACCGCCAGCATGGCGGTGAAGCCGGCGGTGCCTACCGCCATGGCCTGGCGGGTGGACAGTCCGGCGGGAAGGGGCACCAGCCATTCGGCCTTGACCCGGGCCTTGGCGCCGTAGCCGCCCCAATGGGTTTCGCCCACCCGCCAGCCGGTCAGGATCACCTTGTCGCCCGGCTTGAATTCGGCCGAGGAACTGGCCTCGACCGTGCCGGCGAAATCGACGCCGGGCACGTGCGGGTATTTGCGCACCAGACGGCCCAGTCCGCCCAGGATCATGCCGTCCTTGTAGTTCAGGGTGCTGTACTCGACCTTGACCAGCACCTCGCCCTCGGGCAGGTCGGCTTCGGTCAGCCGGCGGATGGAGGCGGTCACCTTGCCGCCGGTCTCGTCAAGCATCAGGGCGGGAAAATCGCTCACATTCGCCTCCTGGTCGGATGGAAAGCCGATGGACAGTGTAGCAGCGCCGGTTGCGGCCCGCACCGGGCGTTATCGACAAGATCGGGGGCCCCGGTTACCTTGGGCGATGATCCGGCCGGAGAGAAAGCCATGAGCGATACCGCAACCATCCAGCGCCCCTTTGCCCATTTAGCCGGGACGGGGGGGATGGTCCGGCTGGCCCTGGTCAACCTGCTGCTGTCGATCCTGACCTTGTCGCTCTACCGGTTCTGGGGCAAGACAAGGGTGCGCCGCCTGCTGTGGGGCGGCACCCAGGCCTGGAATGATCCGGTGGAATACACCGGCACCGGCAAGGAATTGTTCGTCGGCTTCCTGCTGGTCCTGGTCCTGATCTACCTGCCCATCGTCGCCGGCTTCGGCTGGGCGCAGGTTCTGGTCACCGCCGGAAACCCCCTGGGCGGGGCGGTGATTTCGGTGCTGTACCTGCTGACCGTGCTGCTGGTGTCGGTGGGGCTCTTTCGGGCGCGGCGCTACCAGTTGAGCCGCACCCGCTGGCGCGGCATCAAGGGCGGCCAGACCGGCTCGGGCTGGAGCTACGCGTTTCGTTCGCTGCTGGTGTGGGTCGCCGTGCCGCTCAGCCTGGGCTGGGCCTGGCCGGCCGGTGAGATGTGGCTGGCCCGTTACCGTTTCGGCAACACTACCTTCGGCGACACCCATCTGAAATGCGAGGCCACGGCGTCCGGTCTTTACGGCCGCTTCTTCCTGGTGTGGATCAGCGGGCTGGTGTTCGCGGTGGCGGCCATGGGGCTGGGCGGCGCAACCTTCACCATGGTTGAGCAGGGGGCGCTGGACGAGGCCGCCGCCGGGCTGTCCTTCACCCTGGTGATCATGGTGCTGGCGGTGCTGATCCTGGCCCTGCCCTGGGCGTGGTACCGGGCGGGCTTCTACCGCAACCTGGCGGCGGGCATCGAATTCGAGGGCAGCCGCTTTTCGGCCGACACGGGCGCGTGGCGGCTGATGCGTCTGGTGGCGGGCAACATGATCATCTCGCTGTTCAGCTTGGGGATTCTGCGCCCCTGGGCCTCGCTTCGCACCTTCCGCTACGCCTGCGCGGTCATCGGCGTCGAGGGCGAGCCCGATTTCGCCGCCGTGCATCGCTCGGCCGATGCCGGCCCCTCCACCGGCGAGGGGCTGGTGGCCGTCCTCGACGGAGCGGGCGAGTTTTGAACGGGCTGGAAGCCGACCGGCCGGGACGATTCAGCGACGGACGCAGCGCGGCGGCGCGCAAGGTGGTGGTGCGCGTGCTGACCACCGGCCTGGAGATCCGGGGGGTGGACGGTTTCCTCATCGCCGTGTGGAAGTCCGAGGACCTGCTGGCCGACGGCGAGTGGCCGGAAAAGCGCGGCGTGCGGCTGCGCTGTGCCTCCGAGCCCGACGCCCGGCTGGCGGTGGAGGATGCCTATGTCATCCGCGAGGTGCTGCCCCGGGCCGTCAGGCCGCCGCGGCCCCGGCGGATGGGATTGGTGCTGGCCTGCCTGCTGGGGGCGGGGGTGCTGGCCGGCCTGCTGATCGGGCTGGCGCCCATGTCCAAGTTGCTGGCCCATCTGGTGCCCGCCGGGCTGGAGCGCCAGTGGGGCCAGTCCATCGCCGCCGGCCTGGAAGGCCAGATGACGCCTTGCGAGGGGCGCGAAGGGCTCCGGGTGCTGGACGCCCTGGCCCGGCGGCTGGCCGAGGCGCTGCCGCCGGAACGCCGTCAGGTCACGGTTCACGTGCTGCATTCTCGGGACGTCAACGCCCTGGCCCTGCCGGGCGGCGAGATCATCTTGTTCTCCGGCCTGATCGGCAAGGCCGAGGAGCCGGATGAACTGGCCGGAGTGCTGGCCCACGAGCTGACCCATATCGGCGAGCGCCACGTCAGCGCCGCCATGATCCGGGCCTTGGGCGTCGGCGTGTTCGCCACCATGATCACCGGCGACGCCTCGGGCCTGGTGGCCAGCGGTTTGGGCGCCGCGCTGGCCGGCGCCTATTCCCGCGAGGACGAAAGCGCCGCCGATCTGGGGGCGCTGGCCCTGCTGGAGGCGGCGGGCATCGGCTCGGACGGTCTCGCCCGCTTCTTCCGCCGCCTGGAAGTCATGGAGGGCGGGCGGACCCAGGCGCTGGCCTGGCTGGGCACCCATCCCGAATCGGGCCGCCGCGCGGCGGCCATCGAGGCGCGGCGGCTGCCCGCGCCCCGGCTGCCGGCCCTGTCCGATTCCGACTGGCAGGCGGTGAAGCGGGTCTGTTCCAAACCCAAGGCGTGATCCCCATGTAACCTTCCGAAGACGGGCGGCGAACCCGTCTTCGGAAGAGAGTGGTGGAGGAACCGACATGTTGATCAGATCCGGCGGCGGCTTGCGCGACTGCGACGTGACCGACAAGGCGCTGTGGCTGGACCGCCGGCGCTTTCTCGCCCTGGGCGCGGCGGGCGCCCTGGCGCTGTCCGGCCTTCCGGCCGAGGCGGGGCTTTCCACCGTCAAGGGGCCGTTTTCCACCGACGAGCCGCCGACGCCCATGAAGGACGTCACCACCTACAACAACTTCTACGAGCTGGGCGTGGACAAGTCCGATCCCGCCCAACTGGCGCCCAGCTATTTCGGCAAGACCAAGCCGTGGAGCGTCACCGTCGCCGGCGAATGCGCCAAGCCGGGCACGCTCGGCTACGAGGACCTGATCAATCCCCACAGGCTGGAGGAGCGCATCTACCGCCTGCGCTGCGTCGAGGCGTGGTCCATGGTCATTCCCTGGGTGGGCATCCCCCTGGCCGAGGTGCTGAAGCGCTTCGAGCCTAATTCCAAGGCCAAATACGTGGAGTTCACCACCCTGCAGGACCCCGAGCGCCTGCCCGGCCAGCGGACGCGGGTGATCGAGTGGCCCTATGTGGAGGGCCTGAGGATGGACGAGGCCATGCATCCGCTCGCCCTGCTGGCGGTCGGCCTCTATGGCGAGGAATTGCTGCCCCAGAACGGCGCGCCCATCCGTCTGGTGGTGCCGTGGAAGTACGGCTTCAAATCCATCAAGTCCATCGTGCGCATCCGCTTCAGCGAGACGCCGTCCAGGACCGCCTGGATGAAGGCGGCGCCGCGCGAATACGGCTTTTACGCCAACGTCAATCCGGCGGTGGACCATCCGCGCTGGAGCCAGGCCAACGAGCGGCGCATCGGCGAGTTCCGCCGGCGCCCGACTCTTCCCTTCAACGGCTACGCCGAGCAGGTGGCGTCGTTGTATGCCGGCATGGATCTGGCGGTGAACTACTGATGGACAAGCTGCTGCGCCAAGCCTGGGTCAAACCCTTGGTATTCCTTCTCTGCCTGCTGCCCTTGGCCCTGCTGGTCTGGCGCGGCACTTCCGGCGGGCTGGGGGCCAATCCCATCGAGGCCACCAACCGCACTCTCGGCGACTGGGCGCTGCGCTTCCTGCTGATCGCGCTTGCCGTGACGCCCGTGCGGCAACTGACCGGCTGGAATGCGCTGGGGCGCTGGCGGCGCATGCTGGGGCTGTTCGCCTTCACCTATGTGGTGCTGCATTTCAGCTCCTATGTGGGGCTCGACCAGTTCTTCGACTGGAACGCCATCGGCCGCGAGATCGTCAAGCGGCGCTACATCACGCTGGGCATGCTGGCGGTGGTGCTGCTGATCCCGCTCGCCGTCACCTCCACCGATTCCATGGTCCGGCGTCTGGGGGGGCGGCGCTGGCGGGCGCTGCACCGGCTGGTCTACGTCATTGCGCCTTTGGGCGTGACCCACCATTGGATGATGGTCAAGAAGGACATCACCGAGCCGGCCATCCACGCCGCCATCCTGGCCGTGCTGCTCGGCTGGCGGCTGGCGGCCTGGGCGCGGCTGCGGCATACTGGCCCGGCCTCCACTTCCAGGGCTGCCCCATGTTCCGCGCCGCAATCGTCCTCGCCCTCGTCCTGACTCCGGTCGCCGCCTTGGCGGCCAAGCCCAAGAAGTGCTTTTCCACGACCGAGATCAAGGCCGAGCAGGAAGTGCGCCAGGGCATCTTCCTGCGCGAGGCCGCCAACCGCTGCAACGAACGCCTGCTGCCGGGCGCCAGGGACCGCTGGCAGAAGATCGAGGGCGCCAACGGCGCCAAGTTCCGCTCGGCCGTGGACCGGCGCCAGAAGGCCTGGCAGCGGGAATTTCCCGACGACTGGAAGTACCAGATCAACTATGCCGACGGCCGGCTGGTCACCTATGCCCGCAACATCTCGCTGACCGAAGGCTTCTGCGACAATATCGACGACCTGCTGCAGACCATCGAGAAGCGCGGTTTCGCCGCCTTCACCAAGCTGTCCAAGGTGGTGCGCAACCAGGTGACCGACGACTACAAGGTCTGCCAGTAGGCGTCACACAACCGCTATCCCCGACTGTACCGAAACCTTGCTCCACCGGAGCCGGGTCGGCGGCGGCTGTTCTCCATTGCCCCTGGCGTATTCGAAAACGGTATACGCGCAATCGTATTTTGTGACTCCTCGCGGACAATGAAGATGTGTTACAGGCATGATGAGCTTGGATATTGCTTGAATTAAGAAGTATACGTGCTTTTGCCTATGGTCGTTGCGAAGTTATAGTCTGGTAAATATGTCGAATTGCCAGGTCTATATCTTAGTATGGCAGGTGAAGTGTTTTGTAATCCATATGGTTACTGTAGTTGCCTTGTGAAGGCATGTTTCAAGCGCTCCGACCACCTTCACGGACTTGGCCATCTCCTGGGGTCAGCCGAAACCACGAGGACACCATGCTGACAAGACTGGGTATCGCCACGCGTCTTCTGGCCGGCTTCGCCGTGCTGATCGTCATGATCGCCGGGCTGTCGGCCTTCGCCGTCCTGTCGGCCAGCGACATCGCCCAGATTGTCTCGACCAGCCGGCGCGCCAGCGACAACGCCCTGAAGCTGGAAAGCATCGAGCGCCACATCTACGAGGCCCGCTTCAACATGTGGGTCTATTTCGCCACCGACGACATCAGCCGCTATCAGCGCGCCAACGCCCTGGTCGGCGACCTGATCAAGGAAGTGGACAGCCTGGCCGCCACCACCACCATCGTTCCCGCCCGTCAGGCCCAGGTGAAGGAACTGGCCGGGCTGATCGCCGACTACAAGGTCCGGGTCGAGAAGATCAGCGACCTGAAGGCCCGCAAGGTGCCGTTCGACAATCCCGAATACGTGGAATCGAGGGTCAGCGCCGCCAAGATCAGCGCCGCCATCGACAAGATCGGCGATTCCCTGTCCCAGGGCTATCGCTCCACCGCCGACGAGAAGGCGGCCGAGGTGCATGACCGGATCGGCAATTTTGGAACCCTGTCCATGGTCATCGGCGTGGTCGCGCTGGTGGTCGGGCTGATCTTCGCGGTGACCATCGGCCGCGGCATCACCCGGCCCCTGGGCGGGCTGGTCGAGGCGGTGCGGCGTCTGGCGGCGGGCGACACCGCGCTGACCGTTCCGGGGGCCGAGCGTCTGGACGAGTTCGGGCCGCTGGCCAAGGCCCTGGACGGCTGGCGGGTCGGCCTGATCGCGGCGGCCGCCCGCGAGGCCGAGGAGCAGAAGGCCCTGGCCCAGCGCGAGGCCCGCCAGAAGGCCATCGAGACCGCCACCCAGCGCTTCGACGAATCCATCGAGGCCACCCTGGGGCGGGTCAAGGCGGCGGTGGAGGAGCTGCACGGCTCGGCCGACACCCTGTCGGCCAATGCCGAGCAGACCCAGCGTCAGAGCGGCGCCGTCTCGTCCGCCACCGACGAGGCCACCGCCAATGTGGGAACGGTGGCCTCGGCCAGCGCCCAGCTGTCCAGTTCCATCCACGAGATTTCCAGGCAGGTGCGTCAGTCCTCGGACATCGCCAAGGCCGCCGAAAGCGAGGCGGAGGAGGCCACCCGCAAGATTTCCGGCCTGGTGGAGGCCGCCCAGCGGATCGGCCACGTGGTCAACCTGATCAGTGACATCGCCAGCCAGACCAACCTGCTGGCCCTGAACGCCACCATCGAAAGCGCCCGGGCGGGCGAGGCGGGCAAGGGCTTCGCCGTGGTCGCCAACGAGGTCAAGCATCTGGCCGGGCAGACGGCGCGGGCCACCGACGAGATCACCCAGCAGATCGCCACGGTGCAGACCGAGACCCAATCGGCCGTGGCGGCCATCTCCGGCATCTCGGGGACCATCTCGCGCATCAACGAGCTGGCGACCATCATCGCCGGCGCGGTCGAGGAACAGGGCGCCGCCACGGCGGAAATCGCCCGCAACGTGGATCAGGCCAACGAGGGCACCCGCGAGGTGGCCAGCAACATCTCGGGCGTGGCCTTGGCGGCGTCGGAAACCGGGCGCATGGCCCAGGCGGTGTTCCAGTCGGCCAACGGCCTGCTGGAGGAAAGCGCCGCCCTGGAGCACGAGGTGCGCCAGTTCCTGGCCGACGTGCGCGCCGCTTAGAGGCCGCGCGTTAAATAAGACCCCCCCCTTTGCGTCATGGCCGGGCTCGACCCGGCCATCCACGTGGAGCGGTTCGCTACGGTGCCAGGTGGAGCCACGTGGATCCCCGGAACAAGTCCGGGCATGACGAGTGGAGAGAGTGTTTCCACCTGAAGCAGGCGAGCTTTAAGGCCATCCTGTGACCTCAAACGAAAACGCCCCGGCCTTGTCGGGCCGGGGCGCTTCGAACTTTCCTGACGGACTGGCTTAGCTCTGCGAGCCGCCGCCGGTCGAGGCCAGATACATCACCAGGCTGGTGAAGACGGCGGTCAGAGCCAAGCCCAGATAGACCGAGAAGCCCAGCGGGCTGTGGGCCGGGCTCGGATCGGCGACGCCGCCGAACAGGGCGCTGAGCACGGGAACGGCCAGATACAGAGCGATGACCAGCACGCCGGCCACGGTGAGACCCAGAACCTTCGGAAGGACGCCCATAACACGCTCCATGATTTGCGGTGCCGCCCCCTACGGGCCGCACGAATTGTCTAACCGGCCTTGAACGAGGCCGGTCCCCTCAGGCTGATCTACTACCAGATTTAGGGGCTTTGCGGAAGGTCCAATCAGACTATTTAAAAACTAGCCTGCGAAAACCCGGCCCCGCGAAATCGTCCTTTGTCTTTCCGGCCAAAGGCGGAGACACTTGTCGTCTCGACTGGCAGGAGGGGACTTGATGCCCGACGCGGCAAGACTGATCCGTCCCGGCGACGCCGATTCCATCGCCCGGGGACGCCACGGCGACCCCTTCGCCGTGCTGGGGCCCCACGGGGTGAAGGGCGGCACGGTGGTCCGCACCTTCCAGCCCCAGGCCGAGAGCGTTTTCATCCTGGCCGGCGGCGCCGCCACCGAGATGAAGCGGGTCCACGACGACGGCCTGTTCGCCGTCAAGCTGAAGGAGGCCGCGCCCTATCGTCTGCGGGTGGTGCGCCACGACGGCGCGGTCGAGGAGTTCGACGACCCCTATCGTTTCCCGCCGGTTCTGGGCGAGCTCGACCTGCATCTGCTGCGCGAGGGCACCCATCTGCGCACTTTCGAGAAGCTGGGCGCCCAGGTGCGCACAGTGGATGGCGTGGACGGCGTGGAATTCGCCGTGTGGGCCCCCAACGCGTCGCGGGTCTCGGTGGTGGGCGACTTCAACCTCTGGGACGGGCGGCGCCATCCCATGCGGCTGCGCCACGAGGCCGGGTTGTGGGAGATCTTCATTCCCGGCCTGGGCCAGGGCACGCTTTACAAATACGAGATCGTCGCCGCCGACGGGCGTCTGCTGCCCTTGAAGGCCGATCCCTACGGCCATTTCGCCGAAGTGCCGCCCAAGACCGCCTCGGTGGTGTGGGAGATGGGCCGCCGCGACTGGGCCGACGGCGAGTGGATGGCGGCGCAAAGGGCGCGCAACGACCGCCATGCCCCGGTCAGCATCTACGAGGTGCATCTGGGCTCGTGGAAGCGGGTGCCCGAGGACTGGAACCGCCCGCTCTCCTATCTGGAACTGGCCGACCAGCTGGGCGATTACGTCGCCGATCTGGGCTTCACCCATGTGGAGTTCCTGCCGGTTCACGAGCATCCCTTCGGCGGCTCGTGGGGCTATCAGCCGGTGGGGCTGTTCGCGCCCACCTCGCGCTACGGCACGCCGGACGAGTTCCGCACCCTGGTGGAGCGCCTGCACCAGAAGGGCATCGGAGTGATCGTCGACTGGGTGGCCGGGCACTTCCCCAACGATCCCCACGGCCTGCACCATTTCGACGGGACCCATCTGTACGAGCACGAGGACCCGCGTCTGGGCGTGCACAAGGACTGGAACACCCAGATCTATAATTACGGCCGCACCGAGGTGGTGAACTACCTCTACGCCAACGCATTGTACTGGCTGGAGCAGTATCACGTGGACGGCCTGCGCGTGGACGCGGTGGCCTCCATGCTCTACCTCGACTACTCGCGCCAGCCGGGCGAATGGATTCCCAACCGCCACGGCGGCAACGAGAACCTGGAGGCCATCGACTTCCTGCGCCGCATGAATCAGGTGGTCTATGCCGAGCATCCCGGAGCCATGACCATCGCCGAGGAATCCACCGCCTGGCCCATGGTGTCGCGCCCCGTCCATCTGGGCGGGCTGGGCTTCGGCTTCAAGTGGAACATGGGCTGGATGCACGACACGCTGCGCTACTTCTCCAAGGACCCCATCCACCGCCGCTATCACCACGACAGCCTGACCTTCGCCCAGCTCTATGCCTATCACGAGAATTTCGTGCTGCCGCTGTCCCATGACGAGGTGGTCCACGGCAAGGGCTCCATCTTCGGCCGCATGCCGGGCGATCCCTGGCAGCGCTTCGCCAATTTGCGGGCCTATTACGCCTTCATGTGGACCCAGCCGGGCAAGAAGCTGCTGTTCATGGGCTCGGAATTCGCCCAGGAGCGCGAATGGAACGAGGATGCCAGCCTGGACTGGCACCTGTTGGGCGACGGGCGGCACGAGGGGGTAAGGCGGCTGATCCGCGACCTGAACCGCCTCTACCGCACCGAACCGGCGCTGCACCAGTTGGACAACGAGCAGGCGGGCTTCGCCTGGATCGACTGCAACGACCGCGACAATTCGGTGCTGACCTGGCTGCGCAAGGGCTTTGATCCGGGCGACTTCCTGGTGGTGGCGGGCAACTACACCCCCATGGTGCGGGAATCCTACCGCGTCGGCGTGCCCGAGCCCGGCTGGTACCGCGAGCTGCTCAACACCGATTCCGAATGGTATGGCGGCGCCAACATCCACAATTCTGGCGGCGTCCAGGCGGAAGAGGTTCCCTGGCACGGCCATAACTGGTCCGTTTGCCTGCGCCTGCCGCCGCTCGCCACCTGCGTGTTCAAGCGGGAGCGGTGATGGGCGACGGGCGCTTTACCCGGCGCGGAATCTAAATTACCTTTAAAGGTAATCTTGTTCGAAGGGTGCCCCATGGATATCGTCAAGGATATTCAACCGCTGACGACCTTCCGCAACCACTCGGCGGAGTTTCTCAGCCATATCCGGGAGACCGGCCGCCCGCTGGTCCTGACGGTCAACGGCAAGGCGGCGGCCGTCTTGCAGGATGCCGAGGCCTATCAGCGTTTGCTCGACATGGCCGCCTCGGCCAATGCCGCCGAGGGAATCCGCCAGGGCCGCGAGGACGTCGCCGCCGGCCGGACAATGGGAGCTGCCGAGGCCTTCGCCATGCTGCGGGCCGAGCATGACATACCGCGTTGAGTTGTCGGCGCGGGCCATCCGTGACCTGCGCCAGCTCTATCAGGCTATTGCCGCCCGCCATGTTCCCGCGGCGGCCACTTGGTTCAACGGCCTCGAGGCCAAGCTCGCCAATCTGGCCCGGCTTCCCCGCCGGGGCGGGGTGGTTCCGGAAGATGGGAGGCTACGGCAATTGCTTTACGGGCGGCGGCCGCATGTGTACCGGATCATCTATCAAATCGACGAGGGCAACCGGATCGTGTCCGTTCTGCACATTCGCCACGGTGCCCGTGACGTCATGGCGGGCGAGGACTGAATGACCGCGCGCCGCCGCATCCTGCCCGGCCTTCCTTATCCCCTGGGGGCGACCTGGGATGGCAATGGCGTGAACTTCGCGCTGTTCTCGGCCCATGCCGAGAGGGTGGAGCTGTGCCTGTTCGACCGGCGCGGCCTGCGCGAGGTCGAGCGTATCACCCTTCCCGAATACACCGACGAGGTCTGGCACGGCTATCTGCCCGATTGCCGCCCCGGCCAGCTTTACGGCTACCGCGTCCACGGCCCCTACGATCCCAACGAGGGGCATCGCTTCAACGCCCACAAGCTGCTGATCGACCCCTACGCCAAGGCGCTGGTGGGCGGTTTCGAGTGGTCGGACACCCATTTCGGCTTTCGCCCCGGAACGCCCAAGCTGGACCTGATCGCGGATCGGCGCGACAACGCCCGCTTCATGCCCAAGTGCCGGGTGCTGGACACCGCGTTTACCTGGGGCAACGACCGTCGCCCCAACGTGCCTTGGCCCGAGACCATCGTCTACGAGGCCCATGTGCGCGGCATGACCATGAAGCATCCCGGCGTGGTCAACGGCATGCGCGGCACCTTCCTGGGCCTGACCCAGCCGGGCGTCATCGACCATCTGCGACGCCTGGGCGTGACCACCCTGCAATTGCTGCCCATCCACGCCATGATCGACGAGAAGCATCTGGCCGAGAAGGGCTTGCGCAACTACTGGGGCTACAATTCCATCGGCTTCTTCGCCGCTGATCCGCGCACCTATTCGGCCAGCCCGCACGGCGATTTCAAGACCATGGTGGCCCGCCTGCACGATGTGGGCATCGAGGTGATCCTCGACGTGGTCTACAACCACACCGCCGAGGGCAACCACCTGGGGCCGACCCTGTCGTTCCGGGGCATCGACAACCTCAGCTATTACCGCCTGGGGCCCGACGGCAAGCGCTGGTACGAGAACTATTCGGGCTGCGGCAACACGCTCAACCTCGCCCATCCCCGCGTGCTGCAGATGGTGATGGATTCGCTCCGCTATTGGGCCGAGGAAATGCACGTGGACGGCTTCCGCTTCGATCTGGCGGCCTCGCTGGTGCGCGGCAAGGGGGGCTTCGACCACACGTCGGGCTTCCTCGACGCGGTGCGCCAGGATCCGGTTCTGTCCAAATTGAAGCTGATCGCCGAGCCCTGGGATTTGGGCGGAGACGGCTACCGGGTAGGGCGCTTTCCCCCCGGCTGGTCGGAATGGAACGGCCGCTACCGCGACACGGTGCGCCGCTTCTGGACCGGCGAGGGCGGGCTGATCGGCGATCTGGCCTCGCGGCTGACCGGCTCCTCCGACATCTTCGGCTGGGGCGGGCGCAGGCCGTGGGCCAGCCTCAACTTCGTCACCTGCCACGACGGTTTCACCCTGGCGGATCTGGTCACTTTTGAGCGCAAGCACAACGAGGCCAACCTCGAGGGCAACAAGGACGGCACCGACGCCAATTACGCCTGGAATTGCGGCCACGAAGGCCCGTCGCCCTACCCCGAGATCCGGGAATTGCGGGCGCGGCAATGCCGCAACCTGCTGGTCACCCTGCTGTTGTCCCAAGGAGTGCCCATGCTGCTGGCCGGCGACGAGATGGGCCGCAGCCAGCGGGGCAACAACAATGCCTATTGCCAGGACAACGAGATCGGCTGGTTGGACTGGGGACAGGTGGACGAGGACCTGCTGGCCTTCGTCCAGCGGCTGATCCGCCTGCGCCAGGACCATCCGGTGTTCCGCCGTCCGCGCTTCTTCGAAGGCAAGCGGCTGCCCAACTCGCCCTTGAAGGACATCGTGTGGGTCACGCCCGAGGGCCGCGAGATGGGCCACGGCGACTGGACCACGCCCTTCGCCCGCTCTCTGGGCTTCGTGCTGGGCGGCGAATCCTGCGCCGTGGACAATCTGACGGGCCGCGAAGAGATGGACGACACCTTCCTGGTGCTGCTCAACGCCTATCACGAGGCGGTGCCCTATGTGTTGCCGCCGCCCAGCCTGGGCCGCTCGTGGGAGCTGGTGCTCGACACCTTTGATCCGGCGGGGCGCCAGTCGGGCACCCATTGGGCGGCGGGGATCACCTATCCGCTGGGCAGCCGCTCGGTGGCGGTGCTGCGGCGCTCGGGCGGCGTGCGGGGCGTCCAGAGGGACCAAAGTGAAGAGGAATGCAAGGCATGAGCGGAAGTGACGCCCTGGACCGTCTGGCGCGGTTGGCGGGCATCGAGGACGGCTGGTGGGATTTCTTTGGGCAGTGGCGCGTGGTGCCGCCCGAGACCAAGCGCGTCTTCCTGGCCGCCATGGGCCTGCCCGCCGACAGCGATGAACAGGTCCGCGCCAGCCTCAAGGATTTGGAGACCCGTTCCTGGCGCCGGGCGCTGGAGCCGGTGCTGCTGGCCGACGAGCACGGGGCGCCGCCCTCCATCGCCGTCACCTTGGCCGCCGATTCCGACGACATCCCCCATTCCTGGGTGCTGGAGGAGGAACTGGGCATCAGCCACAGCGGCGGTTTCATTCCCTACGAGTTGCGCTGGGGCGAGGAGTATCAGCTGGACGGAAGGCTGATCCATCGCCGCTGGCTGGACCTGCCCGCTTTGCCGCCCGCGGGTTACCACCGCCTGACCTTGTCGGGCCCCAATGGCGTCCTGGCCGAGATGGCACTGATCGTCACCCCGCCCAGGGCCTTCGTGCCGGAGGCGGTGGAGCAGGGGGCGGGATGCTGGGGCATCGCCACCCAGATTTATTCTCTGCGCTCCGAGCGGGACTGGGGGGTGGGCAATTACGGCAATCTGGCCGAGCTGGCCGAGGGCGCGGCGCGGGCCGGGGCGGCCGCAATCGGCATCAACCCGCTGCACGCCTTGTTTCCCGCCGATCCCGAGCGGTTCAGCCCCTATTCGCCATCGTCGCGGCGCTTCCTCAACATCGGCTATATCGACGTCGAGGCCATCCCCGAGTTCCGCGAGTGCCTGGAAGCCAAGCGCATGTTCGCCTCGCCCGGCTATCAGGCGACGCTCGCCCGGTTGCGCGGCTATTCCCTGATCGAGTACCCGGACGTCATGCGTCTGGCCCGGCCCATGCTGGACGTGCTGTACCGCTGGTTCCGCCGCACCTCCATGGGTGACGACAATCCGCGTGGCCAGGCGTTCCGCGCCTTCCAGGCGAGGGACGGCGAGGCGGGGCGGCTTTTCGCCACGTTCGAGGCGCTGCACGACAAATTCACGCGCGACGGCAATTCCTATTGGCGGCAGTGGCCCGAGGCGTACCGCCGGCCCGATTCGCCCGCCATTGCCGATTTCATCCTGGAACACGTGGAGCAGGTGGAGTTCTTCCAGTGGCTCCAGTTCATCGCCGACGAGCAGTTGGCCGAGGCCCAGCGCCGGGGCCGTGACGCCGGCGCCGCCATCGGCCTTTACCGCGATCTGGCCGTCGGCATCGCCGGCGACGGCGCTGAGGCCTGGGCGCAGCAGGATTCCTTGGCGCTTGGCGTCTCGGTCGGCGCGCCGCCCGATCCGCTGGCGCTCAAAGGCCAGGATTGGGGGCTGGTGCCGTTCAATCCCATCACGCTGCGCGAACATTTCTACGCCCCCTTCATCGAGGTGATGGCAGCCAACATGCGCCATGCCGGGGCGTTGCGCCTGGACCACGCCATGAGTCTGGCGCGGCTCTACTGGGTGCCGCCGGGCCAGCCCGCCGACCAGGGGGCCTATGTGCGCTATCCGGCCGAGGACCTGTTCCGGCTGGTGGCGCTGGAAAGCCGGCGCAACCGCTGCCTGGTGATCGGCGAGGATCTGGGCACCGTTCCTGACGGTTTCCGCGAGCGTATGGACCGCATGGGCATCTTCGCCTACCGGGTGATGGTGTTCGAGAAGACCAAGGAGGGGGGCTTCCGCGCTCCCGGCCAGTTCGACGCCCAGGCCCTGGCCATCGCCGCCACCCATGACCTGCCGTCCTTGCGCGGCTGGTGGGCGGGCAAGGACATCGACCGGCGGGAAAAGCTCGACCTCTATCCCCGCGAGGGTCAGGCGGCCGAGGAACGGGCGGCGCGCGCCGCCGACCGTGCCGCCCTGGCCGCCGCCCTGGTGGGGGAAGGGTTGCTGGCCGCCGATTTCCCGGTCACGCCGGCGCTTGCCGACGCCCAGGCGGTGGCCCTGGCCACCGCCGTCCATGCCTATCTGGGGCGCTCGGCGTCAAAGCTGATGATGGTGCAGATGGAGGACGCCCTGGGCCTGGACACCCAGATGAACCTGCCCGGCACCACCACCCAGCATCCCAACTGGCGCCTGCGCTACAAGGCCGACACCGCCCAAATCCTGGCCGACAGGCGGATGCTGGCGACGGCGGAGGGGTTGAGAGAGGCGGGGCGCTGATCCCTCAGCTTTCCACCGTCGCCGCCACGATGCGCCGCACCACCGGCAGGATCATCAGGATGGCCGGATAGGCCACCGCCCAGGAGATCATCCAGGCGGTGGGCCAGACCTCGACGAATCCGGAATCGAAGCCGCGCGAGCGCAGCACGCTGATGGCCGAGACCACGCAGGTCATCAGCATGGTGAGCACCAGGGGCTGGACCAGCCCGGCATAGTGCTTGGGAAGCTTCTTCAGTCGCATCTTACGGCACGGTCCGTGGAATATGCATGCGGGGCGCAGCTTATTCGGTCGGCGCGGGGCGCGTCAATCTGCTCGCTGGGTGGTTGAACTTCCGTAGCGTACGACAAAATTCATAATGAATGTCCTGGCCGCCGGTATGACCGGCCTTGCCCGCGTTCCCTTTTCATGGCGGAATGACGATGGATGGAACTGGCGGGAAGACCGGCATGAAGAAGGCGAAGCCCCCGGTGGTGCGGTTGCTGGCCGACGATGTGGAAAGCGTCAAGGAGGCCATCAGCAGCCATCTGCTCTACACGGTCGGCAAGGAACCCATCAACGCCACGGCGCGTGACTGGTTCATGGCCGCCGCCCACGCGGTGCGCGACCGGGTGACCGAGCACTGGATGCCCACGCTGAACCGCTATTACCGGGAAGATTCCAAGCGGGTCTACTACCTGTCCATGGAGTTCCTGATCGGCCGCACCCTGGTCAACAGCCTGATCAACCTGGGGCTCTACGACACGGTGCGCCAGGCCATCGCCGAGCTGGGCCAGGATTTCGAGGAACTGGCCGCCTGGGAGGTGGAAGCCGCGCTGGGCAATGGCGGCCTGGGGCGTCTGGCCGCCTGCCTGCTGGATTCCATGGCCACCATCGGGGTGGCGGGCTTCGGCTACGGCATCCGCTACGATTACGGCATGTTCACCCAGCACGTGGACAACGGCTGGCAGGTGGAAAGCCCGGAAAACTGGCTGCGCTACGGCAATCCCTGGGAATTTCCCCGCCCCGGCGTGATCTTCCCCGTCCGCTTCGGCGGCCGCGTCATTCATTTCCGCGACGTTCTGGGCCACACCCGCTCGCAATGGGTGGACGCCGAGGAAGTGATGGCCATGGCCTTCGACGTGCCGGTTCCCGGCTACGGCGGCAAGGTGGTCAACAACCTGCGCCTGTGGTCTGCCAAGTCGACCCGCGAGTTCGACCTGAAATACTTCAACGCCGGCAATTACATCGAGGCGGTGAGGGACAAGAACGAATCCGAGACCCTGTCCAAGGTGCTCTACCCCTCCGACATGACCGATCGGGGCAAGGAGCTGCGCTTCAAGCAGGAATACTTCTTCGTCGCCGCCTCCATCCAGGACATCCTGGCCCGGTTTAGGAAAAGCCATTCCGACTGGACCCTGCTGCCCGACAAGGTGGCCATCCAGCTCAACGACACCCACCCCGCTTTGGTGGTGGCCGAACTGATGCGGGTGCTGGTGGACGAGCACCAGATCGAGTGGTCCAAGGCCTGGGACCTGGTGCGGGGCTGCTGCGCCTACACCAACCACACCCTGCTGCCCGAGGCGCTGGAGACCTGGTCCACCGATCTGTTCGAGCGGGTGCTGCCGCGCCACCTGGAAATCGTCTACGCCCTTAATCACGAATTCCTGCAAAGCGTGCGCTATCGCCATCCCGGCGATTCCGAGCTGCTGCGCCGCGTCTCGCTGATCGCCGAAGGCGCCGAGCGCCGGGTGCGCATGGGCCATCTGGCGGTGATCGGCAGCCACAAGGTCAACGGCGTCGCCGCCATCCATACCGGCCTGATGAAGAGCACCATCTTCTCGGACTTCGAACACCTGTCGCCCGGCAAGATCACCAACAAGACCAACGGCGTGACGCCGAGGCGCTGGCTGTTGGCCGCCAATCCCGCGCTGTCTTCGCTGATCACCTCCAAGATCGGCGACGGCTGGATTACCGATCTCGACCTTTTGCACAAGCTGGAGCCCCTGGCCGACGACCCGGCCTTCCGCCAGGCCTTCGCCGCCGTCAAGCGGGCCAACAAGGAGCGCCTGGCCTCCATGCTGTCGCTTCGCCTGGGCGTCGAGGTGGACGTGGATTCCCTGTTCGACGTCCAGGTCAAGCGCATCCACGAATACAAGCGCCAGCTCCTGAACATCCTGCACGTCATCACCCGCTATGGCCGCATCCGCTCCAACCCGCTGCTCAATCCGGTGCCACGCACCGTGATCATCGGCGGCAAGGCGGCGCCGGGCTATCACGTGGCCAAGCTGATCATCAAGCTGGTCAACGATGTGGCCGAGGTGATCAACAACGACCCCCTGGTGGGCGGCAAGCTGAAGCTGGTCTTCGTGCCCAATTACAACGTATCCACCGCCGAACTGGTGATGCCCGCCGCCGACCTGTCCGAGCAGATCTCCACCGCCGGCACCGAGGCGTCGGGCACCGGCAACATGAAGATGAGCATGAACGGGGCGCTGACCATCGGCACCTGGGACGGCGCCAACGTGGAAATCTGCGAGGAGGTGGGCGAGGAGAACATGTTCCTGTTCGGCCTGTCGGCCCAGGAAGTGGCGCGCCGCCGGGTGGACGGCTACGATTCGAAAGCCGCGGTGAAGGCCGATCCCGACCTGTCCTGGGCGCTGGAGATGATCGCCGGCGGCTTCTTCTCGCCCGACCAGCCCGACCGCTTCCATCAACTGGTGGACATCCTGACCACCGGCGGCGACCACTACCTGCTGTCGGCGGATTTCCCGCTCTACATGGCGGCGCAGGAACGCGTCGACCAGACCTATCGTGACCCGGAGGATTGGACGCGCAAGGCCATCCTCAACGTGGCGCGCATGGGCAAGTTCTCGTCCGACCGAACGGTGGCCGAATACGCCCGGGAAATCTGGGGAGCGTTGTAGGCGGCGGGCATCCTGCCCGCCCCCGCCCCCGGCCTGGGAATGCCGTCAGCGGACGGTCCAGAAGGAATTGTCGGGCTGCTGCTGCGAGGCGACCAGATCGCGCACCCGCTCCATGACCGCGGCGTCGGCGGCCTGCGCCTTGGCTGCGGGCGGCGGCGTGTCCACGGCAGGGGCCGGGGCAGGGGCGGCGGCGGGAGCCGGGGCGGCGGGGGCCGGAACCGCGGGCGCCTTGGCGGCGCCACGGGGAGCCGCCTTGGGGGCCTGGCCCCTGGGATAGGTGAATTCGGCGGCGCGGAGCGGCGCGACGTCCAGCGAGGTGGCGGGCTTGGCGCGGCTCAGGTTGTCCACTTCCAGGCGGCCCATGGCGGTCAGCAATTCATAGGACGCCTGGTACATGTCGTAATAGGCGCCGGTATAGTTGATCCGGGCCTCGTTGATGCGGGTCGCTTCGTCCAGCACCTCGGTGACGGTGGCCTTGCCGGCGTCCAGCTTCTTCTTGGTGGCTTCCCACACTTCCTCGGCCAGCACGGCGGCGTTTTCCAGCAGGTCCAGGCGCTGGCGGGCGGTCTGCAGCTTGTGCCAGGCGGTGCGGGCCTGCTCGGCGATCTTGCGGCTGGTGTGGAAGCGGTTGTCCTTGCTGGCGCCATGGTCCCATGACGCCTGGGCCACGGTGGCGTCGGTCTTGAAGCCGGAGAACATTTCCCAGCTGGCCACCAGCATCAGCGACCAGTCGCGGCGCACGCCGACGGTGGCGTTCTTGCCGTGCTCGTAATTGGCCTTGCCCACCAGGTCGAGGGTCGGCCAGTAGCCGGCCTCGGCGATATTGCGCTTGTCGTTGGTCAGGTCGATGGTGTTGGTCGCCGATTCCAGGGCCGGATTGTCCTTCTCGGCCACTTCCAGCGACTGGTCGACGGTCGAGGGGATCAGGTCCAGGGGCAGCGGCGGATCGGACAACGCCGCCACGTCGGGGGCATGGCCGAACACCTGGGTATATTTGGCGACGGCGGTGTGGAAGTCGCCCTCGTACTTGACGCGGCGCTCCTTTGCCACCTGCAGGCGCTGCTTGGCGGCCAGCACGTCCGAGGCGATGCCCGATCCCTTCTGGACGCGTTCGTCCTCCAGGTTCTGCTGCTCGGCCAGCCTGCGCTCGTTTTCGCGCGACAGCGCCACCAGCTTGGTGTTGCGCATGACGTCGAGATAGGCGATGGCGCCTTCCAGCAGGGCCGACTGGCGGGTGTTGCGCAGCTCGGATTCCGAGATGCGCCGGGAGGTCTTGGCCGAATCCACCGTCGAATCGGTGGCGAACCCGTCGAAAATCTTCTGGGTGACGGTAAGGCCGCTGGTGTTGCGCTTGTCGAGGAAGGCCTTGCCCTGGGTGCCGCGACGGTCGGGGCTGTCCACGTATTCGTGGCCCTGGTCGCCGGAGAGCTTCACCGTGGGCATGTATCCGGACCGGGCGCTGCGGATGCCCTCGTCGGCGGATTTGACACCCTTCATCTTGGCCTGGATCTGGGGATGGTTGGCGACGAGGTCGCGCATCTCGTCTTCCAGCGAGCCGGCGAACGCCGGCGTCCAGCAGCCGGCCAGGACGGTGCCGAGCAAAGCCCAGCGCTTGAAGGTGTGCGGCCGAATTATCGCTTCCCCCAGGAAATGCACGTCTCTGGTCCCCAATCTATGGCTCTGATATACACCGGATTATCTAGTTTGTGAATCGCCTTAAGCGCTAATAGACCTCAATATCGGGTGATGGCATGGCCGGCTTGGATGTGGAAGACGAGCGTTTCCTGACACGGCTGGCGGATCGGATGCCCGGCGACGCAGAGATCCTGGCGCGCCTGGCTGCGCTGCGGTTGCGCCAGGGGGCCGTGGACGTGGCCAGGACCCTGGCGGAGCGGGCGGTGGAACTGGCGCCGGGATTGGCCGAGGCCCATGCCGCGCTCGGTCAGGTCCAGGCCCGGAACCGGCAGATCGCCGAGGCGCGCGCCAGTCTGGAACGGGCGGTTCAACTGGATGCCGGGCTGGGCGTGGCCTGGATGCATCTGGGCGAGGTGCTGGCCCAGGCGCCGGACCAGATCCAGCCGGCGGTTGACGCATTGCGGCGCGCCTGCGGTCTGATGCCCCGCGATCCCCGGCCGCTGAACGCCCTGGCCAACGTTCTGATGGGATGCAAGCGCTACGATGACGCCGTCGCGTCCTATCGCTCCGCCACGGCGCTGGCCGTCGATCCCAACCCGGCGGACATGCTGAACAACATGGGCGTGGCGCTGGAGCGCCTGGAGCGGCGCGACGAGGCGGTGGCGATGATCCGTTCCGCCGCGCTGATCCGGCCGGATTCGCCTGCCATCCACGACAATCTGGGCAACGCCCTGCTGGGCACGGCGCGGGCCGAGGAGGCCGAAGCCTGCCATCGCAAGGCTCTGGCGCTGGGCGCCAGGGGAGCCGAGACGTGGAGCAACCTGGGCAACTCGCTGCATCGGCAGGGACGGCTGGACGAGGCGGATTCCGCCTATCGCCGCGCCATCCAGATCAATCCCGAGGGCGCCAAGTTCCACACCAATCTGGCGCTCAACCTCCTGCTTTCGGGGCGCATGGAGGAAGGGTGGAAGGAATACGAATGGCGCTGGCGCGACCATCCGAACCTGCCGTCCTATCTGATCGAGCGCGCCTGGAAAGGCGAGGCCTTGGCCCCCGACCTGCCCGCCGGCGGCACCTTGCTGCTGCAGGCCGAGCAGGGCTACGGCGACACGCTGCAATTCGTGCGTTACGCCCCGCTGCTCAAGTCTCGCGGCGTCACCCGGGTGGCGCTGGCCTGCCAGCCCGAACTGATCCGCCTGATGGAGACCGCCCCCGGCCTGGACTTGGTGGTGAGCGAGACGGCGGCCTTGCCGGCGTTCGACAGGGCGGTGACGCTGCTGTCGTTGCCGGGCCTGCTGGCCGGCCTGCCGGCTCCGCAGGACTTTCCCTATCTCGGCGTTCCCAAGGATGTGAAGGCGAAACTGCCCGATGGTCCCGCCGGAACGCTTAAGGTCGGTCTTGCCTGGGCCGGGCGGCCCACGCACGGAGACGACTGGAACCGTTCGATTCCCGCCCGCATGCTCGATCCCATTCTCGACGTTCCCGGCGTCACCTTCTATTCCCTTCAGCGCGGCGCGGTGGGGCCGCGGATCGGCAGGCCGCCGGCCGAGCGCCTGGTGGAGGCCGCCGATCTTTGCGCCGATTTCTGCGATACCGCCGCCATGCTCAAGGGGCTGGATCTGGTCATTTCGGTCGACACCGCCGTGGTGCATCTGGCCGGGGCCCTGGGCAAGCCCGTCTGGGTGCTGTTGCCGTCCGTGCCCGACTTCCGCTGGCGCATGGAGGGCGACGAGACCGAGTGGTATCCGGCCTTCCGGCTGTTCCGCCGCAAACCCCAGCAGGGGTGGGAGGTGCCCATCGCCCGCGTCGCCGAGGCCTTGCGGGCCCGGGTGACGGACGGAGCATCCTGAAGCGGGGCCGTGAAAAAGACCGTGCACGCAAAAGGCGTGCATAACGCGTAAAATGCTTGATGTATACAATCTCAGCATGCAATCTATCCCAATGCATCCGTTGCGTTGTTATTGCCTATGGCAAATGACATGCAATACGTGCATTTGGTTGCAATGGCGGCATGGGATTGGGTACGAACGGCATGACTCGGGTGCGCAGGCCCAAAGACCCCACGGAACTGTCGGCGGCCGAGTGGGTTCGTCAGCAATTGATCGAGGACATCGTCGCCGGCCGCTTACGGCCGGGCGAGAAGCTGTGCGAGGTGAAGATCGCCACCCGGCTGGGGTGTTCGCGTACCCCGGTGCGCGAGGCGTTCCGCCATCTCGGCGCATTGGGGCTGGCCAATTTCGAGAAGAATCGCGGTGGCAACGTGGTGCGGCTGGAGCGCGCCATGATGCTGGAGCTTTTCGAGGCCCTGGCCGAGGTCGCCGCCGCCTGTGCCGGGCTTGCCGCCGCCCGTCCCGCCATGGCCCGCCGGGGCCTGGCTGAGCGGGAGAGCCCGCCGGCCGCCATTCCGGCCGGCGCCGGCGGCGAGGACGACCTGTTCTCCGAGCTCTTCCGCCTGTGCAACAACCGCCTGCTGGCCGAGGCGGGGGCAGCCATCCGGTGCCGTCTGCTGCCCTATTGGCGGCTGCTGGGGGCGTCGGCCGACACTTGGCCGGCTCTGGGCTCGGCGCGGCAGGCCGAGGTGGTCCGGGCCGTCCTGGCCGGCGAGGCCCGGGCCGCGCGGCGCAGCGCCAGGGCCTTCGTCCTGGCGGCCGGCGATCTGGCCTGCCGCGGGCTGCCCCATGGCGTCCTGCCCTGATCGATTCGCTTTGCCCCTAAGGGGAAGGCCCCATTGCGTCGTTCCTTCGCCGTGACCATGTCTCTCGCTGAGATGGGCGCGGTGTGAAAGGTTTGCCGGGTGGCAAAGGTTGGGGCCGTTTCGGCCGACGCGGCGTTGCACAAGAGCGAGGAGCGCTTCCGGCGGGTGGTCGAAGCCGCTCCCAACGCCATGGTGATGGTCAACGCCGCCGGCTTGATCGAGATGGTCAACGCCCAGGCCGAGCGGGTGTTCGGCTATTCCCGCGAAGAGATGCTGGGCCGGTCGGTGGAGATGCTGGTGCCCGAGCGCTACCGGCATGACCATCCCGGCCTGCGCGCCACCTTCAATGCGGATCCCCACTCGCGCCCCATGGGGGCCGGGCGCGACCTCTACGCCCGGCGCAAGGACGGCAGCGAGTTTCCCGTGGAGATCGGCCTCAACCCCATCGACACCGAGGACGGCCCCATGGTGCTGTCGGCCATCGTCGACATCTCCGACCGCAAGCAGAAGGAGGAGAAGATCCGCGCCGCCCTGCGGGAGAAGGAGATCCTGCTGGGCGAGATCCACCACCGGGTCAAGAACAACCTGCAGATCATCGACAGCCTGCTGGACCTGCAACTGTCCAAGCTGGACGATCCCCTGGTCGCCGGCATGCTGCGCGACAGTCAGAGCCGGATCCGCTCCATGGTGCTGATCCATCAGACCCTGTACCAGTCCAAGGACTTCGCTCGCGTCGATTTTGCCGCCTTCCTCGATTCCCTGCTTCCCACCCTGGTGGCGTCCTACGGGCTGGATTCCAACCGCATCACGCTGACCCTCGAGGCCAGGGACGTGCAGCTTCCGCTCAGCACCGCCATACCCTGCGGGCTGATCGTCAACGAACTGGTGACCAACGTCTTCAAGCACGCCTTTCCCGACGGGCGGCGCGGCGGCGTCTGGGTTCGTCTGGCCAACGGAGAGGAAAACGCGGTCGAACTCGAGGTGGTCGACGACGGAATCGGCCTGCCGCCCGATCTCGACGCCAAGAATACCGCCACGCTCGGCTTGCAGCTTGTCTGTCTGCTTGCCGACCAATTGGGGGGGGAGATCCGGATCGGGGCGGCGTCGCCCACCCGGTTCGGGCTGCATTTTCCCATTCAACGCTGAGGGAAGGACCGGAGCCATGTCAGCGATAAGGATCATGGTGGTCGAGGACGAGCGGATCGTCGCCCTGCATCTGCGGCACCAACTGCTCAAGCTGGGCTACGACGTGGTGTTCATCGCGTCGTCGGGCGAGCAGGTGCTGCGGCAGATCGAGGGATTGCGGCCCGACGTGATCCTGATGGACATCCATATCGAGGGCGACCTGGACGGCATCGAGACGGTGGCGCGGCTGCCGGCCGAACTGCACATTCCGGTGATCTACCTGACCGCCTATTCCGAGGAAGCCATACTGACCCGGGCGCGGGCCACCAAGCCGTTCGGCTTCCTGTTGAAGCCGTTCTCCGAGCGTGAACTGCACGCCACCATCCAGATGGCCCTGGAGCGCCGCAACGTGGAGGAGGCCCTGCGCGACAGCGAGGAGCATCTGACCCTGGCGCTGGACGCCGCCGGCATGGGGGCCTGGGAAGTGGACGCCCAGTCGCGCCGCATCGTCCGTGCCGGCCATATCGAACGGGTGTTCGGCTGCGTCGGGCAAGGCTTCGGCGGCAGCCTGGACCGCTTTCTCGACCATGTGGTCGAGGATGACCGGGTGGTGCTGGCCCGGGCCTACGAGCGCCTGCTGAACGAGACCGCGCCGCTTCAGGTGGAATTCCGCGGCATCCGGCCGGACGGCACCGTGCGGTGGCTGCGCGCCCAGGGCAAGGCCATTCCGTCCCGGGCCGAGCGGCCCCAGCGCATCATCGGCGTCCTGCAGGACGTCAGCGACCACAAGGCGGCCGAGGACCGCCAGCGCCAGGCCCTGACCGTCTTCGAGGCGACCCGCGACGGCTTGCTGATCCTCGATCCCCTGCTGCGGGTGGTCACCGTCAATCCCGGCTATTGCGCCATCACCGGCTACGACGAGGCGGACCTGCTGGGGCGCCGTCCGCACATGCTGGAGGTGGGCGCGCAGCCCACCGACCTGCACGACGAGATCATGGAGGCCCTTAAGGAAGGCGGACGCTGGCGCGGCGAGATCGCCGCCAGGAACCGCGACGGCGGAATCTTGCCGCTGCTGATGAACATCGCCGCCGTGCGCAGCGAACACGACAGCGTCGTCCATTACGTGGCGGCCTTCACCGACCTGACGGCCATCCGCGCCGCCGAGGAGCGGCTGCAACACCTGGCCCATTACGATCCCCTGACCGACCTGCCCAACCGGCTGCTGGCCGGCGACCGGCTCGACCACGCCATGGAACGCGGCCGCCGCGACCGCAAGACCCTGGCCGTGCTGTTCGTGGACCTGGATTACTTCAAGCGCATCAACGACACCCTGGGCCACAGCGTCGGCGACGTGGTGCTGAAGACCGTGGCCCAGCGCATGCGGGGCGCGGTGCGCGCCGAGGACACCGTGGCCCGGCTGGGCGGCGACGAGTTCATGGTGATCCTGGAACAGGCGGAAAATCCCGACGATATCGCCGCCGTGGCCATGAAGATCCGGGCGGCGGTCAAGCAGCCCCTGATGGTCAACGGCCGCGAGCTGGCCACCTCGGCCAGCATCGGCATCAGCCTGTTCCCCGAGGACGGCCAGACCCGCGAGGCGCTGATCCAGGCGGCCGACACCGCCATGTACGCCGCCAAGGAAACCGGGCGGAACGGCTATGCCTTCTACACGCGGGAAATGACCGAGCGGGTGATCCAGGCGGTGGCTTCCGACAGCGACGTGCGCCGGGCGCTGGCCGCCGACGAGCTGGTGCTGTTCTACCAGCCGCAGATTTCCCTGGAATCGGGCGAGGTGGAAGGGGTCGAGGCCCTGATCCGCTGGAACCATCCCGAACAGGGGCTGCTGGGGCCGGCCCAGATCATCCCGCCCGCCGAGCGGGGCGGCTTCATCATCGATATCGGCGATTGGGTGGTGGCCGAGGCCTGCCGCCAGATCCGGAAATGGCAGGAGGCCGGGTTGCCGTCCTTCCGGGTGGCGGTCAACGCCTCGGCCCAGCAGATGCGCAACGGACGCCTGCTGCGCGCGGTGCAAGACGCCCTGGCCGAGACCGGAATCTCGCCCGACATGCTGGAGATCGAGATCACCGAGAGCATGCTGCAGAACGAGGACGAATGCATCGCCACCCTGCATGCCCTGAAGCAGCTGGGGGTGACGCTGGCCATCGACGATTTCGGCACCGGCTATTCCTGTCTCAGCTCGCTGAAAAGCCTGCCCATCCAGCGCCTGAAGATCGACCGCGCCTTCATCGAGGGAATCCCCGGGGACATCAATGACGTGGCCATCGCCGAGGCCATCGTCGCCATGGCCCACCGGCTGCGCCTGTCCGTGGTGGCCGAGGGGGTGGAGACCGAGGCCCACATGGAGTTTCTGCGCACCGTGGGCTGCGAGGGCGTGCAGGGCTTCTTCCACGCCCGTCCCATGCCCGCCGGCGAGGTGCCGGCCTTCATCATCGGCCGGTCGCCGCCGGGCTGAATTCCCTCTTCCCTTCCGGGGGGCGGCGGGGCCATCATCGCCGATCCAAAGGGGAAGACCATGAACCAATCGCATTCCGGCCCGCGCCTCGAAACAGGCATTTCAGATCGCGGTATGGGCGACAATTCCGGGCAGGCGGCGACCATCGCCATTCGCCTCAAGATGTTCAACAGCCTGTCGCCCTATGCCGGCGGCAGCGCGCCGCTGGCCATGCAGGTGCCGGCGGGAACGGTGATCGGCGATCTGGTCCGCCGCTTCGGCGTGCCCGCCGACAAGATCTTCCTGGTCCTGGTCAACGGCAAGGACGTCACCCGCCAGCTGGGCGCGCCGGTCAACCTGGACCGCGAACTGGACGACGGCGACGAGGTGGCCCTGTCCGGGCCGGTGCCCTATTCCTGGGGCTATGGCGCGCCCATCGTCTGATCACCCGCCGCCGCGCTGGAACGCCCGGTCCCAGGCGGCCAGGAAGGCGGCCCCGTCACCCTCGGCGAAGGCGAAGGTGATGCGCAGGCGGGGAAGGCTTACGACCGCCGAAAGAACCAGCGGTTCGATCTCGTCCACCGTGACGGTGACGCCGCCCTCGACCATCAGGGTGCGTTCGTCGGTCCAGTCATAGGCGCGGCCGCGCAGGGCCAGCGGCAGGTGGCGGCGCAATTCGTCCAGGGCCATGGAGGCGATTCGCTCGGTGCTCATCCCCCTCCGATCGGCGGCCAGATGCTCACCACGTCGCCCTCGGCCAGCCGGGTCGAGGCCCTGGCGTCGGGGGGCACGAAATTGCCGTTGAGCAACACCAGATGGCAGTCCTTCTCCGCCAGATCGAAGCGGGCGATCAGGGCGGCGATGTCCGATCCTTCGGGAACCTCCACCGGGGCGGCGTTGGCTGCCGAGCCGGGCGGAAGAAAGCGGCCCAGCAGGGCGAACAGCTTCAGCGTCACCTGCATGGCGGCCTTAAGCTCCGTGCTCACAGGCCACATAGGCCTCGGCCAGGCGCGACGGGTCGCGCTTCAGGCGCTCCAGCCAGGCCCCCAGCCGCACCTTGGTCTGGATCAGGCCGTGGATGATGCCGATCTCGCTGGTCATGCCCACCGTGTTGGCTCCGATCAGGCGGTCTGCGAAGAATTCCAGGCGAAGATAGCGGAAGCGCTCCTCGTCCACCATGCGCGCCTGCTCGCCGCCTTCGCGGCCCGACCATTGCCCGAACGAGCATGAAATCAGCCCCAGGGTCTCCAGCGTGTTCATGGCCAGCGAGCCGGGATAGGCGGTGGGCGTGCCGCCCATGTTCAGCGCCGCGACGCGGCCGTGCTCCACCGCCGTGGGCTGGATGGCGTGGACCTCGCGCAGGCCGGTGCAGCAGTTGAAGCCCTGGGCCACGTCGCCCGCTGCCCAGATATCGTCCACACTGGTGCGCAGATACTGGTCGACGACGATGCCGTCCTCCACCGCGATGCCCGAACCTTCGAGAAAGGCGGTGTTGGTCTTCACCCCGGTGCCGACGATGATCAGATCGGCCTCGGCGGTGCGTCCCGAATCCAGCGTCACACGCAACCCCGGCCCGGCTTGTTCGATGGCGGCGGGCCGCCCGGCGGTCAGCACCTCGACGCCCCTGGCCCGGCACCAGCGCATGATCATGGCGCCTGCGGTCTCGTCCATCATGGAGCGCACCATGCGCCCCGACGCGCCGCAGCTGACCGTGACCTTGGCGCCGCGCTGCACCAGGGATTGCAGGATGATGCACGACACGAAACCGGCGCCCAGCAGCAGCACCCGGCAGCCGGGCTTAAGGTGGGGGGCGATGCGGCGCAGATCCTCCAGCGTCCAGCAGGAATGGACGCCGGGCAGGTCCAGGCCGGGAATGCGCGGCCGGGCCGGCGACGAGCCGGTGGCGATCAAGAGGGCGTCATAGGCCAGCTCGCCCCCGCCGGCCAACCGCACCCGGCGCAGGGCGGGCTCGACACCGCTCACCCGGTCGTGGAGCGGGGTGATGCCCAGCGCCCGGTAATGGCCCGGCTCCTTGCGCAGCCAGGTGCCGGCCTCGTCGATCTTGCCGGCCATGGCGTAGGGAATGGCCATGCGGGCATAGGGCGGCCCGGGCTCGCCGCAGACCAGGGTGACGGAGCATTGGGAATCCTGGCGGCGCAGTGTCTCGGCGGCGACCACTCCGGCCGGGCCGCCTCCGACGACGACGTAGCGACGTTCCATGGCGGTTCCCCCCTCTGGTTCAACGATGCAGGGTCTGGACGAATCCGGTCATGAAGCGGGCCGGGTCGGCCAGCAGTTTCTCCTTCATGGCGCCCAGGCGGCGCTTGCTTTGGATCAGGCCGCGCAGCGCGCCCACATGGTCGGTGGTGCCCACCGCCTGGGCGCCGATCACCACGTCGCTGGTCCCGTCGAATTCCAGGCGGAGATAGCGGTAGCCCGCCTCGTCGGTCAGACGGGCGCAATCGCCGCCATTGCCCTGCCACGCCCCGAAGGAACAGGTGATCAGGCCCAGGGTGTCCAGCACGTTCATGTTGAGCGAGCCGTGATAGGTCTGGTCGAAGCCCGCCATGTTGTGGGCGGCGACGCGGCCATGGGCGGCCGCCGTGATCTGGATGGCGTGGACATGGGCCTCGCCGCTGATGAAGTCGCGGCCCTGGGCCACGTCGCCCGCCGCATAGACGTGGGCCAAGCTGGTGCGCATGTGGTCGTTGACCAGGATGCCCTTGTCCAGATCGATGCCCGAGCCCTCCAGCGCCTCGGTGTTGGAGCGCACGCCCGCCGAGACGACCACCAGATGGGCGGGCAGGCTGGTGCCGTCCGACAGTTCCACCACCAGGGCGTCGCGGGCCTCGGCCGCCGGGCTTTGCGCCTTGGCGATGCGGCGGATGGCGGTGCCGGTCAGCACCCGCACGCCCTTGGCCTCGCACCAGCGTTTCAGCATGCCGCCCGCCACCTCGTCCATCATGCGCGGCACCATGCGGTCGCCCATCTCGACCACGGTCAGGCTGACCTGACGCAGCGCCAGGGCTTCCAGCACGATGGTGCCGACGAAGCCGGCGCCCAGCAGCACCACGTGCGAGCCGGGCACCGCCAGGGCGGCGATGCGCCTTGCGTCGTCCAGGGTCCAGCAGGTGTGGATGCCGGGCAGGCCCAGACCGTCGATGGCGGGCCTGATCGGCCGGGCGCCGAGCGCCAGCAGCAGGCGGTCATAGGCCAGCGTCTCGCCGTTTTCCAGGACGATGTGCCTGGCCTTTGGCTCCAGGCCGGTCATCCGCCGGCCGGGCATCAGGGTGATGCCTAAGCGTTCGTAGTGGTTGGGGCCCTTGCGCAGGTACGTCCCCTCCTCGCCGACCTTGCCGGTCAGCAGATAGGGGATAGCCATGCGGGCATAGGGCGGTTCCGGCTCGTCGCCCACCAGGGTGATGGTGGCCCCAGGGTCCAGTTCGCGGATGGTTTCAGCCGCCGTGACCCCCGCGGGGCCGGCTCCGACGATGACGTGACGCACCGGTTCATTCCTCTTGACGGAAAGGGGGCGCGCTTTTAATGGCGCCCCCTTGTGCTTCAGGCCAGATGCAGGCGCTTCAAGGTTTCGGCGGTGGGCACGCCGTCGGGCGTCCAGCCGCGCAGCTGGTAGTATTCGGGCAGCATCTTGTCGAGCCCCGAGGCCAGCCCCTTGGCCGGGCCGGTCTTGGCCGCGTCCTTCAGCAGGCGCTTGGGCAGGGTGTCGTCGGCGGCCGTCATGCCGGCCGCCAGGTTGAACTGGCGCTCCAGCGTCCAGATGCGCTCGCCCACCTCGAGAAGGACCTCGGGCGTCCATTCGCCCTCGCAGGCGGCGTCGATCTGGGGCGCCAGGTTTTCCAGGCTCCAGGCGAAGGTGGTGAAGATGCAGATGCCCGACGCGTCGAAGGCCGCCGTGGCGTCCTGGAACGCCTTGACCAGGGCCGCCTTGCCGTCGGTGGCCAGGGGATCGGTCTTGAAGGGAATGCCCAGCACCTCGGACGCCACGGTGTAGGAGCGCAGGTGGCAGGCGCCGCGATTGGACGTGGCGTAGGTCAGCCCCATGCCCTGGATGCCGCGCGGGTCATAGGCGGGGAATTCCTGGCTCTTGACCGTCATGGACAGGTCCGGATGGCCGTATTTTGCGGTGAGGCGCCTTGAGCCCTGGCCCAGTTCCAGGCCGAAGCCCTCGCCCTTGCCGGTCAGCTCGGCGGTCTTGACCAGGGCCTCGGCGGAGCCGAATTTCAGCTCGATGCCGCCGGTCTGTTCCTTGGTCAATACGCCCATCTCATACAGCTCCATGGCCGCCGCCAGGGTCGAGCCGAAGGAGATGGGGTCGATGCCGTGCTCGTTGCACATGAAATTGGCGAAGGTGCAGGCCTCGATGTCATCCACGCCGCAGGCCGAGCCCAGCGCCCAGGCCGCCTCGTATTCCAGGCCGCCCGAGGGCTCCTTGTATTCGGGCCTGGACGCGATGGAGAAGTGGCCGGGATCCATGCGCGAGATGCGGCCGCAGGCGATGGTGCAGCCGAAGCAGGCGCCGTTGGTGGCCAGATTGGTCTTGCCGTCGGAGAGCCGCGGCTCGTGCATGGCCTCGGCCGAGATCTTGTGGGCGCCCTCGAACTGCACCTCGCGGGAATTGCGGGTCGGCATGGCGCCGATCTCGTTGATGACGTTCATCAGCACCTGGGTGCCGTATTTGGGCAGGCCCTGGCCGGTGACGGCGTTGTCGGCCAGCACCTTCTTCTGCTCGGTGGCGGCCTTGATGAAGCGGTCGGGGTCCTTGACGGTGACGCCCCTGGTGCCGCGCACCGCCACGGCCTTCAGGTTCTTGGAGCCCATCACCGCGCCCACGCCCGAGCGCCCGGCGGCGCGGTGCAGGTCGTTGACGATGCAGGCGTAGAGCACGCCCTTCTCGCCGGCGGCGCCGATGGAGGCGACGCGCAGCATGGGGTCCTGGTGCCGGGCCTTCAGGCCGTTCTCGGTCTCCCATACCGTCTTGCCCCAGAAATCCGAGGCATCGCGGATTTCAACGGTCTCGTTCTCGACCGAGAGGTAGACGGGCTTGGGCGACTTGCCTTCGACGATGATCATGTCCCAGCCGGCGTTCTTCAGCTCGTTGCCGAAGAAACCGCCGGAATTGGAACAGGCGATGCACCCCGTCAGCGGCCCCTTGGTGACCACGGAATAGCGTCCGCCGGTGGAGGCGGCGGTCCCGGTCAGCGGTCCGGTGGTGAAGATCAGCTTGTTGGCGGGCGACAGGGGATCGACCTTGGGGTCGACCTCCTCGGTGAAGTACTTGGTGGCCAGTCCGCGCTGGCCCAGGTACTGCCGCGTCCAGTCGCGGTTCAGCTCCTCGGTCTTGACGGTGCCCTTGGAAAGGTCGACGCGGAGAAACTTGCCGGTCCAGCTCATGTCTCGTTCCTCCCCGGTCAGGCGTGGGCGTGCGACTGGGTGTCGGTCTTCACCGCCCAGGCGCGCATTTTGTCGTAGCCGGTCTGCTCGGAATCCACATAGGTGATCGCCCCGGTGGGGCACGCCTTGGCGCAGGCGGGATCGCCGCCGCACAGGTCGCACTTGGCCACCTTGCCGCTATCGGCCACATAGTTGATGGTTCCGAAGGGGCACGCGATGGTGCAGACCTTGCAGCCCACGCAGGTGTTGTCGTTGACCACCTTGGCCTTGGTGGAGGCATCGATCCTGATGGCGTCCACCGGACAGGCCTGCAGGCACCAGGCCTGGGCGCATTGGGTGCAGGTATAGGGGACGAAGCGGGCCTCGGAATGGATGTCGAAGACGCGGATGCGCGACTTGGACGGATTGAAGCTTCGCTCCTTCTCGAACGAGCACGCCATCTCGCACTGGCGGCAGCCGGTGCATTTGGCCGGTTGAATGAGTAGCGACTTCTCCATCCGACGTCTCCCCTTCCGCAAAGGGCGCCCAGGCACGGGCGCGCGGTGGGACCAGTCAGGGGGGGGCCGTGAACGGTGGCTTGCGGCCCTTTGATCCTTCCCCTGATGCTCCCAGAATTTTCAACCCAAGATACTCTAGCACGGGGGGCTTCCTGTGGGTATAAAAGAAAGGCGTGATGCGGCCTAGCGCGCTTTTTACAAGCGGTTCAAGGCAAAAACACATAAATATGCATATTCGCGTCTTGCGGGTATATTGCTGATCCGGAAACGCAACCGGCCCGCCACCCTTGCGGGCGACGGGCCGGTCGGCAATGCCGTCCTGTGCCGGATCAGGCGGCGATCCGGGTCAGGGTTCCGTCCAGACGGTCCTGGGTGGCGGTGTCCAGGGCGAACTGGAAGCGGGTGACGTCGTTTTCCGCCCCGACGATGCGGGCCTTCACCGCGACGCCGTCGATGGTGATCTCCACCTGGGTCCCGATGGGCTGGGGCAGCATGGTTTCGATGCGGCAGCCGTCATGGGAGACGTCCACCATGGTGACGGTGGCGCGCGGCGCGCCGCCGACCTGCACCTGGATGGGGGTCCGGCAGGCGCGGCGCTGGCTGTGGCGGCGGTCGCCGGCGGTCTTGATGGCGGTGAGGAAGTCGCGCACCTCGGTGGCCAGCTGGTCCGACTGGCGCGACAGCTCGTCGGCGCTGCCCAGCAACTGGTGGGCGGCCCCGCCGGTGGTGGCGGCGCCCTCGTTGACCAGGGTGATGGAGGAGGTGACCTCGCGGGTGCCGCTGGAGGCCTGCTGGACGTTGCGGGCGATCTCGCCGGTGGCGGCGGTCTGCTCCTCCACCGCCGCGGCGATGGCCGAGGCGCTTTCGGTGATGCTGGAGATGGTGTGGCCGATGCCGCCGATGGCGGAAACCGCGTCCTTGGTCACCGCCTGTACCGAATTGATCTGGGCGACGATGTCGTCGGTGGCCTTGGCGGTCTGGTTGGCCAGGTTCTTGACCTCGTTGGCGACGACGGCGAAGCCCTTGCCGGCATCACCGGCCCGCGCCGCCTCGATGGTGGCGTTGAGCGCCAGCAGGTTGGTCTGCGACGCGATGTCGTTGATCAGGGTCACCACTTCGCCGATGCGGCTGGTGGCCTCGGACAGCGACAGCACGATGCCGTTGACCCGCTCGGCCTCCTCGGCGGCGCGGCGCGAGATTTCGGTCGACGAGGCGACCTGGCGGGCGATCTCCTGCTCGGAGGCCGCCAGTTCCTCGGCGGCGGCGGCCACGGTTTCCACATTGACCGAGGCCTGCTCGGCGGCGGCGGCCACCACGGTGGACTGGCGCGAGGTGTCCTCGGCCACCGTGGTCATGGACTGGGCGGAATCGCGCAGCTGATGGGCAGTGGCGGTGACGCTCTGCAGCACGGCGAAGACGCTGGTGTTGAAATCGGCGGTCAGGCGCTCGATGGCCTCCTGGCGGCGGTTGCGGGCGGTCTGTTCGGCGGCCTGGGCGGCCTCCAGGCGCTGGCGGGCCAGGCCGTTCTCCTTGAAGATTTCCAGCGCCCGGATCATCTCGCCGATTTCATCCTGGCGGCCGTTGGTGGGGATTTCCACAGCCAGATTGCCGTCGGCCAGCTCGCGCATGGTCGAGATGCTGCGCTTGAGCGGCAGAGCCAGACTGCGGCGGGCGATGGTCCAGCTGACCAGGATGGTCAGCAGGCCGACCAGGATGGTGGCGACCACCATGGAGAGCAGGGTGCGGTTGGCGGCGGTCAGGAACTCGGCCTTCTTGATGCCGACGTAGAGCACGCCGATGACGTTGCCGCCGGCATCGAGGATGGGGTCGTAGGCGGTCATGTAGGGCTCGCCCAGGATTTCCACCTCGCCACGGAAGGGAGTCTTCTTGTTGAACACCGAATCATAGGCGGCGGTCTTGGCCAGCTGGGTGCCGACCGCGCGGCCGCCGTCGGGCTTGATCACGTTGGTGGTGACGCGGGTGTCGCCCATGAACACCGTGGCGGTGCCGCCGACCAGCGCCTTGACCTTGTCGACGACCTCGAAATTGCCGTTGAGGACGTGATCGCCCGCCAGCATCTTGCCGTCGGCGATGGAGAAGGTGGCGCCCTTGGCCTTCAGCGCGTCCCAGGCCACCTTCATGTTGGTGTCGACCCGCTCACGCGCCGCGTCGGCGGCGCTGGCGTGCAGCAATGTCCGGCTCAGCAGGGTGACGCTTACGCCCAGCAGCAGGACACCGGACACGGCCAGGGTCATGATGCGCGGGACGATGCCCATGGTAGCGATGCGGCGGCGGAGCGAAACAAGCATGATTCCTACACCTTAGGTATTGTTCGTAATAATGCTTAGGAGTAGCACGTTGCTGCATCGCAAAACCACCCCGCAAATTGTCAGGGCGCATAGCGAAATGTAGCATGGCGGTGAGAAAAAGGGCCTGTGCCGGAGCACAGGCCCTTTGTCGTCCATAGTGGATGCGGTCGTATTATTGCGCCGCTTCCGGCTTGGCGTCGCTGTGGCTGTGGGCCGGCTGCTCCGGACCGTCCGAGGGCATGACGCTGATCAGCGAGGCCACCAGGGCGGCCAGGAACGGCATGGCCTGCACCACCAGGGTAAGCGACCAGATGCGCACGTCCGGATCGGTGAAGTTGTTCCTGGGGATCAGCACGGCGACGGCGGCGACGTAGTGCAGCAGGGCCAGGATCGCCTCGGACGACGCCATCAGGAAGCCCTGGGTGAAGGCCGCCTTGTTGGCCATCTTGGGCGTGCGCATGAAGGGCGTCGACTTGGTGAAGATGCCCTGCCACATGGCCCAGGCGATGGAATAGGTCAGTCCCATGCCGGCGATGGCGGCCAGGCCGCGGCGCTTGAAACCGCAATTCACCCGGGTGCTGTAGAGGAAGAAATGGTGGAAGATCTTCGCCACGAACACGCCCACCGTGGGCAGGGTGAAGAAGGGCAGTGGCGTCGAGAAATAGCGCGGCGCCACGATCATGCCCAGCGACCAGGCCAGCGAGGCGGCGGCGAACAGCAGGTAGAAGGCGTCGGCGAACCACGGCAGCCAGCCCGCCACGAAATGGTACTTCTGGCCGGTGGTCAGCCCCGTCTTCTTGAAGGGGATCAGCGAGCGCCAGTGGGCTTTCAGGATCTGCACCGCGCCATAGGCCCAGCGGAAGCGCTGCTTCTTGTAGGCCATGAAGGAATCCGGCACCAGGCCGTGGCCCAGGCGGTCCTGGACGTAGACCGACTGGTAGCCGGCCTTCATCATGCGAAGGCCCAGCTCGGCGTCCTCGACGATGCACCACTCGCCCCAGCGCCCGGCATCCTCCAGCGTCTTCTTGCGCACCAGGGTCATGGTGCCGTGCTGGATGATGGCGTCGGCCTCGTTTCTGAACACCATGCCGATGTCGAAGAAGCCGGCATATTCCCAGTTGATCATCTCCTTGAACAGGTCGTGTTCCCATTCGCGGTGATCCTGGGGCGCCTGGACGTGGCCGACCTTGGGGTCCTCGAAATAAGGGACCAGACCGCGCAGCCAGTTCTTGTCGACGATGTAGTCGGAATCCACCACGCCGATGATCTCGGCCTCGGGGTCGGTGACGGTGAGGCCGAAGTTCAGCGCGCCGGCCTTGGCGCCGGGCCAGGGGGCCAGATGGTAAAACTTCACCTTCTCGCCCAGGGACTTGCAGTACTCCTCGACGGGGCGCCAGACCTCCTCCTTCTTGGTGTTGTTGTCCAACACGATGATTTCGAAGTTGGGGTAGTCGAGCGCCATCAGGCTGTCGATGGTCAGCTTCACCATGGCCGGCGGCTCGTTGTAGCACGGCAGGTGGATGGAGACCTTGGGGAAGCGCTTGATGTGGTCGGGCGGCAGCGCCGTGAAGCGGCGCTTGAACTTGCTGGCCCAGGTGAGTTCGGTCACCTCGATGCCGGCGATCAGCACCACGATCAGCAGCAATAGCTGGGCCGGCAGCATCAGTCCCAGCATCAGCCCGGTGCCGGGCGACACGTCGCGGATGACCGGGGTGGACATGGTCCAGATCAAAAGGGTGGAGGCGAACTGCACCAGCAGCGCGAAGAAGATCTTGCCCGGCAGGCGCAGGCTTTTCCACTTACCCAGGAACCACACCACCGGCAAAAGCGCGATCAGGGTCGCGGTGATGGCCTGGACCGGCCATTCCTCGAACTCCAGCACCGGATTGATCCAGCTGAACTTGGGCTTCCTGTCGACGGTGTAGATGCCCCAGTGCTTTTCCGACGCGGTGTTGTCCAGGTTCACCTTCCAGGGCTGGTCGAAGGCCTCGACGATGTTGTAGTCGAGCTTCTCCTCGTGCGCCCAGTTGACGAAGTTCCGGAGGAACATGGCCTGGTTGATCAGCGACGGCTCGGAAACGCCGTAATTGCGTCCCGCCGACGGCCAGCCGACTTCGCCGATGAAGATGGGCTTGTCGGGATACTGGGCCTTCACGTCCCGGACCATGCGCTTGGTGAAGTCCAGCGCGTTTTCGATGCGGACGCCGCCGGGCTCCCAGAAGGGCAGGGTGTGGATGGTGATGAAGTCCACCTCGCGGGCCAGCTCGGGATAGTCCAGCCAGATGGCCCAGGCCTCGGCGGTGCTGATCTTCACCCGGTCGGGCAGCAGGGCGCGGGCGCGGCGCAGGTAGCGGATCATCTGATCCGGGGTCAGGCGGTGCAGCGTCAGGTTTTCGTTGCCGATGATCACCCGGTCGACGTTGGGATTGTCGCGCGCGATGCGGACGATGTTGGCCAGTTCCACCTCGTTGCGGCCCAGGCGCTCGTCCAGCCAGGCGCCGGGCAGGGCCTTCAGGCCGTACTTGGCGGCCAGCTCGGGCACCTGGTCCAGGCCTTCCAGGGTGGAGTAGGTGCGCACCTGATGGACCTTGCCGGCCAGCATGGCCAGGTCCTCGTCCATCTCGGCCCGCGTGGGCAGCAGCCACTCGTCCATGTAGGGCAGCTTGCGCACGATGGTGGGATCATCGTCGGCGCGTCCCGGGCTGAACGAGACGGAATTGAGGGTGCCGGACCAGGGCAGGCCGCTTTGGGGGCGATTCATCATCGCCCAGAAGCCGAGATTGCCCAGCACGATCAGGAGCAGAACCACGAAGCCGGAAAGACGCATGATGCGCGAGATACCCGTATCGAGTTGCAGGGGCGGCCTTCCGTCCGGGCCCCGGTTCCGTCCTCACGGCGCAACCCTTCGCCCACGCGGGAGCGTCGGAATGGGAGCGGGCGAGGTGGAGCGGTGGCGGCGGATGCCGTTTGAATCCCTTGAATACCATCTGGATTATTAGCCCAGAGGTCGTCCTCTGTCCATGGGGGTGACGGAGGCGAAAAACTCAAGCGTGCAATGCATTGCGGCCATGCCGCGCCCCGGTCGGGGGCGGCATGGCCGGGCATGGGTCAGGCGCGGCCGAAGACGCGCTTGAAAATGGTGTCCACATGCTTGGTGTGGTAGCCGAGATCGAACAGCTCTTCCAGGGTACGCGCCGGGATCTTGGCGGCCACTTCCGCATCTGCCTTGAGCAGGTCGAGGAAGTTGGCGGATTCGAGCCAGACCTTCATGGCGTTCCTTTGCACCGCCTTGTAGGAATCCTCGCGGCTCATGCCCGCCTGGGTCAGCGCCAGCAGGACGCGCTGCGAGAACACCAGACCGCCCAGCTGGTTGAGGTTCTTGGCGACGGCGTCGGGATAGATCACCAGCTTTTCCACCACGCCGGCCAGCCGGTTCAGGGCGAAATCCAGGGTGATTGTGGCGTCGGGGCCGATCATGCGCTCCACCGAGGAGTGGGAGATGTCGCGTTCGTGCCACAGCGCCACGTTCTCCATGGCCGGGATCACCATGCCGCGCACGATGCGGGCCAGACCCGTCAGGTTCTCGGTCAGCACGGGGTTGCGCTTGTGCGGCATGGCCGAGCTGCCCTTCTGGCCGGGGGAGAAATACTCCTCGGCCTCGCGCACCTCGGTGCGCTGCAGGTGGCGGATCTCGATGGCCAGATGCTCCACCGAACTGGCGATGACGCCCAGCGTGGCGAAGAACTGGGCGTGGCGGTCACGCGGGATCACCTGGGTGGAGACCGGCTCGGGCTTCAGGCCCAGCTTGGCCGCCACATGCTCCTCGACCCGGGGGTCGATGTTGGCGAAGGTGCCCACCGCGCCCGAGATGGCGCAGGTGGCGATGTCTTCGCGCGCCGACTTGAGGCGGCGGCGGTTCCTCTGGAACTCGGCGTGGAAGGTGGCGAATTTCAGGCCCATGGTCACCGGCTCGGCATGGATGCCGTGGGAGCGGCCCATGCACACCACGTCCTTCAGCTCGAAGGCCCGCTTCTCCAGCGCCGCCAGCACCCGGTCGAGATCGGCCAGCAGAATATCGGCGGCCTGGGTTAGCTGCACGTTGAGGCAGGTGTCCAGCACGTCCGACGAGGTCATGCCCTGGTGGACGAAGCGGGATTCGGGGCCGATATGCTCGGCCAGCTCGGTCAGGAAGGCGATGACGTCATGCTTGGTCTCGGCCTCGATCTCGTCGATACGGGCCGAGCGGGCAGGGGTGTAGGGAATATCGCCCTTTTCCCAGATGGTCTTGGCGGAGGCCTTGGGGATCACCCCGATCTCGGCCAGGGCATCGCAGGCGTGGGCCTCGATCTCGAACCAGATGCGGAAGCGGTTTTCCGGCTCCCAGATCTTGGTCATTTCGGCGCGGGAATAGCGGGGGATCATGGCAGCCTAGCCTCCTCGAGCAAGCAAGGAGGGGGAAATAGCACGAAGAGGGCCGGGATTAAAGGCCGCGGATGCGCCCGTAATGGACGAAATCGGTCCAGGTGCGCTCCAGACGCTGCATGGTCTCCAGCGTGGTGTCCAGCTGGGCCGCCGTCTTGTCGTCGCCGCCCAGCACGCCGGACAGGTCGTCCTGCAGCTTGCGGATGGAATTGCACAGGCTGAGACCCTTGTCGGTCAGCTTCAGACGAACCGAGCGGCGGTCGTGGGTGGAGCGTTCCTGCATCAAGTAACCGCACTCGGTCAGCGCCTTGATGTTGTAGGAAACATTGGAACCCTGATAGTAACCGCGATCCTTGAGATCACGGATCACGACTTCGTTCTCGCCGATATTGTAGAGCAGCAAGGCCTGGACGGCGTTGATGTCTTCGATGCCCAGACGACGCAACTCCGTGCGCAAGACATCCAGGAAATGTCTGTGCAGGCGCTCGATCAAGCGAATTATGTCGAAGTATGGCTGGCTCACGGGGGCGGAGTATAGGGGCATTCCTTTGGATCGACAACTGCCTATTACAGGCCGATGGTTGCGGTCGGCCCGCAAGCGCGGGTATTGTCCCTTGCGGATTTTGCGAAAGGATCGAGCGGTGAGCGCCAGGCCCAAAATCGTGGTGGTGTTCAACCAGAAGGGCGGCATCGGCAAGACCACCACCAGCGTCAATCTGGCGGTCTGCCTGGCCGAACTGGGGCGCAAGGTCATCCTGATCGACCTGGACGCCCAATCCAACGCCTCGACCAGCGTCGGGCTGACCTCGCCGGCGGCCACCGGCGCCTACCAGCTGCTGCGCGGCGAGGTGGACGTGGCCCACGCCTCTCGCCCCACCCCTTATCCCAACCTGCGCCTCGTCGCCGGTTCCGACGACCTGTCGTGGGCCGACGTGGAGATCGCCGTCAAGCCCGAACCGCAATACGTGCTGGAGCGCGCCCTGGAAACCACGCCTTCCGACGTGGACGTGGTGGTGGTCGATTGCCCGCCCGCCTTCGGCATCCTGTCGGTCAACGCGGCGGTGGCTGCCGACGCGGTGATCCTGCCGGTGGTGCCGGCGCCGCTGGCGCTCGACGGCCTGCACAAGGCGTGGTGGAACATCCAGCGGGTGCGCACCCATTTCAACCGTGAACTGGACACCATGGGCATCCTGTTCACCATGACCGAGGACAGCGACGTCATGCACCGCATCACCGATGCGGTGGTCGCCTCGTTCGGCGGCCGGGTGCTTCCCGTCAGGGTGCCGCGCGACATGAAGGTGGTGGAAGCGGCGGCCCGCGACCTGCCGCTGGTCATCCTGGAGCCCGAAAGCCCGGCGGCCAGGGCCTATGTCCATTTGGCCGATTTCGTCGACGCCCACATGCTGGAGCCGCGCCCGCCTGCCGCCGCGCGACCGGCGGCCGGGATGCGGTCGGACGGGGAGGAGGACGAGGAGTTGCCCCCCGTGCGTCCATCGCCGCCGCTCGAACCCGGGCCGCAGCCTGGTCCCAACTGGGACCAGCAACTGGACGAGAGCGTCGATCTTCTGCCCGAGGTTTCCAATCTGCGCTGGAAGATCGGCGTCGGGATCATGGCGATCCTGCTGGGCTTCTGCCTGGGCTACGCCTTCGGCCGCTGGATGTATTTCGTCCCTTGAGTCACCCTTCCAGCAGGGTGATGCCGGCGGCCAGGGCCAGGGTGAAACTTGCGCCTACCGCCAGCAGATAGGCGGCCTGCGCCGCGCCTTGCCACAGCTTGGCGGGGAAAACCTTAGCAGAATTGTCGGAATTACGCATGCGTGCCTCCTCTGAGCGGGTGTCGTTGAGGAAGAATATCCGAGCGTGCGAGTTTGGTATTTGACTTTGGTTAGGCGAGAATGCGCGAAGGGGGCAGCATCACCGTGATGCTGGTTCCCTTGCCCGGCGCGCTGTTCAGGGCGACGCTGCCGCCATGGGCTTCGACGAAGTGGCGTACGATGGCCAGCCCCAGGCCCGATCCCTGGTGGCGTCGCGACAGGGAGGAATCCGCCTGGTAGAAGGCCTGCCAGACCTTGGCGTGATGCTCGGGGGCGATGCCGATGCCGGTGTCGCTCACCGTCATTTCGATGCCTTCGGGGCGCTGGTGGGCGGCAATGGTCACCGTGCCGGGGCCGGGGGTGAACTTGAGGGCGTTACCGGTCAGGTTGAGCAGGATCTGGCGGATGCGCCTGGGGTCGAGGCGCATGGGCGGCAGAGCAGGGGGAATGTCCACCACCAGATTGACGCCGGTGACGGCGGCCTTGTGCTCCAGCAGGCGGGAGGTGCCGCGGATCAGGTCGGCCAGGTCGGCCTCGTCCTCGTCCAGCTCGGTGCGTCCCGCCTCGATCCGCGACACGTCGAGGATATCCTCGATCAGGGCCTGCAGATGCAGTCCGGCGGAATGGATGAGATCCATGTATTCCAGATAGCGGTTGAGATCCATGGTGCCGACCGCGCCGGCCAGGGCGGCTTCGGAAAAGCCGATCACCGCGTTGAGGGGCGTGCGCAGTTCGTGGCTGACGGTGGCCAGGAACTGGGACTTGGCCCGGTTGGCGGCCTCGGCCTCCTGCTTGGCGGAGATCAGCGCGGCCTCGGCCCATTTGCGTTGGGTGATGTCGCGGCCTTCGGGCACGATGAACAGGATGTTGCCGTCGTGATCGGGCACCGGCTTCAACGAGAAATCCACATAGGCGATGCCGCCGCCGGCGTCCACATGGGTGGTCTCGAAGCGCACGAATTCGCCTTCCGCCGCCCGGCCGATGCCGTCGCGCAGCAGGGCCCGCTCATCGGGCGAGTGCTCCCACCAGGGCGTCTCGGCGAAGTGCATGCCCAGCACCGGCGCGATGGAATCCAGGCCGATGAAGGCCAGCGCCGTGCGGTTGGCGTCCAGCAGCCGGCCGTCGGGGGACAGCAGGCCGATGAATTCGAAGGTGTTCTCGATGATCGCCCGCATTTCCACGTTGACGCGCAGGCTGTCGCGCAGCCGGGTCTCCGCTTCGGGGGCGAGCTCGACCAGAACCTGGCCGCCGGGCAGGGGGGTGTGGGAGGAATCGGGGCCATCCACCCAGTCGGGGCGTGTCCCGACCATGCGGCTTTCCGGAACGCCCAGGGCCCGCGACAGTGTTTCGCCCACATGGGTCAGATTGCCGTCCGGACCAAGGATGGCCAAGGCGCGCGGCGAGTTGGCAAAGGTGCCATGGGCGGCATGTGTCAAAATCGGCGATCCCCATACGACGACCGTCAATTGTCGCATGGGGCGATAAAATCGTGAAACTGAATAAGGTATAATTTAGGGGCGGCGCGGACGGGGCGGGGGCAGGCGTTCCACCACCTCGCCCCAGACGTCGTAATCCTCGGCCGCTTCCACCTCGACGATCACCAGATCGCCCGGCACCAGATCGGTCTCGCCGTTCATGAACACCGCGCCGTCCACTTCGGGGCTGTCGGCCTTGGAGCGGCCGATGGCGCCTTCCTCGTCCACCTCGTCGACGATGACCTCGATGCGGGTGCCTTCTTTGGCGGCGCCGCGCTCGTCGGCGATCTGGCGGGCGGCCTCCATGAAGCGCTGGTGGCGTTCCTCCTTGACGTCCTCGTCCACCTGATCGGCGAAGGCGTTGGACGGCGCGCCCTTGACGTCCTCGTACTTGAAGCAGCCGACCCGGTCCAGCTGGGCGTCCTCCAGCCATTCCAGCAGCGCTTCGAAATCGTCGTCGGTCTCGCCGGGGAAGCCGACGATGAAGGTCGAGCGAAGGGTCAGGTCGGGGCAGGTCTCGCGCCACGAGCGGATACGGCCCAGCACCTTTTCCTGGTTGGCCGGGCGGCGCATGGACTTCAGCACGTTGGGGCTGGCGTGCTGGAACGGGATGTCCAGGTAGGGAAGGATCTTGCCTTCGGCCATCAGCGGAATGATCTCGTCCACATGGGGATAGGGATAGACGTAGTGCATGCGGATCCAGATCCCCAGCTCGCCCAGGGCGCCGGCCAGATCGGTGAGGTGGGCGCGTAACGGTCGGCCGCGCCAGCTGCTTTCCGCATGCTTGAGGTCCAGGCCGTAGGCGCTGGTATCCTGGCTGATGACCAGCAATTCGCGCACCCCCGATTCGGCCAGGCGTTCGGCCTCGCCTAGCACGTCGGCGGCGGAGCGGCTGACCAGCGGGCCGCGGATGTCGGGGATGATGCAGAACGAGCAGCTGTTGTTGCAGCCCTCGGAAATCTTCAGATAGGCATAGTGGTGTGGCGTCAGGTGCAGGCCCTCGGGGGGCACCAGCGACAGCTTGGGGTCGTGCAGCGGCGGCACGGTGGCGTGCACCGCCTCGACCACCGCCTGGTACTGGTGCGGGCCGCTGACCGCCAGCACCGAGGGGTGGGCGCTTCGGATGGCCTTCTCGTCGCCGCCCATGCAGCCGGTGACGATCACCTTGCCGTTCTCGGCGATGGCCTCGCCGATGGCTTCCAGCGATTCGGCCCGCGCCGAGTCCAGGAAGCCGCAGGTGTTGACGATCACCACGTCGGCCCCGTCGTACTCGCCGGTGATGTCGTAGCCCTCGGCCCGAAGCTTGGTCAGGATGCGCTCGGAATCCACCAGGGCCTTGGAGCAGCCGAGGCTGACGATGCCAACCTTGGGATTCGTCTTGGTCATGGGGATCCGCGCTTGTCTTGAGGAATTCGCCGTGACTTAGCGGAAATCCCGGGGGAAAAGCAAGCGTCGCGCCGAATTTTCCATATTTCCTGCAAGGACATTCGTTTCTTAACAGGATTGCGGAAAGAATGCACAATGGGACAGGAAAGGCGCGAAATGTCCGATCTGTCCCAGGCCCTGTCGCTGGCCGTCGATCTTGTCGTCTCCTTCGATCCGCAGGTGCTGGGCATCGTGCGGCTGTCGGTGCTGGTGTCCGGGCTGGCGGTGCTGTTGGCCGCCCTGATCGGCCTGCCGCTGGGGGCCTTGCTGGCGCTGGGGGCGTTTCCCGGGCGCGGCGCGCTGGTGGTGATGCTCAACGCCTTCATGGGATTGCCGCCGGTGGTGGTGGGCCTCGCGGTCTACCTGCTGCTGTCGCGGGCCGGGCCGCTGGGCGATGCCGGATTGCTGTTCACGCCCGCCGCCATGGTGGTGGCCCAGACTCTTCTGGTCCTGCCCATCGTCGCCGCCCTGGCCCGGCAGGTGGTGGCCGATTTGTGGGATGAATACGGCGAGCAGCTGCGCTCGCTGGGCGTGTCGGGTCCGGGACGGATGGCGACCTTGCTGTGGGACGGGCGGTTCAGCCTGGCCACCGCCGTGCTGGCCGGATTCGGCCGCGCCGCGGCGGAAGTGGGCGCGGTGATGATCGTCGGCGGCAACATCAAGGGGGTGACGCGCACCATGACCACCACCATCGCGCTGGAGACCAGCAAGGGCGACCTGCCGCTGGCGCTCGGGCTGGGGCTGATCCTCATCGCCCTGGTGACCGCCGTCAACGCGGCGGTGTTCGTGCTGGGCCAATGGGCGCGGCGGAGGATGGGATGAGGGCGCCCGACACCATACTGCCGCTGGAACTGGATCGGGTCGGTTTCACCGCCGACGGACGGATGCTGCTGGGCGACGTCACCCTGCGGCTGGAGGCGGGGTTGCGCACGGTGATCCTGGGGCCGAACGGGGCGGGCAAGAGCCTGCTGTTGCGCCTGTGCCACGGCCTGCTGGAGCCCAGCGCCGGCACGATCCGCTGGAGCGCCGCCGCCGACGGCGACGCGCTTCGCCGCCGCCAGGCCATGGTGTTCCAGCGCCCGGTGCTGCTGCGTCGTTCGGCCATCGCCAATATCCGCTATGTCCTGGCCCTGCGCGGCGTGCCGTGGAGCCGCCGCCATGCCCAGGCCATGGCGGCGCTGGAGCGCTTCGACCTTGCCCATCTGGCTCCGCGTCCCGCCCGCGTTCTGTCGGGGGGCGAGCAACAGCGCCTGGCCCTGGCCCGGGCCTGGGCGGCGGGGGCGGAGGTGCTGTTCCTGGACGAGCCCACCTCGTCGCTGGACCCGGCCGCCGCCCTGCAGGTGGAGATGGCGGTGCAGGAGTTCCACGCCGCCGGGACCAAGGTGGTGATGACCACCCACGATCTCGGCCAGGCCCGCCGCCTGGCCGACGAGGTGGTGTTCCTGTCCCGTGGCCGTCTGCTGGAACACGCACCGGCGGGGGAATTCTTCAAGGGGCCGAGATCGCCCCAGGCGCGGGCCTTCCTGGCCGGCGAACTGGTCTGCTAACGTAAGGAGCCAATCCATGAAACGTCTGCTGCTTGCCGCCCTTGCGGCGCTTTCGCTCGCCGCGTCTTCCGCCGTGGCCGAGGAGCGCTTCATCACCCTGGCGTCCACCACCTCGACCGAGCAGTCGGGGCTGTTCGGCCATCTGCTGCCGATGTTCAAGGCCGAGACCGGCATCGAGGTCCGGGTGGTGGCGGTCGGCACCGGACAGGCGCTGAAGCTGGGCGAGCGCGGCGATGCCGACGCCCTGCTGGTCCATGACCGGGCCGGCGAGGACAAGTTCGTGGCCGAAGGCTATGGCATCGACCGCCGCGACGTCATGTACAACGACTTCGTGGTGGTGGGCCCGGCCGCCGATCCCGCCGGCATCAAGGGCGGCAAGGACGCCGCCGCCGCCTTCGGCAAGATCGCCGCCGCCAAGGCGCCCTTCGCGTCGCGCGGCGACGATTCCGGCACCCATCGCAGCGAGTTGCGGCTGTGGAAGAAGGTCGGGGTGGACGTCAAGGCCGGCGGCACCTGGTACCGCGAGCTGGGGGCCGGCATGGGGCCGACGCTCAACACGGCGGCCGGAATGAACGCCTATGCCCTGGCCGACCGGGGCACCTGGGCCGGCTTCAAGAACCGTCAGTCGCTGACCATCCTGGTGGAGGGCGACCGCGCCCTGTTCAATCCCTACGGCTCGATTCTGGTCAATCCGGAGAAGCACAGGGGCGTGAAGGCCGCCGACGCCAAGACCTGGCATCAGTGGCTGACCGGCCCCAAGGGCCAGGCCGCCATCGCCTCGTTCAAGATCGACGGCGAGCAGCTGTTCTTCGGCGATGCCAAGTAGAGGGGAGGGGAGCATGAACAGACGAATGTTCCTGGGGGCGGCGATGGGGGCCGTCGGCGCGGCTTCCCTCGCCCAGGCGGCGGAGCCCGCCGAGGTGGTGCTGCTGGCCAGCACCATCGGTCCCATCGACGCCGGCATCGTGCCCGCCTTGGCCAAGGCCTTCCACGCCCGCACCGGCGTGGTGGTGCGCTTCGTCGGCGCCGGCACCGGCGCCACCCTGGAGATGTCCAAGCGGGGCGAGTTCGATCTGGTGATGGTTCACGCCCTGTCGCTGGAAAAGAAGTTCATGGCCGACGGCTTCGGGCTGGACCGCCGCGACGTCATGTACAACGACTTCGTCTTGCTGGGGCCGGCCTCCGACCCGGCCGGCATCAAGGGGATGAGCGATCCCAAGGCGGCGTTGCGCCGCATTGCCGAGGCCCAGGTCCGCTTCGTGACCCGGGGCGACAATTCCGGCACCCATGTGGCGGAAAAGGTCCTGTGGGAGAGGGCCGGGCTGCAGCCCCAGGGCGCCTGGTACGAGGTGTTCGAGAAGGGCGCGAGCGGCAATGGCCCCACCCTTCGCCATGCCGACGAGCGCGGCGCCTACGTGCTGATGGATCGGGCCACCTGGCTGGTGCTGAAGGCCAAGTTGTCGCTGGCGCTGCTGGTGGAGAACCACCCGGACCTGTTCAACTTCATCGCCGTGATCCGCACCAATCCCGAACGCTTCCCCAAGGCCAACGCCGCCGGGGCTCAGCGCTTCGCCGACTGGCTGGTGGGCGACGAGGCGCAAGGGTTGATCGCCGAATACGGGCGTGCCGAATACGGCGCCCCGCTGTTCTTCGCCAATGCCGGGTCGAAGGTGCGGCCGCCGGGTCTGTGACGGGGGGCTTAGAAGCGACAAGGGCGGAATCCCCGCGGCTGGCCGGGGATTCCGCCCTCTTGCACTCTGGTCTTCTACTGGATGCGCTTCAGCAGGACACGGATGTTGGGGTGGTGGTCGAAGGGGTCGCGATACCAGGCGACGTCCTTGATCCGGTACCACTTGCCGCTGCGGGTCCTCAGCGCCTTGCCGATGGTCGGGCAGATGTCCGCTTCGAAGCAGCGGTTGATTTCACTCTTGTCAAATGATTCGTGGATAACGTATCTCATGATGACCCAGCCGTGTTTAAGGTGAACAATTGAGTTTATCCTATATTTCTATTTGGCATATGTCCATGATGGTATTCACAGATAAAATTTTACGTAAATTTTTACTATAAATTTTCCTGCCGCCACGGCAATGCCCCCACGAAATCACGGGGAATCCTCTGTAACGGAAAGTAATTTCGGCACGGCAACGGTTGAAGTTGCTCGGCCGAAGTGTCACCATATTAGGTATGGGCCAAACGCGCGGGCCGTCGTCGCCACGGCGGCCTGCGGACGATGGTTTGGAGAAAAGCGCATGCCTCAGCCCGCTTTTTTTCGCAGAACCTACGACGAGACCATGACCTTGATGGTCGAGGCCCGGAACTATCTGGCCTATGCCGAGCGGCGCGAGCGCGAGCGGGTCGGCGGCATGGTCGGCCTGCGCATGAGCTGCGAGGCCATGCGGGTCACCTCGCGCCTGACCCAGGTGATGGCGTGGCTGATGCTGCAGCGGGCGGTGCATGAGGGCGAGATGGGCGTCGAGGAGACCTTGCGCGACGAATGTCGTCTGTCGGGGGCGGATGTCTGCCTGGACGAAAGCTTCAACTGCGACGAAACTCTGCCCAATCATCTGCGCAGCCTGATGGACCGTTCCTACCGCCTGTACGTCCGGGTGGCGCGGCTGGAGGAGATGCTGGTGCAGCGGGTGCTGCATTAGGCCGGTGCGATCGGGGGATGGGGCAAGATGATGCTGTTGCGGTTTCGCGCCGACCTTCGCCTCGTCGGCGCGTCGGTCATCCTGGCCTTCGTCGTCTGCCATCTCGCCAATCACATGCTTGCCCTGCTGTCGCTGGATGTCGCCCTGGCGGGCCACGACATCCTGATGGAGCCGTGGGAGGGCGCCATCGGCACCGGGCTGCTGCTGACCGCGGGATTGAGCCATTACGCCAACGCCCTTTGGGCGGTGTTTGAGCGCCGCACCCTGCGCATGGGCGAGACCGAGGCCTGGCAATTGGGGCTGGGGCTGTCGATCCCCTTCCTGATGATCGTCCATCTGAGCGGCACCGCCTTGGGCGAGGTGTTCCTGGGCCTCGAGCCCGGCTACCCTTCCGTCCTGCTCAGCCAGTGGGTCCTGAGCCCCTGGAAGGGAGTGGTCCAGGGGATTCTCGTCCTGGTGGTCTGGGGGCACGCCTGTAGCGGCCTGCACCTGCGTTTCGCCGGGCGCCCCTGGTACCAGCGGGCCCGGCCCGGGCTGCTGGCCCTGGCGGCGGTGTTTCCCACCCTGGCCCTGGCCGGCTGGGTCGCCGGCGGCAGCTTCGTCACCCGCGCCGCCGCCGATCCGCAGTGGACGGCCCGGGTGCTGGCCGGGGCCCATATGGGGCCCTCTACGGCGGCCGACACGCTGCGCCTGATGATGATCGGGGCGGGCCTTCACGTCCTGCTGATCGCGCTTCCCTTCGCCGGTCGCGCCATGAGGCTGCTGGGCGGCGGCAAGCGCCCCCAGCTCACCCATTCCAGCGGCCGGGTGATGCGCATGATGCCTGGCGCGTCGGTGCTGGAGACCCTGCAGGATCATGGAATTCCCCATGCCTCGGCCTGCGGCGGCAAGGCGCGCTGCACCACCTGCCGGGTCCGCATCCGCGCCGGGGCCGACCGGTTGCCGCCGCCCGGCCCGCTGGAGGTGGCGGCGCTCACCCGCATCGAGGCCCCGCCCGAGGTCCGGCTGGCCTGCCAGCTGCGTCCCGACCACGATCTCGCGGTTCTGCCGCTGCTGCCGTCCGACGCCGCCGCCGCCGACGGGCGGCTGCACGGCGGCATGGACGGGCGCGAACGCCACGTGGTGGTGATGTTCGTCGACCTGCGTGGCTCGACCACCCTGGGCGAGGCCAAGATGCCCTATGACATGCTGTTCATCCTGCATCGGTTCTTCCAGCAGATGACCCGCGCCCTGGCGGCGACCGGGGGGCATTATTCCAACTTCACCGGCGACGGGCTGATGGCGCTTTACGGGCTGAAGGCGGGAGACGCCGGCAGGGCGGTGCGGGGAGCCCTGGCGGGGGCGCGCCAGATGGTGGCCGGGCTCGAAGCCCTGAACGCCGAACTGGCCATGGAGCTTTCGGCTCCGCTGCGCATGGGCATCGGCATCCATTACGGCGAGGCCATCGTGGGCACCATGGGGCCGCCCGGCGCCCAGATTCTCAGCGCCATCGGCGATACGGTCAACACCACCGCCCGCCTGGAGGGGCTGACCAAGGATCAGGATTGCCTGCTGGTGCTGTCGGCCGCCGCCGCCCTGGCCGGCGGCCTGGACGTCGCCGGCATGCCCCGCCATCAGGTGACGGTGAAGGGGCGCGTCGAGCCGGTGGAGTTCTTCGCGTTCACGGAAATTCCCGGCCGGTAGGGCCGTCTTAGCGCCAGACCACTTCCCACAGCTGGAACTTCTCCTTGAAGCCCTTCAGGGAGTGGGTGCCGCCGTCGATGAAGGTGCCGACCGGCCCGGCCAGCTCCTTGACCGACTGGGTGCAGAGGATCTGGTCGGAATCCGTGGCGGCGCAGACGCGGGCCGAGAGCTGGACGGTGGAGCCGAACAGGTCGTCCTCTTCCTGGATGGGCTCGCCGGCGTTCAGCCCGATGCGCAGATGCAAGGGCAGGTTGGGCTGCTTTTCATTGTGGGCGGTGACCTGGCGCTGGATCTGCACCATGGCCTCCACGGCGTTGGCCGCCGAGGCGAAGGAGGCCATGATGCCATCGCCCGTATGCTTGACCTCGCGCCCGGCGAACTGGGTCAGCGCGGTGCGCACGATGGCGTTGTGCTTGCGCACGATTTCCTGCGCCGCCTGGTCGCCGCGCGCCTGGGTCAGGTCGGTGGAGCCCACCATGTCGGTGAAGACCACGGTCATCAGCCCCGACGCCTTCTTCTCCGTGGCGGGCTTGTTCCAGTCCTTCAGCGAGGACTGGAGCTTGATCATCGGCGTGCCTTCGTCGCCTTCCGCCCAGGATTCCATGGAGGACTTGCCGGCTTCGAACATGCGGGCATAGCGCTGCTCGCCCATGTAGCCCGGCACCTTGTCATAGAAAAGCGCCGCCTGGTCGCCCGGCGTTCCCAGCTTCTCGATGATGGTTTTGAGCAGCTTGCGCTGGCCGGCGGAATCCAGCTTCTGGGCCCGCGCGATGGTCTGGACGGCGCCGGCCATGAACAGGTTGAGGCCGAAGGTGGTGTACTTGTCGGTGCTGGGAGCGACCTGACGGACGATCTCCATGGACTTGTCCACGAAGCGGTCGGCGACCTTTTTGGTGGCCTCCAGGGCCGGGGTGGTGGGGATGGCGTCCACCGCCGCCTCCGCCGCGGACGGTTCCTCGGGCAGGGTGGCCTGGGGCGGCGCCTCTTCCTCCGGCGGCGGGGGAGGCGGTTCCGGCTCGGGGTCGTCGCCCCAGGTCTCGGGGATCATCTCCGCCTCGGCCTTCTTGGCCAGCTTGTTCAGCGACTTCTTCACCGCCTCGGAGGGTTGCGGCCTGGGCGGGGGCGCGGCCACGGAGCCACCGCGGTTGAACTGGATGTTGGCGTTGCGCGGCATGAAGCGCAGGCCCAGCGGCACCGCCGTCATCAGGAACACCAGCCCGAAGACCAGGACCAGCACCTGGCCGTATTCGTCGGGGGTGATGCGGAAGCCGAAATCGTAGAGGACGACGATGGCCGAGGGCACCAGGCGCAGCGCCCCCAACCCCAATCCTGACGCCACCAGCAGAATGACGGTCAGGCGCACGATCATGGCGCCGGCCCCGATGGAGGGACCGCTGGCCCGCGCCCTGGCGGCCTTGGCGGCCTTCTTGGCCGCCGCCGCCTTGGCGGCGCTGCCCGTCTTGCCCGAATCCCTGCCGGAGCCGCCGCCACCGCCGCCCTTGCCGCCGCCGACAGCCGCCCCCTTCTTGGGCTGGACGTTGTGGCCGGACATGTAGACTTCGGCTTCGTCGAAGACGTTGGTGTCGGTGTTGTAGGTTTCGCGCAGCACTTTGGTGCGCACGCCAAGGGTGTTTTCCAACTCCTTGGCCTCGCGGACGGCCTCGTCACGCTCCAGCCGCGGGAAGCGTGCGTGCAGCATCCACCCCCGGCCTTCCATGACGTAAACTTCAAAATGAACGATGATCATGTCCGCCCAATCACCGTCTGGACTCAATTACAATTCGGCCAGGGAGTATCGCAGCTCCCTTATTAAAAATTTGCTCTACCCGCAGAACGTCAAGAAGTCCACTGCAAACACTTTCGGCCGGCATAAAGCCGGCCGATCATGCAGTCTGATAATTTAGCGCAGGCAAACGCCGGATGGCCGAGGCCATTCCGGCATTCCCAATCCCGCTTAGGAATTGGTCGACTTGATGCCGAAGCCTTCGAAGCGCTTCTTGAACTTGGCGAGCTGGCCGGCGGTATCGACCATGCGATGCACGCCGGTCCAGGCCGGGTGCGACTTGGGGTCGATATCCAGGCGCAGGGTGTCGCCAGCCTTACCCAGGGTGGACCGGGTCTTGTACTCGGTGCCGTCCGTCATCACCACGTTGATCTCGTGGTAGTCGGGATGAATGTTGTCCTTCATGGCCTGAAGCTCCGCAAATCGAAGGCGCGTATATAGCCAAAAGCGGGACGGGGTGCAAGCGGTCCTTCACCCTTGGACGGAATTTGGGTTAGCATCCGCTCCCCTCAATCCGGAGAACCCCCATGAGCCTCGATGAAAGCCGCTTCGCCAGCCTCGCCGACCCGCTGCTGGAACGCATCGCCGACGCGGTCGAGGATACCATGGACGACGCCGACGCCGACCTGCATGCGGGCATCCTGACGCTCACCCTGCCGGGCATCGGCCAGTACGTCATCAACAAGCATTCCCCCAACCGGGAAATCTGGCTGTCGTCGCCCAGGAGCGGCGCCCATCATTTCGGCTGGAACGGCGAGCGCTGGGTCTCGACCCGCAATGCCGAGATCGAGCTTCTGGGCCTGCTGCTGGCCGAGATCGGCGTGGCGGTGTGAGGTTGCGGGCGGGACGCCCGCGCTCCGTCGCTTGAAGATCGCTTGGAGCGCGGGCGTCCCGCCCGCTTTTCAGACGGCCTTCACCAGGATGTGGCGCTTCTTGCCGGCGGTCAGCTTGACGGCGCCGTCCTTGAGGTCGGCACTGCCCACCGGCCGGGCCTCGTCCACCGCCTGATCGTTGATCTTGCCGCCGCCGCCCTTCAAGAGGCGACGGGCCTCGCCGTTGGAGGCGGCCAGACCGGCGCGCACGAACAGGGCGAAGGCGGGGATGCCCGCCGCCAGTTCTGCGGCCGGGATTTCGACGGTGGGCAGGTCGGCCGAGGCCACGCCCTGCTCGAAGGTCTGGCGTGCCGTCTCGGCGGCCTGCAATGCGGCGGCTTCGCCGTGGCACAGACGGGTCACCTCGTTGGCCAGGATCTTCTTGGCCTCGTTGATCTCGGCGCCCTGGAGGGCCTCCAGCTTGGCGATCTCGGACAGCGGCAGCTCGGTGTAGAGCTTGAGGAAGCGGCCGACGTCGGCGTCCTCGGTGTTGCGCCAGTACTGCCAGAATTCCCAGGCGCTCAGCATGTCGTCGTTCAGCCACACGGCGCCGTTGACGGTCTTGCCCATCTTGGCGCCCGAGCTGGTGGTCAGCAGCGGGCTGGTCAGGCCGAACAGCTCGGCCTGGTCGCAGCGGCGGCCCAGCTCTACGCCGTTGATGATATTGCCCCACTGGTCCGAACCGCCCATCTGCAGGATGCACTTGTTGCGGCGGAACAGTTCGAGGAAGTCATAGCCTTGCAGCAGCATGTAGTTGAATTCGAGGAAGGTCAGCGGCTGCTCGCGCTCGAGCCGCAGCTTGACCGAATCGAAGGTCAGCATGCGGTTGATGGTGAAGTGGTGGCCGTAATCGCGCAGGAAGTCGATGTAGTTCAGCTTGTCCAGCCAGTCGGCGTTGTTGACCATCATGGCGTCGGTCGCACCCTCGCCGAAGCTGAGGTACTTGGTGAACACCGTCCTGATGCCCGCCATGTTGGTGGCGATGACCGCGTCGGTCAGCATCTTGCGGGCTTCGTCCTTGCCGGTCGGGTCGCCGATGCGGGTGGTGCCGCCGCCCATCAGCACGATGGGCTTGTGGCCGGTCTTCTGCCACCAGCGCAGCAGCATGATCTGCATCAGTCCGCCCACATGCAGCGAGGTGGCGGTGCAGTCGAAGCCGATATAGGCAGCCTGGCACCCCTCGGTCAGGCGCTTGTCCAGCGCTTCCAGGTCGGTACACTGGTGCATGTAGCCGCGCTCGGTGACGATACGCAGGAAATCGGACTTGAGAGAGGTCATGGCGCGCCCGTTCGGCTTGCTGGGAAGAGGCCGCTCGTTTATCACAATTGGGTGAACGCCACAATCGGGGGGACGCAATGCTGGCGCTGGGGCTGATGAGCGGAACCTCGCTGGACGGGGTCGATGTCGCCCTGCTCGACACCGACGGCGCGACCGTGGCCGGCGTGGGGCCGGCCGCCACCGTTCCCTATGGGGCCGAACAGCGTCTGGCCCTGATGGGTGTGCTGGGCGGCGACGGCCCGGTGGCCGAGGTGGAGCGCGAGCTTACCTTGTTCCACGCCCAGGTGGTCCGGGACTTCCTGGCCGAGCACGAAATCCATGCCGCCGATGTGGCGGTGGCCGGCTTTCACGGCCACACCATCCTGCACGCGCCGGCCGAGCGCCGCACCTGGCAGATCGGCGACGGCGCCCTTCTGGCCGCCGAGATCGGCATCCGGGTGGTCAACGACTTCCGCTCCGCCGACGTGGCGGCGGGCGGCCAAGGCGCGCCGCTGGTGCCGGTTTTCCACCGGGCCCTGGCCTCCGGGCTGGAGATGCCCCTGGCGGTGCTCAACCTGGGCGGCGTCGGCAACGTCACCTGGATTTCCGAAAACGGCTCGCTGCTGGCCTTCGACACCGGGCCGGGCAACGCCCTGATCGACGATTGGGCCCTGGCCCATACCGGCAAGCCGGTGGATGTGGACGGTCAGCTGGCGGCTGGCGGACGGGTCAACCGCGATGCGATCGAGGCCTTCCTGCACCATACCTATTTCGACCGTCATCCGCCGAAATCGCTGGACCGCGACGAATTCCACGCCCTGGCCTGGGAACTGGTCAAGGGGGCCTCGGCCGAGGACGGGGCGGCGACGCTGACGGCCTTTACCGCCGCCTCGGTGGCCCTGGCCGCCTACAGCTTTCCCCGGCCGGTCAAGCGCTGGCTGGTCACCGGCGGCGGGCGCCGCAATCCCGAGATGATGAAGTCGCTGACCCGCGCCCTGTCGGCCCCGGTGGAGGCGGTGGAGGCGGTGGGTTGGAACGGCGACGCGCTGGAGGCCCAGGCCTTCGCCTTCCTGGCGGTGCGTTCCCTGGCCGGCATGCCGCTGACCTATCCCCAGACCACCGGCGTGCCCGCCGCCCTGACCGGCGGCCGCCTCCATACCCCGTGAGCGGAGATTTCCCATGCGTCCCATCCTTGCCGCCCTGTGCCTGCTGCCGCTCTTCGCCGCCGGGGCCTGGGCCGATCAGGCGACGGCGATCGCCACCGTGCGCGCCCAGCCCAAGGTGCTGGACGCCTCCATCGACGATCGCGGCAATCTCTACGTGGTGGTGAAGAACGAGACCCTGTCGTGGGAGCAGTACGGCGCCGCCATGTGCCGGCTGGTGCGTCCCCATCAGGCCCGCGTGTTCCAGGCCCACATCATCGACATGACCTCGGTGGGCAAGGGGGCCAAGCCGGCCCAGTGGAAGCGCCTGGCCCAGGTCAATTGCGCGGCCATCAATTAGGGATGCGGCCGGGACGGCCGCGCTCCATGAATGGCCGGTCATCGGAGCGCGGGCATCTTGCCCGCATGGGGTAAAGAAAAACCCCCGCTTTCGCGGGGGGTTCCATGTCAGGACAGGGCGACGGCCAGTTCCGGCTCGGGCGCGGGCGGCGGGGTCGCCGGACGCGCCACCATGGATTCGCCCAGATAGGCGTCCACCATGCCGTCCAGGGCGTCGAGATGGGTGCCGAAGAAGTGGTTGGCCCCCTCGATGGTCTGGTAGCGGACCTTGATGTTGCGCTGGGTGGCCAGCTTGGCCGCCAGCTTGGCCACGGTCGGCTCGGGCACCAGGTCGTCGTTGGTGCCGTGGACGATCAGGCCCGACGACGGACAGGGCGCCAGGAACGAGAAGTCGAAGACGTTGGCCGGCGGCGCCACCGAGACGAAGCCGTCGATCTCGGGGCGGCGCATCAGCAGCTGCATGCCGATCCAGGCGCCGAACGAGAAGCCGCCTACCCAGCAGGCCGAGGCGTTGGCGTTGAAGGACTGCATCCAGTCCAGCGCCGAGGCCGCGTCGGACAGTTCCCCCTGGCCGTTGTCGAATTTGCCCTGGCTGCGGCCGACGCCGCGGAAGTTGAAGCGCAGCGTCGAGAAGCCGCGACGCACGAAGGCGTGATACAGCGCGTAGACCACCTTGTTGTTCATGGTCCCGCCGTGCTGCGGATGGGGATGAAGCAGGAGGGCCAGCGGGGCGTTTGGCGACTTGCCGTGATGGTAACGGCCTTCCAGGCGGCCGTCGGGTCCATTGAAAATCACTTCAGGCATGGCGTGCGTACAGTCTCCCTTGCCCGGCACCCGCTCAAACCTGAGTGGTAGTGTCGGGGAAAATACAACAACAAATTGGATTTTAGCCCGTCAATCTTGACCGGCCTTGTCGGGCATCCTATATTCACCTTCGCTATGTCAGCGCCCGGCTGGGCATTCCCCTGGCGATCGCAAGCGACCGTCGCGACGTACATTAACATATTGCGAGCTATGATTTTCAAGAGCCTTCAAGAAGATATTGCGTCCATTCGCAAGCGTGACCCGGCCGCCCATTCCTGGCTGGAGGTGCTGCTGTGCTATCCCGGCCTGCACGCGGTACTGTTTCACCGCCTGTCCAACTGGTGCTGGCACCATGGGCTGCGGGTGCTGGGGCGCTTCGTCTCGCATGTGGGGAAGATCCTGACGGGCATCGAGATTCATCCGGCCGCCCAACTGGGCGAGCGCTTCTTCATCGACCACGGCACCGGGGTGGTGATCGGCGAGACGGCGGTGATCGGCGCGGACGTGACGCTCTACCACGGCGTGACGCTCGGCGGCACCTCGCTGCACAAGGGCAAGCGCCATCCCACCCTGGAGGACGGGGTGATCGTCGGTTCGGGCGCCCAGGTGCTGGGCCCCATCACGGTGGGTAAGGGAGCGCGCATCGGCGCCAACGCCGTGGTGCTGACCGACGTGCCGCCGGGCGTGACCATGGTGGGCATTCCCGCCCGCATGGTGATGCGCCGCCAGGAAAGCGAGTTCTGCGCCTACGGCCTGCCGGGCGAGGATATGCCCGATCCGGTGGTCCGGGCCATCGATTCGGTCCGCTCGCAGGTTGCGACCCTGATGGAGCGGGTCAAGGAACTGGAGACCGAGCTGCACGGCCACCCGACCCAGGCCTGCGCCCGCTTCTCCCAGCCCGATGGGGCTGAAAAGGGCGAAAAGTCCATTCACATCGAAGCGGTAAACACGCCGGCCAGCGGGACATCAGGCCGGCATCTGGAACGGGAGACCATATCGTGAAGCTCAGCACCAAGGGACGCTATGCCGTGATGGCCATGGTCGATCTCGCCAGCCATTCCGAGGGAAGCCCGGTGGCTCTGGCCGACATCGCCGAGCGGCAGGAAATTTCGCTCTCCTATCTCGAGCAGCTGTTCGGCAAGCTCAGGAAGGGCGGTCTGGTGAAAAGCGTGCGCGGGCCGGGCGGCGGCTATCTTTTGTCGCGAATCCCACAACAGACGCGCATTTCCGACATTATCCTGGCGGTGGACGAGCCGATCCAGACCACGCGGTGCTCGCCCGGTTCGCCGGCCGGCTGCCACAACAACAAGGGCCGCTGCCTGACCCACGACCTGTGGGAAGAGCTGGGCAACCAGATCTATCTCTATCTCAGCTCGGTCTCGCTGGCCGACGTGTGCGAGCGGCGCATCCTGGGCAGCTCGGGCATGTTCCACGGCACCGCCGCCGCGCAATAGGGTCCAAGCGAAAGGACAAGGTGAAGTGAGCAGGGCCGTCTACCTCGACTACAATTCCGGCGCCCCCGTGCGCCCCGAGGTGGCGGCCGCGATGGTCGAGGCGCTGGCCGAGCCCGGCAACCCGTCATCGGTTCATGCCTATGGCCGGGCGGCGCGGGCCAAGGTCGAGGCGGCCCGGCGGCAATTGGCCGGGCTGGTCGACGCCGACCCCGCCGGCATCGTCTTCACCTCGGGCGGCACCGAGGCCAACGCCCTGGCGCTGCGGGGCAGCGGACGCTCCCGCCTGCTGGTGTCGTCCATCGAGCACCCCTCCGTTCTCGATTCGGCGGCCGAGGCCGAACGGGTGCCGGTCACCCCCGACGGCATCATCGATCTGGCTGCCCTGGACGCCTTGCTGGCCGCCAATACCCGTCCCGCCCTGGTGTCGCTGATGCTGGCCAACAACGAGACCGGCATCGTCCAGCCGGTGGCGGAAGCCGCCCGCATCATTCATGCGCGCGGCGCATGGCTTCATTGCGATGTCGCCCAGGCCATGGGGCGCATCAAGGTTTCCCTCGGACAGCTGGGGGCGGATATCCTCACCCTTTCTGCCCACAAGATGGGTGGCCCGGCCGGCGTGGGAGCGCTGATTCTCGCCGAATCCGGCCGGATACTGGCACCGATCTTGCTGGGTGGCGGCCAGGAACGCCGCCGCAGGGCCGGAACGGAGAATGTGGCGGGGATCGTCGGATTAGGGACCGCCGCCCAATTGGCGGGGGATGATTTGGCCGGAGCCGACACCACATGTGGTGTGCGGGTCTTGCGTGACCGTCTGGAAGAGGGCGCCCTGCGCCTGGTTCCCGACGCGGTGGTGATCGGGGCCGGCGCCCCCCGCCTGCCCAACACCTCGTGCCTGGTCCTGCCGGGCGTCGAGGGGCGGACCCAGGTGATGGCGCTGGATCTGGCGGGCGTCGCGGTCAGCGCCGGAGCCGCCTGTTCCTCGGGCAAGGTCGCTCCCAGCCACGTGCTGGCGGCCATGGGCCTGGAGGAGCGGCTCAAGGGGTCGGCCATCCGGGTCAGCCTGGGCTGGTCGAGCCGGCCGGAAGATGTGGACACGTTCCTTGCCGCCTGGGCCGATCTGGCCCGGCACAAGGGATTAAAGGTTTCCGAGGCGGCCTGAGCCGCCTCGCAGGGGACTGAAGGTTTCGGAGGCGGCCTGACGGCCGTCTTGAGCAAAACGACTAAAGGTAAGGGATCTTTGCAAATGACAGCTCTCGGCAAGACGACCCGCCCCAGCCTTCCCCGCGCGCCGGGGGCGCCGGTCTACCTGGACTATCAGGCGACGACGCCCTGCGATCCCCGCGTGGTCGAGGCCATGCTGCCCTGGTTCACCGAGAAGTTCGGCAATCCCCATTCGCGCAACCACCGCTACGGCTGGGAAGCCGAGGAGGCGGTGGAGAAGGCGCGCGAGCAGATCGCCGAGATCATCGGCGCCGATGCCAAGGAGGTGATCTTCACCTCGGGCGCCACCGAGTCCAACAACCTGGCCATCAAGGGCGTCGCCCACTTCTACAAGGACAAGAAGAACCACATCGTCACCGTGGTGACCGAGCACAAATGCGTGCTCGACACCTGTCGCCACCTGGAGCAGGAAGGCTTCTCGGTGACCTATCTGCCGGTGAAGTCCGACGGTCTGGTGGATCTGGCCGAACTGGAGGCCGCCGTCACCGACAAGACCGCCATCGTCTCGGTCATGGCCGTCAACAACGAGATCGGCGTGATCCAGCCCCTGGCCGAGATCGGCGCCATCTGCCGCAAGAAGGGTGCCTTCTTTCATACCGACTGTGCCCAGGCGGTAGGCAAGATCCCGCTGGACGTCAACGCCATGAACATCGACCTGATGAGCATCTCGGGTCACAAGATCTACGGGCCCAAGGGCATCGGCGCGCTGTATGTCCGCCGCCGCCCCCGCGTCCGCCTGGTGCCGCTGATCACCGGCGGCGGCCAGGAGCGCGGCATGCGCTCGGGCACCCTGCCGACCCCCTTGTGCGTCGGCCTGGGCGAGGCCTGCGCCATCGCCAAGGCCGAGATGGGGGCCGAGGCCGAGCGGCTGATGGGCTTGCGCAACCGCCTGCTGGGTGGGTTGAAGCAGCGTCTGCCGGAAATCTACGTCAACGGCGACCTGGACCACCGCATCCCCGGCAACCTGAACATCTCGTTCGCCTTCGTCGAGGGCGAGGGGCTGATGATGGGGGTCAAGGATCTGGCGGTGTCGTCGGGCTCGGCCTGTACCTCGGCCTCGCTCGAGCCCTCCTACGTGCTCCGCGCGCTCGGCGTCGACGTGGAAATGGCCCACACGTCCTTGCGCTTCGGCCTGGGCCGCTTCACCACCGACGAGGACATCGAGTTCGCCATCGACCACATCGTCGAGGCGGTCGAGCATCTGCGCGCCATGAGCCCCCTGTGGGACATGCACCTGGAAGGCATCGACCTCAAGTCCATCGAATGGGCCGAGCACTGAGTTAAATTTCTGCGCAATTCGGTACCGAATTGCCTTAGAATGATTCCGGGCTGAGGCCCGATGGTAAAGTTGGAGAACGGTAATGGCTTACAGCGACAAGGTTATCGACCACTACGAGCACCCCCGCAACGTGGGTGCCCTGGACAAGGACGATTCCGCGGTGGGCACCGGCTTGGTGGGCGCGCCCGCCTGCGGCGACGTGATGAAGCTGCAGATCAAGGTCAGCGCCGAGGGCATCATCGAGGATGCCAAGTTCAAGACCTTCGGCTGCGGCTCGGCCATCGCGTCGAGCTCCCTGGTGACCGAATGGGTCAAGGGCAAGACCCTGGACGAGGCGGCTTCCATCAAGAACACCGACATCGCCCAGGAACTGGCCCTGCCGCCGGTCAAGATCCATTGTTCCGTGCTGGCCGAGGATGCTATCAAGGCCGCCATCGCCGACTACAAGAAGAAGTCGGGCTGAGCGGCGGAACGCGGGTATACGAGAAGAAGGGGAAGATCATGCCTCCTGCTCCCATGACCATCACCGACGCCGCCGCCGAGCGGGTCAAGGCGCTGCTGGCCAAGCGCGGCAAGCCCAGCGTGGGCATCCGCATCGGCGTGCGCTCCAAGGGCTGCTCGGGCATGTCCTATACGCTTGAATATGCCGACGAGAAGTCGCAGTTCGACGAGATTCTCGAGGACAAGGGCGTCACCGTGCTGATCGACCCCAAGGCGACCATGTTCATCCTCGGCACCGAGATGGACTTCGTCGAGGACAAGATGCAGTCGGGCTTCGTCTTCAAGAATCCCAACGAGAAGGGGCGCTGCGGCTGCGGCGAGTCTTTCCACGTTTGAAGTCGGCCACGTTTGAAATCGATCGCTCGAAGAAGAAGGAACCGGAGAGGACGATGAACGCCCCCGCCGCCGCCCAGATCGTTTCCTGTTGGTCCTGCAAGGGGCCGGTGGCGACGCGCGCCCTGTTCTGCTCGGTGTGCGGCGCCGTCCAGGGGCCGGGAACCATCGACCACTTCACCCGTCTCGGCATCCCGCCATCCTTCGACCTGGATCTGGACGCCCTGCAGCGCCAGTATTTCGGCTTTCAGAAGCGTCTGCATCCCGACCGCTTCGCCGCCAAGTCGTCCAGGGAGAAGGCGCTGTCCCAATCCCAGGCCACCGCGCTGAACGAGGCCTACGAGACCCTGAAGGATCCGTTGAAGCGCGCCGCCTATCTGCTGAACCATCTGGGCCATCCGGTGGACCTGACCGCCTGCGGCACCATCAACGACCGCGAGTTGCTGATGGAGCAGATGGAAAAGCGCGAAGCCCTGGCCGAGGCCGCCACGCCCGACGAGATCGCCAAGCTGGCCATGCAGGCCGAATCCGAGGTGATCGCCTGCCAGTGCCACATCTCGGCGGCTATCAACGCCGACAATCTGGAAGAGGCGGGTCATCTGACCATCCGCCTGAAATACCTCGCCAAGCTGGCCGAAGAGGCCCGTGCCAAGAAAACCCGTGCCCTGAGGCTTCCCTAAATGCTGTTGCAGCTTCACGAACCCGGCGAGAGCCCGGCCCCCCACGAATCCGAGCGCGGCCTGGCGGTCGGCATTGACCTGGGCACCACCAATTCGGTGGTGGCGCTGGCCCGCGACGGCGAGACCGAGGTTCTGCGCGATGCCGAGGGCAAGGGCCTGATCCCGTCGGTGGTGTATTACGCCGATGACGGCGAGATCACCGTGGGCTCGGATGCCCGGCGCATGATCCTGGAATCTCCCGACCACGTGGTCAGCTCGGTCAAGCGCCTGATGGGCCGCGGCGCCGAGGATCTGAAGACCCTGGCCGGCACGCTGCCCTACACGCTCGACGTGGCCGCCGAGGGCGGCATGGTGCGCCTCAAGGTGGCGGGGCGCACGCTGACACCGGTGGAGGTCTCCGCCGACATCCTGAAGGCCGTCAAAGCCCGCGCCGAGGAGGCCCAGGGCAAGAGCGTCGATCGCGCCGTGGTCACCGTTCCCGCCTATTTCGACGACGCGGCGCGCACGGCCACCAAGGATGCCGCCCGTCTGGCCGGCCTGGAAGTGCTGCGCCTGGTCAACGAGCCCACGGCGGCCGCCCTGGCCTATGGCCTGGACAACGCCGCCGAAGGGCTTTACGCCGTCTACGATTTGGGCGGCGGCACCTTCGACATCTCCATCCTGCGCATGGAAAAGGGCGTATTCCAGGTGAAGTCCACCGGTGGCGACGCCGCGCTGGGCGGTGACGACATCGATCACGCCATCGCCGAGCGCTTCCTGGCCGAGCGCGCCAAGGAGCATGGCGCCGAGACCATCACGGCGGGCGAGGCCAAGCAGGCCCTGGCCGCCGCCCGCGTCGCCAAGGAATGCCTGTCGGGCCGGGCCAACGGCGACTGGATGATCGAGGTGGACGGCAAGCCGTCCAAGCACGCCATGACCCGTGACGAGCTGGAGGCCCTGGCCCTTCCCTGGGTGGAAAAGACCATGACCATCTGCCGGGGCGTCATCGCCGACGCCGGCATCGAGGTCGCCGACGTCCAGGGCGTGGTGCTGGTGGGCGGCTCGACCCGCATGCCGCTGGTGCGCCGCAAGGTGAGCGAGCTGTTCGGCCGCGAGCCGCTCTCCGACATCAATCCGGACGAGGTGGTGGCGGTCGGCGCCGCCCTGCAGGCCGAGGCGCTGACCATCGGCTCGGACACCCTGCTGCTGGACGTGACGCCGCTGTCGCTCGGCATCGAGACCATGGGCGGCATCGTAGAAAAGGTCATTCCGCGCAACACCCCCATCCCGGTGGCCATGGCCCAGGAATTCACCACCTATCAGGACGGCCAGACCGCCATGGCCATCCACGTGCTCCAGGGCGAGCGCGAGATGGTGGACCAGAACCGTTCGCTGGCCCGCTTCGTGCTGCGCGGCATTCCCAACATGGCCGCCGGTGCGGCCCGCATCCGCGTCACCTTCACGGTGGACGCCGACGGCCTGTTGACCGTCACCGCCTCGGAAGCCACCACCGGAATCGAGCAGCAGGTGGCGGTCAAGCCGTCCTACGGTCTGACCGAGGACGAAATGGCCAACATGCTGCGCGATTCCCTGGTCAACGCCAAGGATGACATGGCGTCGCGCCTGTTCGCCGAGACGGCGGTGGAGGCGCGGCGTTCGGTGCTGGCGGTGCAGGCGGCGCTGAAAGTTGACGCCGACCTCTTGTCTGATGACGAGCGAAAGGGTATCGATGCCGCTATTGCCGCCGTCGATGCCGCCATCGCCGGTGGCGACCGCGACGCCGTGACGGCCGCGTCCGAGGGCCTGGAGGCCGCCACCAAGACCTTCGCCGAACGGCGGATGGACCGTGGCATCCGGGCCGCCCTGGCCGGCATGGCGGTGGAAAAGCTCGACGACGCCCTTAGCGGCGAATAGATAGGAAAGCCGGCTCATGCCCAAGATGACGTTCATCGCCCCCGACGGGACCCGCAACGAAGTCGACGCCGCCGAGGGGCTGTCGGTGCTGGAAGTGGCCCATCGCAACAAGATCGAGCTGGAAGGCGCCTGCGAGGGGTCGCTGGCCTGTTCCACCTGCCACGTCATCGTCGCCAAGGAATGGTACGACAAGCTGTCGCCCGCCACCGAGGACGAGGAGGACATGCTGGACCTGGCCTTCGGCCTTACCGCCACCTCGCGGCTGGGCTGCCAGATCATCATGAGCAAGGATTTGGACGGCCTGACCGTCACCCTGCCGGCCGCCACCCGCAACATGCAGGTGGACAAGAAGTAGGACGGAGGCCATGGCGATGAAGTGGACCGATACCCTCGACATCGCCATCGCCCTGGAAGAAGCGCATCCCGACGCCGATAACGTCAATCTGCGCTTTACCGACCTGCACAAATGGGTCTGCGAGTTGCCGGGCTTCGCCGACGACCCCGCCAAGTCCAACGAAAAGATCCTCGAGGCCATCCAGATGGCCTGGATCGACGAGCGGGATTAGCGTCCGGCCCATCCGTCGCCATCACCGGACTTGACCCGGTGATCCGCGTGGTGCCACCTGAAAGACGTCGCGTTCGCTGAACGGCGTGGATGCCCGGAACACATCCGGGCATGACGCTTGCCATTGGAAACCGGGAATGAACCCCTTCGCCCTGCTGCCCCCCATCGACACCGCCGCCTTTGCGGCCTTCCTGGTACTGTGGGTGGGCTATACCGTCATCGCCGACCGCCTGACGCTGGGTGGCCACTCGCTGCTGGCCGCCACGGCCAGACACCGCCGCACCTGGATGCGGGCGCTGTGCGACCGCGAGGCCCGCGTCGCCGACAGCGCCCTGATGGGCAATCTGATGCGCAGCGTGTCGTTCTTCGCCTCGGCCTCCATCCTGATCCTCGGCGGTCTGGTGGCGCTGATCGGTTCGGGCGAGCGGGCCTACGGGGTGGTGCGCGACCTGCCCCTGGTGGCGCCCATGGCCCAGGGCGCCTTCGAGGCCAAGGTGATGCTGCTGGCCGGCGTGTTCGTCTACGCCTTCTTCCAGATCACCTGGTCGCTGCGCCAGTTCAATTACTGCTGCATCCTGCTGGGCGCCGCGCCCGAGCCCTCGGCCCCGTCCGAGGCCAAGGACCGCTTCGCCGAGCATGCGTCCCGCCTCAACGCCCTGGCCGCCAACAGCTTCAACCGGGGTTTGCGGGCCTATTACTTCGCCCTGGCCATGATGATCTGGTTCTTCCACGCCGGCGCCTTTGTCGCCGCCACGGCGGCCGTGGTGGCGGTGCTTTACCGCCGTGAGTTCCGCTCCAAGACGCTGAAGGCGCTGAACGCGGCGGTGCCGCCGGTTTGATTGGGCTATCGCCCAAACCCATTCGGGGCTATGCCCCGAGCCCCCTTTTATTTCACGAATGGGGTTTGGGGCCCGTGGCCCCAAGCGGGCATGGGCGGCAGCCCATCTATTCCACCAGGGCGATCTTGATGTTGGCGGCCTGCATCAGCTCCTTCTTGGGCTGGCGCAGCGGCTTGACCGCCACCAGATCGACAATCATCTCGCTGACCACGTTGCGAAGTGCGTCGATCTGCTCCAGGACCTGCTGCGGCATCATGCCGTTGAAGCGCCGGCGGGCGACGGAATAGGTGATCAGTTCCGGCTGCCAGTCGCCGCGATAGCCGTAATCGGCCCGCCAGTACCAGGGCTGGGAGAAATAGCCGAAGCTGCGGGCGAAATAGGGCTTCACGTGGGTGGGGTCGGTCCAGGCGTCGTCATGGGCGCCGTGGGGGACCCTGATCTGCATCTTGGCGCCGGGCTTGGCGACGCGCCACAATTCCTGCATCAGGGGCAGGGGCTCGGGGATGTGTTCCAGCAGATGGGACAGCAGGAACTCGTCGATGCTCGAACCCTCGAAGGGCAGCGGCGTGGTGGCGCATTTCGACAGGTCGGCGACCACGTCGACGCCGGGCAGGGCCATGGCATCCAGGTTGATCCAGCCCTCGCGCACGTCGCGGCCGCAGCCGAGGTTGAGCTTCCTGGACGAGGCGGACTTCTTCTTGGGGGCCATGACGCATCCGAAAGAGAGTGGAAAACCGACGGCCCAGTTCTACAGCCAGCACGGCCCCGTTGCAACGCGCCCCGCCCATCTTCTACAACAGGGGCATGAACACTCTGGACATCGACAAGCCCGCTTCGGCCACCCGCGTGGTGGTCGCCATGTCGGGCGGCGTGGATTCGTCGGCGACGGCGGCCTTGCTGAAGGAGCAGGGCTACGACGTGGTGGGCGTCACGCTGCAGCTCTACGACCTGGCCGCCAGCGGCATAGAGCCCGGCGCCTGCCGTCCCAACACCTGCTGCGCCGGCAAGGACATCCATGACGCCCGCGCCGTGGCCGACGCGCTGGGGATTCCCCATTACGTGCTGGATTTCGAGGAGACCTTCCGCAAGGACGTGATCGAGCGCTTCGCCCAGACCTATCTGGCGGCGCGCACGCCGGTGCCCTGTATCGAGTGCAACCGCACGGTCAAGTTCCGCGACCTGCTGGGCGTGGCCAGGGATCTGGGCGCCGACGCCCTGGCCACCGGCCATTACATCCGCCGCCGCTCCGGCCCCCGGGGCCCTGAGATGTGGACCGGGCGCGACCCCAATCGCGACCAGAGCTATTTCCTGTTCGCCACCACCAGGGCCCAACTGGACTTCCTGCGCTTTCCGTTGGGCGACATGGCGGGCAAGGACGAGACGCGGGCCATCGCGGCGCGCCACAACCTGCCGGTGGCGGCCAAGCGCGACAGCCAGGACATCTGCTTCGTGCCCGACGGCGACTACGCCGCCCTGGTCACCCGCCTGCACCCGGACGCGGCCCGGCCGGGCGAGATCGTCGACACCGCGGGTAATGTGCTGGGCCGCCATCCCGGCCTGATCCACTACACCATCGGCCAGCGCAAGGGCCTGGGCCTGGGCGGCGGCCCGCCGCTCTACGTGGTGGCGCTGGAGCCCGAAACCGCCCGCGTGGTGGTGGGAGGCCGCCAGGACCTGAATTGCCTGACGATCCAGGTGGAGGGCGTCAACTGGCTGGGCGACGACGAGAGGGAACTGCGCGTCGCGGTCAAGGTCCGCTCCACCCGCCCGCCCGCCCCGGCCTTGCTGCGCCGCCTGGACGGCGATTGCGCCCTGGTGATTCTCGACGAGCCCGAGCAGGGTGTCGCCCCCGGCCAGGCCTGCGTTTTCTACCAGGGGGAACGGGTCCTGGGCGGCGGCTGGATTTGCCGTGCGCGAGAGTCTTGACAGGGCCCTTCCAGGCTATTATACGAACCGCTCTCGACGCGATGGCGGGGTAGCTCAGCTGGTTAGAGCACGGGAATCATAATCCTGGGGTCGGGGGTTCAAGTCCCTCTCCCGCTACCATCGAAAAGGCCCGTAACTTCAATGAGTTACGGGCTTTTTCGTTGCCCAGATTCCGTTCTGGGGGCCTCCCAGAAAAATCGAGCAAATCCCAGCATTTCCGCCACTTTCTATCGGTTCCGATATTTTCCTGGGTACATGGTGGGTACATGGAAACGGCCCGTTGTTCACGGGTGGTTCCGCGAATTGGCGTGTCCGCACCGTGCGGACAGTGGCAATTCGGAGGTTTGCGCCGCATTCGGCTTTCCCGCTCCGTGGCGTGCGGAGCGGCCCCGCCGACTGGGAAGAACTGATTAGCCGGCTGCCGCACGGGCGATAGCTTCCCGGATCGCCTCCCTGATACGGGCGCCCGCCCACTCCCTGTTTCTTTCAAACGCCGGCGCAAGGAACGGTTGGGCGGGTCTGGCCGGCACGTCTCGCATACCGATGCTCGTCGTCTTGCTATTCGCCCGTTTCCTTATGTAGCCGATGACTTCCAGGGTTTCGGATTTCCGCTCGCCAGGAACATCGGTCTTCACTCGTCGGCTGATGACCATCGGGGCCGCCTGGTAGCCCTTCGTCCCAAATTCAACGAATTTCGCGCGCCATCCGGCCTCGTTCCATTCGGTTCGGGAAAGCCTCTTTGAGAACCCGACCCGCGTTGAGAGGCCGTCGGGGCTTGTCGAAAGGCTTATTGCGCGGGCAAGCTCCCCGCTATCCTTCGGGACCGCGGATACGGCGTCGGTATAAACCGCTTCGGCGGCCTCCTTGATCGCCACTTTCACATGTTCCGTAAGATCGTCAGGAAGGCGACGCAGCAAACGGCGCAGCTTGCCGACGTTGGTGTACCCTTTGGCCATCTTCGCCCCCTATGCAATGGTCTGGGCGCCCGCGTCCCAGGTGTCGCCACCGGCGCGGACGTTGTAGCCTTCGGCCTGGCGAACCTCGTTCGGGGTCAGCACCTTGTTGCGGAGGGCCACGTCATAGCCCTGCCACCGCTGGGCCGGATCACCGCGGAGGAAGCCGGAAAGGTCCATCTCGATCATGTGGCTTTCGCGCCCGGCCGAGCTCAACACCGATCGGGCAAACTCGGCCTCGAATTTCCGTATCCAGGGGGTAAGCGTGAATTGCGCGAACCACCGGCCGGCCGTTTCCGAATTGGTGAAGCTCGAATGGTCCCAGATGCCGACAATGGGGGGCGGAACCTGATAGAGCCGGGCAAGCTCCTCGGTTGAGAACCGCCGGGACGAAAGCAACTCGGCATCCTCGGGGCTCACGCTGATCGGCTGCCACTCGGCGCCGTTCTCGAGGATCATGGCCTTACCGGCCAGGTGCGGCCCGCGGAACAGCCGGTCGAGCGATTCGCGGATGTTGTCCATCTGCTCTTGCACCAGCCGCCCAGGGAAGCGGAAAGCGCCGCTCGGGCTCAATCCATTCCGGTACAAGCTGCCGGAAAAGTCTTGAACGGCAAGGGCACCGCCGACGGTTTCGGCGGCTCGAGAGATGCGCGAGCGGCCCAGCTTGCCGTCGTCGCTGCGGTCCTTGAGGTGCAGCACCTCGGACGACAGCAGCCGGCGGACGCGGCCAGTGGCACCATACATCCCAGCCACTTCGACCACGTCATAGGCCAGGCGGCCGGTGGGCAGCAGCACGACGGACACCCAATCCCAGGGGATCGGCCGAAGCTCGACCACGGCGCCGGATGCGTCGACGATCACCTCGGACAGCGCGTTTCCGCGCAGCAAGGCCGAGGCCATCGTCCATTCGACCCAATCGGCCCAGGACTGGCAGGGATTTACCCCGTTGGCGATAAGACGGGCCAGGGGGTGACCCGTGTCCTCTTGGCGCCCGCCGTCGATCTTGAGATAGACGTATGCTGGCAGGCTGGCGATAGCGGTGCTGATCGCCGAAACGCAGGCGAGAACCGTTGATAGGTTCTCGGCCGCCCGACCGTCAACACGTTGCCCGGACGCGCTGACGTGGCCAGAGAAATGGGAATAGGCATCGCCGGAATACCGGGACCGGGTTTCTTGCGATCCGCGGAGGCGGGAGATAAGGCGCCCGATCATCGGCATGTCTCCAAAAAGCGGATTGCATGGGCCAGTCTGGGAGTGGCGAAACGGGCTTGCACGCTGGTGCCGCTGTACGCCGGCCAGGCCGACACAACGCTGATTTCGTGCAATAGCACGCTGCGCAGTTCGCGCCGGTTCCCTTGCCACCGCTCCCCGTCCTGGGGGACCGTGAAGCCAAAGGACATCCCGCCCAGGTCGCCCCGCTCGGCCAGGGCCAGCACATCGCGGCCGGCCTGGGTGTCGGGGAGGTCCAGAGAGAACGACAGGCCCCGCGGGTCTTCCGACAAGCGGAGCGTGCCGGAACGAGTGCGGGCCAACACCTTGCTCGGGTCGTGATCGACCAGCGCCAGCACGTCGCGGGTGGGGGAGAGCGAGCCATGAAAGGCCCCCGGCTGGATCACCTCCGTAAAGTCGGCGATCCTGGCCTCGGTCCCAAACGTGGCTGCGTAACCTTCCAGGCGGCGGCCGGCGGCGCGTATCTCCATGACGAGCGCGCGCCGCTCAATGTTGGCCCCACTCATCAAGTCACCAGATCGGTAATCGCGGCGAACGATTCCGGGTGCCGAACGGCCAGGTCCATGGTCAGCATACCGCGGACCTGAACATTGCCCTTGGCATAGGCCGTCGCCTCGTAGGGATTGACGAGCAGATCGAAGGCCGACCAGTAGCCGATCAGCAGATCGGAGAAGTTGCCGAAAATCATGCTCGACAGATTGGTGCCGGTTCCCTTGGTGCCGTCGCTGGGCACCAGATTGGTGATGGCCGCATTGTAGCCGGCCAGGCTGCCCGGCTCGGTCCAGATGAAGCCGCCGGCCGCGTCACCGGACACCTTCAAAGCCTTGCGGCCAGACTTCCGAACCTTGGTGTTGGTCAGGAAGGCGGTGCCCTCGACGTTGTCGGTTTCCAATTCGGCGATCAGGTCGATAACCTTGTCCCAGGTGATCGCGCCGCCGTTGGTGCCCATGGCCACGCTGCCGATGCCGCTGGTGCCCAGGATGCCGGTGGGCTCATTGCTGCCGCCGCCCTTGATCGCCACGCGGTCAATGGCCTCGGCCAGCACCGCGGCGAAGTCGGCGCGAATAAGCTGCTCGATGTCGGGGGACGACTGCATCAGCATGTTGCGGCTGAACTCGGTCAAGCAACCGGCATGCTTCGGCGACATCGTCACCTTGGTGTGCTCGAGGTCGCTGGCCGACAGGGCGCCATTCTCGGCAATCCAAGCCGAGGTGGTGGACTGCTTGAGCTTGGGGATTTCGACATTGCCGACCAGGCCATTGAGCACGCGAGCGCCAAGGCCGCGCATCACCAGCTTGGCGCGCAACAGGTCGATATACTGGCCGCCCAGATGGTCGGTGGCGATCAGATTGGAACCGGGGCCGCCAACCGGGGCGGTGGTGGTGGTGACGCGCTGTTCGAACACGTTCAGCGGCACCATCATGCCCTTGGCGGTCACGCCGCTGCGGCGCTGCATTTCGGCAGACATCTCACGTTCGCGGCCGCAATCGACCTTGCCGGCCAGGTCGGGAACCTGGGAGGCGATGGCGCGGATCAGCGAGAAGTTGCGGAGCTCGTTGTCGAGGTGGCTGTCGCCGGTGCCGGTGATGGTCTGGCCAAGCATACGGCGCTCGGCTTCGTCCAGCATTTCGGCGCGTTCGATTTCCTTCTCGATACGGGCCAGGTTGCCGCGCATCTCGTCGAACTGGTGGGCCTGTTCGTCAGACAGTTCACCGCCCTGGCCGGCCGGGGTATCGGCGATCTGGCGCATGGCGGTGATGGTCTTGGCGCGGGTTTCCATGAGGTCTTTGAGCTTCATTTGAATTGAACTCCATCGATGGGACGTGCCGCCTCTCGGCGGGAAAATCCGTGGCTAGCGCATTGATCCTTCCGCGCGCCACAAGTCAAAGTCAAGTGACGGCAGGGTCGGATTACGGACTATTACGAGACGTTCAGTACCATTCCCGTGAAGGCATATGTCGGCGGTGGCGGCTCTCGAGTGAACAAGCCAATTGCCATTGCCAGCGATACAAGGCCATCGACGCGACCGAGCGATTTCCGCTTGGTGATCTTCCGGTTTCCGGCCGGATCGATCTCGACTTTCGCATTCGCGACATTCCACCGAAGGATGGCATTATTGCCGTGGCGCAATTTGCACTTGAGAACCCACTCCTCGAGGGCGTCGATCGCCGGGGCCATGGATATGAACCCCTGGCCGAAATCGACGAGGGGCAAGTCGATGCCCTCGTCGTCGAGCAGCTTCATCAGGTCTTTGATTCGGGCTCGGTCATACGCAATGCCGGCGATGTCAAATTCGGCCGCGGCTTCGGCCATCGCCATGGCTATGGATCGCTTATCCACCGCACGGCCCGGCGGAGCGTCAAGGACGCCATTGTCGCGCCATACGTCGTAGGGTGCCCTATCCCGCATGACACGGTCGGCCAGGCCGTCTCCGGGGAGCCAATAGCGGGCAATGACGGCGCCGGTGTCGGGGAAGAACAGGACAAACGCCGACATGTCGCCGGCCGACGACATATCCAGCCCGCCCCAGCACCGTTTGCCGTAAAGCTCCGACCGATCGACCTGGCCGGCGCAAGCGTCCCACAGATCGCGGGGAAAGATCGGCTCGGCTGTCGCATCGACTTCTTGGTTGAGGAAGTAGCAGCGGAACCCCGGCACCTGGGCCGGGAGGCGCAATGCCATCTTGGCGGCCTTGCGGAGGTCAGCAAGCGACCGGAAGTCCCCCAAGGCGGGGTTGGCCAGTGCCCACAGGCTTTCGTCGGTCAGCAGGCGCCGCACGTCGTCTATGGCCTCGGGAACCTCGTAGATGAAGGCGGCGAAGTGGGGATCGACGATGGTGCCGGCGTTCACCTCGCGGCCATACTGGACAAGCTCGGACATGACGCTGTTGGTGTCGGCGCTCTTGGTCGAGATGACCACCATCAAGGGTTCGTCGTGGGCGCCCTGGCCGGTGTCGAGCGCCTGGTACAGTTCGCGGCCACCGGCCTGCCACTGCGCGAGCTCGTCGGCGATGACGAAATTGCCAGACAGGCCATGGGCGCGGTGGGCGTCGGACGACAGCGCCTCGTAAATGCTGCCGGTTTCCATGTCCTCGATGCTCTTGTTGTGCCGGATGACGTTGCACCTGGCGATCAATTCGGGGTCGGCCTCGATGAAGGCGACAAGCTCACGAAAGATCAGGCCGGCCTGGTGGCGGTCAGATGCGGCGCTGAACACCTGGCCACGCTGCACCGATTCGGGGCCGACCAGATGGGCGAGGGCCAGGGCCGCGGCCAGTGCAGACTTGCCCTGTTTCCGGGCCATGGTCAGCAGCGCCGTGCGCACGGGGCGGTGCCCGTCGGCATCGGTGGCATAAATCTTGGCGATGATCTCCCGTTGCCACGGGCGAAGCAGGAAATTGCGGCCGGCGTGCATCCCCGAACTGATCTTGAGCCCTTCGATGAAGGCGATCATGCGATCGGCACGGCTCAAGCCCGGCTTCTTCCATGCCGGCCGCTTTTTCCGGGTGGCGGGGGCGGTTGTCTTCGGCTTCGGCCGGGCGCCAGGTCCACGCAAGCCCATGTCAAGCCTCCCCCATGAGTGAAACTAACTGAATGCTCGACCCCCCGCCCGGTCCCTTGGCCCGACTGTTAGAGATTTTTCCGTGCATCTTCATGGCCGCTTCCACCAGTGGTTGGGGTCGATTGGGTTGCCGTCGGCATCGCATCCATGCACGACGAACTGGCCACCGCGGCGCCGTCGGCCGTGCTGGTCTTCCTTCACCTGGTTGTCGTGCTCACGGCAGAGCGAGCGCAGATCGGCAAGCGAGAGCGAGTGCGGCACCAGATGATCGACCACGACAGCGCCCCTGTTGCATCCAGGCACCGTGCATCGGTGGTTGTCGATCGCCAACCGCTGCGCCCGCAGTTCCCGCCATGCCTTCGTCTTGTAGAAGGGATCATTCGGCATTCGCGGGGCGCTCCGACTTGATGTACGGGAACACCTTGAGCATCAGTTCGGCAGCGATGACGGGCGTGAGTTTCGAATCGGCCCTGTGCTCGTTATACATGAGACGGACCCATTCGGCAGTATGGGCGCAGCCGGCAGCAAGGCGCCGCTCTACGGCTGGCCAGAACCAGCTCCGTAATTTGATAAACCTATCGTGCGCCGCTACAGCCCTGCCGGTAAAATACGCGGCGCCTTCAAACTCCCACACATCTGGGGTCTTGTCGCCGAGATGCTTTCTGGCATCCGCAAGTATGGCCTCCACATGCGCTTCATGTGCCTGCCGCTCATTTTCACATTTCGTCGAGATAGGAAGCGCGCGCCTCGCCGCCCAGCCAATTACCCGGCGATGCTCGGCCTCGGCCTCGGCTCGCTTCCGCAATTCGGCTATGGTCGGAAGTCGGACTTCGCTATCGATAACGTCGTCGTAAATCTTCCTGAGAATGTCGGCAGAATATCGAGCCAACACCCTGCCAGCCTCGGCCACGAATACGCCACGAACCACCTTGGGCGTGGGCAAAACATCGACGAGCTTGCCTACTCGGTTTTCAGCGTATGCACGCCGGCCCTCATATTCGGCCTCGCAATCGGTGATTTCTTCCCACCGACGAACCCAATCTATTATGGGCTGTAGGTCTTCGGGATAGACATCCTCGGCATTGACCTTCCAATCGTGCTTGGTCAGCTTGCGTTGTATAAGGTCTATGAGCTCCGGGAAATCGTTGAACTCATTCTTTGGCGGCTCCAACATGGTCGGCATCTTCGTCGTAACCGTGGTGGCCTTCTCAGGCTTCGGCTTGGTGTTGGCAGTCATGGCGTGGACTCCATCGTGGTCAGTCGTCATAGCCGGGCACTCCGTCAAACATGTCGGCGGGCCTGGCGGGCTTGGCTGTCTTGTTTTGGCTTTTAGGGGAACGCCGGACGGGGGGAGGGTCTTTAGACCCGACCCCTACGGCCGAAGGCGTTCCCACTAAGTTGGGTTCCTCTCCGCTGGAGCTACGAGGAACCCTCTTAGTGGTTCTTGTATCACCCGGGGGTGACGCAATTTCGATTTGCGTATCACCCGGGGGTAACGCTTGTGTATCACCCGGGGGTGACGCAATTTCGATTTGCGTATCACCCGGGGGTAACGCTCCGATTCGATACCAGGCCGCCGAACAGCCCTTGCTCTCTTTTGTCCGGACGAAATAGCCGCGGTCTACCAGCCGATTAATGGACTCGGCGACAATACGGGGCGCCAGATCGGCTTTGGCCGCCAGGAAGCGGACGGCGCCCTCGATGTTTCCGGGCTTGCCCCTGTTCTCCCACCAATTGTCCAGCATGGCGAATGCGACAGCGAGGTCGGATCGACGCAAGCTCGGATCACGCGACAGCCAGGCGAAGAACAGCCAGCGATACAGCAGATCGCCGACAGGCTTGCCGCACTCCTCGGGCCGCTTTGGTGGCTTGAAATCGGGCGTCATGGCCATAGTTCCCTTCGGGTCAGCGCCGTGCCGCCTTCTCTTGGTCCTCGATCCATTGCCGCAAGGTGGACTTGCGGGCGCAGAGGATCGAGCCGAGCCGGAACATCGGAAACTTGGTGTTCTCGGCCAGGTGGTAGACCTTGCGGCGATGGCGGACATCGCCGAACAAATAGGCCGCGATCTGATCGGCACCGCGGAGGATGTCGTCGGCCAATTCCGGGCAAAGTTCGACTGTTCGCACCTCGCGGTGCGCTGCTTGATCCATCATGTTCGTAGCTCCTAGCGGGGGGTGGGGATGCCCAAGGCTCTCCGTTTCATTCGCCGTGCAGCGAGGGAAAGATTGACCACAAGGCGGGACTCGAAATGGTCCCTGTGGTGCTCGGCGCGCTGCACGATGTCGTCATCGTCGCAGACGAAAACCTCTTTCCGGTCCTCGGATATAGCGCCGAGATACCGAAATTCGTATTTGAGTGCCTTGGTATCGAAGGCGATGCCTTTCAACGCGCTGGCGAGAATTGTCGTTCCGGGCGGAACTGACCGCCGGAAGAAGGCCCAACGACCGTCGATGATCTCGAGGTGAACGTCCCACGGCAACCCTTCATCGCCGCGACTATCGGGGGCGAGCAGACCCAGCGGGTCGTATTCGCCGGTTTCCCGGCTCGGCTCCAATGCGTTCCCTGTGTCGGGCTGGTCATCGGTGACGAAACAGTGGCGCGCAATGTGCGGCGGAACCAAGTCAACGGATATGAATCCGTCATCGGGCGCCAAGTCGGCCAGTTGGACAGCCAGCGCCGGGTACGGGTCGAAATCCAACGTTCGATTGATCGCGTCAAGAAGCGTCCCGAATGTTCCGACGATCTTCGCAGCAAGCTCCAAGGTCATGCCGGCGTCGTGCAGGGCTTGAACCGAGGCCATTGCCGCGCGCACTCGCTGCGGAACGCGGCGGGTGGCTCGGCTTCCCCGACCACCGCCGATTATCTCCTGCTTCAACACCGGGACGTTGAGAACGATTTGGGCGTTCCGAAGCGTCATGCCGGCGTATTCGGCGAGCTCTGCGTCGGTAAGCCTTCCGATCCACCAGTTTAAGACCCTTGCACGGTCCAGCATATCAAACCTCACTCTCAGGATGCCTAATAACAGCACAAAGAGATTTGGCTTGCAAGCGTTCAAATCGCGGCGTACAGTTATTTGAGTGTTCCGGAGGTTTCCGGGACGAAAATGGCCGGTACGGGGCGGCAACCCCATACCGGCCGGGAACCTCAAACAAGGATGCGATACCATGAAGAAGTTCGAGTCGAATGATACCACCGTCAGCGCCGACTTTGCCACTGAGTTGGGCTACACCGTCACCGACATTGAATGCGCCTTTGAAGCCGTGCATGCGATGACCGAAACCATCCTCGCCAATGTCCGCGCCCACCAGAAGCAATCCGGCCGCGGCGCGAGCTTCGGCCCCACCGAGGGCCTGGCTTGGGTGCTGGGCGAGCTCTACATGAAGGTTCAAGACCTTCGGGGACTGGCCGACCGGGCCCACGCCAACCGGAGGGCGTGACCATGGCCAAAGTCACCAAGCGGACATGGACGACCGGGGCAGGGGAGGCGAGAACCGCTTGGCGGTTGAGCTACTATGACCGGGACGGCCAGCGCCACATGAAGCAGTTCGCCAGGAAGGCCGACGCCGAGGCCGAGCGGGTCTTGGTCGAAGGCCAGCTTGCCACCGGGCTGCATGTCCCCGACAAGGCTTCGATCACGGTGCTGGACGCCGCCAAGGCTTTCCTGGCCGACTTTGCCGATCTGGTGCAGTCGGGCAAGCGCGAGCGGTCTTCGCTCGAGGCGTACCGGCGCCAGGTCAAATGGCACCTCGAGCCATACGCCGTGGCCGCGCTCAAGCTGTCTCGATTGACCGGCCCCGATTGTGTCACCTATGGCCGTGCGCTCGAGGCCAGCGTTTCCGACGCCATGGCGACGCGGGTCTTCGCCATGTTCCGGCTGATCCTCAAACATGCCCAGGGCGCCGGCTGGATCGCCAGCAATCCGGGCACCGCGGTGTCGATCCGTACCAGCGGCGAGCGGGAAGACGAGGGCGTCGAGATACCGCCCAAAGCGGCGCTCAAAGCCCTATGGGAAGCGGCGGCCAAATTCGACAGCACCGGGCGTGCAACCGCCATGGTGGCGCTGTTGATGTTCGGCGGTCTTCGCGCCTCGGAACTGCGCGGGCTGCCGCGGCGCGATCTGCTTCTCTCCGAAAGCAAGGTTCGGGTGTCGCAGCGGGCCGACAACTGGCAGAAGATCGGCACGGTGAAGTCGAAGAAATCCCGACGCAGCGTCACGTTGCCGCCGGCGGCCGTGGTCGCGCTAAAGCGGTGGGTGCTGGCCGTCCCCAAGAACGAGCTCGGCCTGATCTTCCCCACCGGCGCAGGGACGGTCGAGAGCTACGCCAACATTTACCATCGGACCTGGGTTCCGCTCATGGTGGCCGCCGGCCTGGCCGATGTCGAGAAGCGGGAAGGGGAGGACGACTATCACCGGCCGCACTTCGCCCTTCATGCCCTGCGGCACGTCGCCGTCAGTCTATGGATTGAACAGGGGGCCAGCCCGAAACAGGTATCGACCTGGGCCGGGCATGCCAGCATTCAATTCACCATGGATCGGTATGGGCATCTGTGGGACGACCCTGTCGGAGCCCAGGCCATCGCCAGGGGAGCCGAGCGCAGCATAATCGGCTGATGGGTACTCAAAGGGTACATTCCGACCATAAGCCATTGAAAACAAACGACCCCAAACGGCATCATAATCCTGGGGTCGGGGGTTCAAGTCCCTCTCCCGCTACCATCGAGACAGTCAGAGAAACGCCCGGCAGGTCACCGACTTGCCGGGCGTTCTGTTTTTGCCGGGGCCGCGCAAGGCCCGGTTCGCTACACCACACGTGAGGCAGTCCGCATGTTCGTCGGAATGGATTTCGGCACCACCAACAGCGCCGTCGCCCTGGCCGGGGCCGATGGGGGCGTGGAGGTCCTGAACCTCGCCACGGCGGCGGGGCCGGCCCCGACCTTGCGCTCGGTGCTGGCCTTCGAGAACGCCCGGCGCGACGACCAGCGCCGCATCCTGCCCCTGGTCGGGCACGACGCCATCGAGGCTTATCTCCATGGCGACGGCGAATGCCGTTTCCTGCAATCCTTCAAGTCCTACCTGACCAGCCGGTCGTTCACCAGCACCGCGGTCTATGGAACCACCTATTCCCTGGAAGATCTGGTGGCGCTGATCGTCGCCCAGTTGCGGCGGACCGCCGAGGCCAGGGGCGGGCAGGTCGAGCGGGTGGTGGCCGGCCGTCCGGTGCGCTTCGTCGCCGAGGGTGGCGAGGAGGAGGATTCCTACGCCACCGGCCGGCTGGTCGAGGCCTTCGCCCGGGCCGGCATTGGCGAGGTGGCGTTCGAATACGAGCCCATCGCCGCCGCCTATTACTACGAAAGCACGCTCCGCCGGGACCAGACCGTGCTGGTGGCCGATTTCGGCGGCGGTACCAGCGATTTCTGCCTGATCCGCCTGGGGCCGGGGCGCGCCGGACTGGCGCGGCCCGAAGACGCCATCATCGGCACCGCGGGCGTCGGCATCGCCGGCGACGCCTTCGACCGCCGCATCGTCGAGCACGGCATCTCCGAGCATTTCGGCAAGCGCACCACCTATGTCAGCAACGGCAAGATCCTGCCCATGCCGGCCTGGATTTACGCCAAGCTGGAGCGCTGGCACCACGTGGCCTTCCTCAACACGCCCTCGACGCTGCGCCTGCTGCGCGACCTCAAGCGCCATGTGGAGCATCCCGACCAGTTGGAGCAGTTGCTGGACCTGATCGAGCACAATCTCGGCTATCACCTCTACCGCTCGGTGGAGCAGGCCAAGCGCGACCTGTCCCTGGCCGACGAGACCGTGCTGCGGTTCGATCATGATCCGGTGCTGGTCGAGCGCCGCGTCACCCGCGCCGAATTCGAAGGCTGGATCGCCAAGGAACTGGCCGCCATCGAGGCTTGCGTCGACGGCCTGCTCGCCGCCACCGGCACCGGGCTGGCCCAGGTGGACCGGGTGTTCCTCACCGGCGGTTCGTCCCTGGTGCCGGCGGTGCGCGCCATCTTCGCCAGCCGCTTCGGCGAGGATCGCCTGAGCGCCGGCGGCGAGTTCATCTCGGTCGCCACCGGGCTGGCCCAGCGCGCCCGCGAGGTCTTCGCCTAGAAGGCTACGGGACGGCGGCCAGCGCCTGTTCCCGTGACGGGTGGACGGCGAAGATCCGCAACAGGCCGCTGACCTCGAAGACTTCGTGGATGGCGTCGGCCATGCCGCACAGATGGATCTTGTAGCCGTCCGTGTTGGCCCGCTTGGCGGCGACGATCAGCGAGCGCAGGCCCGAGCTGGTGATGAAGCGCAAGTCGGCGAAATCCACCACCAGCGCCTTGGGCGTGTCGTCCAGTTCGGCCATCAGGCGGTCCTGGAACTCGTCGGCGTGGGCGCTGGAGAGCCGGCCGGAAACCGCCACGATGGCGATGCCCTCCTGTCGGGCGACGGCAATCTTCATGTGGGCGAAATCCTGGGCAAATGGTTCGGGTCGTGTGAAAAGCGCAGCGCGACGCAGGTCAGGTCGTCGCTGTGGGGGCGCCCCGCCTCGAAGGCGCGGACGGCGGCCAGAATACCCTCGCACAGGGCCGCCGGAGAAGAGGCGGCGTGGGCCGCAAGCACTTCGGCCAGCCGCTGCTTGCCGAATTCGTCCTCGGCGGGGTCGATGGCCTCGACCACCCCGTCGGTATAGAGGATCAGGCCGTCCCCGTGGGCCAGGGGCAGCACGGCGTCGTGATAGGGGCTGCCGGGCATGACGCCGACCAGCATGTCGTTGGTGCCCTTGATCCACTCCACCATTCCGCCGGCCCGCAGCAAGGCGGGCGGATTGTGTCCGCCATTGGCGTAGGTGAAGGTGGCAGCGGCGCAATCGACGATGCCGTAGAACAGCGAGACGAACATTCCGCCGGGATTGTCTGCGCTTAAGTGCTCGTTCAGGCGCCCCAGGCAGTCGGCGGGCGACAGGCCGAAGGGGGCGATGGCGCGCAGCTGGGTGCGCACCATGGCCATGTAGACGGCGGCCGGCACGCCCTTGCCCGACACGTCGCCGACGGCGATGCCGGTCCGGCCGTCCTCCAGGGCGAAGAAATCATAGAAATCCCCGCCGATCTCGCGCGCCGGGTCCATCAGGCCGTGGCCGGCCAGGGACGGGCTGGTTGGAAAGTCCTTGGGCAGGATCGAGCGCTGTACCTCGCGGGCGATGGTCAGCTCCTTCTCCACCGCCTGGAGGTAGGACAGCTCGATCTCGCGCAGGCGCTTCTTTTCCAGGCAGGCGCCGATGCGGGCGCGCAGCAGCACCCGGTTGAACGGCTTGGCCAGGTAATCCTCGGCCCCGGCCTCGATACAGCGCGCGATGCGGTCCAGCGCGTCCAGCGCCGAGATCATGATCACCGGCAGCGAGCGCAGCCGGGGATCGGCCTTCATGGCCTTCAGCACCTCGTCGCCGTTCATGCCGGGCATGATCATGTCCAGCAGCACCACGTCGAAGGGCTGCTCGAAGACCGCCTCGATGGCGGCGAGGCCGTCGCCCACCGCCACCACCTCGTGTCCTTCCCGCGACAGGTATTGGACGAGGACGTCGCGGTTGGCCTGGCTGTCGTCGGCCACCAGCACGCGGCCGGCGGGATAGGAGACCGGGCCGACCTGCCCATCGTCCCCATCCTCGGCGGCCATGGCCTGGGACTGGGCGGGCAGGGCGCGCTCGATGGACACCATGACGTCGGCGACGCGCTCGAGCAGCGGGCCGAGGGCCGAGACCACGTCGTCCAGCCCCTCGTCCGTGGCGATTTCCAGGGTCAGCTCGCCATATCCCTTGAGCGCCACCAGGGGCGTGCGCAGGTCATGGCGCAGGCGGGCGTGGGCCGCCTCGATCCCGCCTTCGTCGGCTTCCGGGCGGCAGGTCCGCACCATCTCGGCCAGCAGGCGGGCCGCGCTGTCGATCTGGTGGATCTCGTCGGCCAGCGCCGCCGCCGACGGCGCGGCCGCCAGCGCCTCGACGGCGGCCGCGATGGCGCGGGCCGTGGGGCCGACCTCGGCCCGGACCCGCTCGGCGACGGCATTCATCCGGGAGGCAAGGGGCATGGCGTCAGGCCCGCCGCAACAGGGACTCGATCTTTTCGAGCAATTGAGGAAGGTCGATGGGCTTGGTCTCGTAGGCGTCGCACCCCGCCGCCAGCGCCTGTTCGCGGTCGCTGGCCATGGCGTGGGCGGTCAGCGCGATGACCGGGATGCCGCTCAGCGCGGAATCGGCCTTGATCCGCCGCGTGGCGTCCCAGCCGTTCAGGACCGGCAGGCTCATATCCATCAGAATCAGGTCGGGAGACTGGCTTGACGCCATGGCGACGCCTTGTTCGCCATCCACCGCCATGACCACGTCGTAGCCTTTGCGCTGGAGGCGCCGGGACAGCATGTCCCGGTTCATCTCGTTGTCTTCGACCAGAAGAATCTTGGCCATGTTCATCCCTGCCCCAGCCAAGCCGATGGTGCCATCCCTCAACCCAGGGGATAGATTTCATCGGAAAGCTATTTGATCCAAACCTTCGGCGCAACTATAATCAATCGCTCGTTTTCTCTGAATCCTGATCTTCATACAGGCAATATAGGGCTAACGAATTAGAGCCTTTGGGGGGTGCTATGGGGTTGAATTTATTCTGGTTACAATGTGGTGGATGTGGTGGTGATACCATGTCTTTCCTCAACGCCGAGAGCCCCGACATCCTGCAACTCTTTTCAAGTTTGGGGATCACACTTCTTCATCACCCGTCGCTGTCCAACAGCTCGCCTGCCGAGCAGGCCGCTCAACTTGAGGTTCTTGGGGCGGGCGAGTTGCCGCTGGACATCCTGGTGGTGGAGGGCGCGGTGCTGCGCGGCCCGGCTGGCACCGGCATGTACGACACCAGGGGGCGGCGTCCGAAGAAGGATATCGTGGCGGCGCTGGCCCGCCAGGCCCGCTTCGTGGTGGCGGTGGGAACCTGCGCCTCGTTCGGCGGCTTCGGGGCCCAAGGCGAGATCGAGGCCACCGGCCTGCAATTCCTGCGCGCCGAGCCCGGCGGTTTCCTGGGGGCGGATTTCCGCTCCAAGTCTGGCTTGCCGGTGATCAATCTATCGGGCTGTCCCTGCCATCCCCACGTGCTGGCGGGCACCCTGACCGCGCTGGTCACGGGGGCCGAACTGGCGCTGGACCCGCTGAACCGGCCGCTGTCGTGGTACAGCATGATGGTTCACCAGGGCTGCACCAGAAACGAGTACCACGAGTACCGCGTCGAGGAGGAAACCTTCGGCGAGAAGGGCTGCCTGTTCTTCCACATGGGCTGTCACGGGCCGCTGGTCACCGGGCCGTGCAACAAGCTCCTGTGGAACCAGCGCTCGTCCAAGACGCGGGCCGGGGTGCCCTGCTTCGGCTGCACCAGCCCGGATTTTCCGCAGAACCATCCCTTCTTCCACACCCGCAACATCGAGGGGATTCCGCTGGACCTGCCCAATGGCGTCAATCGCGCCCATTACATGGTCTACAAGGTCATGGCCGCGGCGGCTGCGCCCGAGCGCCTGCGCCAGCGCCGCACGGAAATCTGAGGAGGGGGCCATGGCTGTGCGCAAGATGCTCGACATTCCCGTCAACCGGGTCGAGGGCGACCTGGAGCTCCGTCTCGAGGTGGCCGACGGCGTGGTGGTCGATGCCCGGAGCACCGGCACCATGTTCCGGGGCTTCGAGCGGTTGCTGGTGGGGCGCGGCGCGCTCGACGGGCTGGTGGTGACGCCGCGCATCTGCGGCATCTGCAGCACCACCCACCTGATGGCGGCGGCCAAGGCCCTGGACGACGTCTCGGGGGCTTTGGTGCCCGACAACGGGGTGCGGCTGCGCAATCTGGCCCTGATGGTCGAGCATGTGCAAAGCGACGTGCGTCACGGAATCCTGATGTTCCTGGCCGATTTCGCCAATCCCGCCTATGCCGGCCACGCCCTGTACGACGAGGCGGTGCGCCGCTATGCGCCGCTGGCCGGGGAAACGGTGGTCGAGGCGGTGCGCGAGACCAAGCGCATCATCGAGATGATCGCCATGATCGGCGGGCAATGGCCGCATTCGTCCTTCATGGTGCCGGGCGGGCTGGCCTATGGCCCGCAGGTGACCGAGATGCTGCAATGCCGCCACGTGCTGGACGCCTACCGGGCCTGGTACGAGCGGCGCATCCTGGGCTGTTCCGTCGAACGCTGGCAGGCGGTGGACAGTCTGGCGGCGCTGGACGCCTGGCTGGACGAATCCCCGGCGCACCGCGACAGCGATGTGGGCTTCCTGCTGCGCTTCGGCCGCGCCATCGGCATCGACCGTCTGGGGGCGGGGCATGGGACCTTCCTGTCGGCCGGGTCGCTGGACCTGCCGGCCGAGACGGCGGCCCGGGGCCGCGACGGAATGCTGATCCCGTCCGGCTTCGCCCGGGGAATCGCGGTGGAGCCCTTCGATCAATCGGTCATTTCCGAGCATGTGGCGGCGTCGTGGTATGCCGGCGATGGCGGCGGCCTGCACCCGTCCGAGGGTGAGACCGAGCCCTATGCCTCGGGCGAGGAGGGGCGGCGCTATTCCTGGGTGAAGGCGGCGCGCTACCGGGGCGGCCCGGCGGAAACCGGCCCCCTGGCCGAGCGGGTGGTGGCGGGCGATCCCCTGTTCGCCGACCTGATGACCCGCCAGGGCCCCAACGCCCTGGCGCGTGAATTGGCGCGCCTCACCCGTCCGGCCACCTTGCTGCCGACCATGGGTGTCTGGCTGGACGAGGTGATCGCCACGGGCGTGTGCGACGTCTACGCCAATCCCGGCCCCATCGCCGATGGCGAGGGCAGCGGCATGATCCAGGCGGCGCGCGGCGCGCTGGGCCACTGGGTCGCCATCCGCAATGGGCGGATCGAGCGCTACCAGATCATCACGCCCACCGGCTGGAACGGCTCGCCCCGCGATTCGGGCGGCGTGCGCGGCCCGTGGGAGGAGGCGCTGATCGGCACGCCGGTGGCCGATGCCGACAATCCGGTGGAGGTGGGGCATGTGATCCGCTCGTTCGACCCCTGCCTGGTCTGCTCGGTCCATACGGTACGCAAGGGCCGGACCATCGGCCGCGCCCGGCTGGGGGCCTGAGATGGCCCGCCCCGCCCGCATCATCTGCGTGGGCAATCGGCTGGTTCCCGGCGACGATCTGGGGCCGCGCGTCCACGACCTGCTGGCCGGGTCGGCGCTGCCCGTTGGCGTCGAGTTGGTGGATGGCGGATTGCGCGGGCTGGACCTCCTGCGCGCCGTCGAGGGGGCGGCTCGGGCGGTTTTCGTCGATTGCGTCGAGGGCTTCGCCCCGCCGGGCGAGGTGGTGACCCTGGCGCGGGGCGAGGTGGCGGATCTGGCGGACGGCGCCTGGGGCCACGATGCCGGGCTGCCCTATCTGTTCGCCATGCTGCCGCTGGCCTGCGACGGCGAAATGCCCGAGGTGACGCTGATCGGCGCCGGGCATCCGGCCGAGGTGGAGGCGGTGGCCGCCCGGGCTCTCAAGGAGGCGCTGCGGCCATGAACACCGACGATCTGGCGGCCGAGAACGCCCTGCTGCGCAACGAGATCCGCGTCGCCCGCGAGGCCGCCGAGATCACCGCCCGGCTGGTGGTCAAGCAGTTCGAGGAGACCGAGCGGCTGCTCTACCGCTTTCAGAGCGCCAACGCCCAGCGTCAGGCGGTGCTGGATGCGGCCTTGCAGATGTCGATCATCGCCACCGACCGCCAGGGGCGCGTGCTGCTGTTCAACCGCGGCGCCGAGACGCTGCTGGGCTATACCAGCGAGGAGGTGGTGGGGCGATGCACCCTGCTGGACTTCCTGCTGCCCGAGGAGGTGGCCGCCCATGCCGTGGAACTGGCCGCCGAGATCGGGCGGCCCGTCGCCGCCGACAACCTGTTCTCCACCTATGTCCGCCACGGCCTGATCGCGGCGCGGGAATGGACCTACCGGCGCAAGGACGGCACCCGCTTTCCCGTCAGCCTGTCGGTGACGTCGCTGAAGGACGGCGACGGCAGCGTCGCGGGCTATCTGGCGGCGGCCATGGATATCACCGAACGCAAATGGGCGGAAGAAGAGGCCCACCGGGCCAAGCTGGCCGCCGAGGCGGCCAACCAGGCCAAGAGCAGCTTCCTCGCCAATATGAGCCACGAGCTGCGCACGCCCTTGAACGCCATCATCGGCTACAGCGAGATGCTGCAAGAGGAGATGGAGGATCTGGGACAGGACGACCTGATTCCCGATCTGGGCAAGATCCATTCCGCCGGCCGCCATCTGCTGGCGCTGATCAACGACGTCCTCGACATCTCCAAGATCGAGGCGGGCAAGATGGACCTGTTCGTCGAGGCCTTCGACATCGCCCAGATGATGGGCGACGTGGTCTCGACCATCCAGCCGCTGGTGGCGAAGAACGCCAACCGGCTGGAGGTGGATTGTGCCCCCGGCATCGGCACCATGGAGGCCGACCTCACCAAGGTGCGCCAGACCCTGTTCAACCTGTTGAGCAACGCCAGCAAGTTCACCAATGACGGCACCATCACCCTGACGGGACGTCGCCAGGATTCCTGGGTGGAGTTCGTGGTGCGCGACACCGGCATCGGCATGACGCCCGAGCAGTTGGACCGGCTGTTCCAGGCCTTCCAGCAGGCCGACGCCTCCACCACGCGCAAGTTCGGCGGCACCGGGCTGGGGCTGGCCATCAGCCGCACCTTCTGCCGCATGATGGGCGGCGACATCACGGTGGAAAGCCAGCCGGGAAAGGGCACCAGCTTCACCGTCCGCCTGCCCTCCATGGTCGCTGATCCCAAGACGGCCCGCCCGGCGGCGGAGGCTGGCGCCGCCCAATTGCCCCTGGTGCTGGTGATCGACGACGATGCGGTGGCCCGCGACCTGCTGGGGCGTTTCCTCGAGGAGAACGGCTTTCGCGCCCGCTTCGCCGCCGACGGCCCGCTGGGCCTCGAGATGGCGCGGTCGCTCAAGCCTGCCGCCATCACCCTGGACGTGATGATGCCGGGCATGGACGGCTGGTCGGTGCTGACGGCGCTGAAGACCGATCCCGAACTGGCGGCCATTCCGGTGATCATGGTCTCGGTGGTGGAGAATCAGGCGCTGGGCTATGCGCTGGGCGCCCATCACTTCATGTCCAAGCCCATCGACCGCGACCAGCTGGCCGCCGTGCTGTCGCGCTTCAAGGATCGCGGCCCCATCGAGCGCATCCTGGTGGTGGAGGACGACCACACCAACCGGGAAATGCTGCGCCGCATGCTGGCCAAGGAGGGCTGGTCGGTGGTCGAGGCGGCCAACGGGCGGATCGCGCTCGACCGTGTCGCCGAAGCGCCCCCCGACCTGATCCTGCTGGACCTGATGATGCCCGAGATGGACGGCTTCGAATTCGTCGCCGAACTGCGCGGGCACGCCGAATGGCATGCCATTCCCGTGGTGGTGCTGACCGCCAAGGACATCAACCAGGAAGACCGCGACCGCCTTGCCGGCTGCGTCCAGAAGGTCCTGCAGAAGGGCTCCGCCGACAAGGACAGCCTGCTGGCCGAACTGAAGCGCCTGATTCCCGCCGTCTGAACGGACTAGAGTCTGTCTGAGTTTTGCGGAATCGATTTTCCGTTTCGTCACCCTCGGGCTTGACCCACTGCTGTCCGGTTTAAATTCGGGCGCGAGACCTGAATGGCCTGAGCAGGGCGGCTTTCGGCCCCTTCATGAACACGGATGGACGCGGATGCCGCTTCGCGGCCACGGATGAGCACGGAAATTGAATATCCCTCATCGTTGTCCCGGACTTGGATATTGGACCCCAGGAGCGGCTCCCCCTGGCCCCCGGGTCAAACCCGGGATGATCGCCAAGGCAAAGGTGTATCCGTGCCTATCCGCGAGCGGTGCGAAGCACAGCATCCGTTTTTCTTGAATTGGAATCGTCATGGAAGTATCATTTTGCTGTATGGCGAAATGATGGCAGTGTCCGCCCATGATCGAAACCTTTGAAACCGTGGCCAAGGCCGTCGCCGACCCAAGCCGGATCCGTATCCTCAAGCTGCTGGAAGAGGGCGAGCTGTGCGTCTGCCAGGTCACCACGATCCTCGGCCTGGCGACCGCCACCATCTCCAAGCATCTAGCGGCCCTGAAGGTCGCCGGTCTGCTGCAGCAGCGCCGCGACGGCAAGTGGGTCTATTACCGGCTGGCGGGGCGGGGGCTCAATCCTTACGCGCCCGCTTTCCTCGACATGATCCGGTCCTCGCTGGCCGAGGACCCCACCATCGCCGAGGATCGCCGGCTGCTGGCCATGGTCAATCAGGTTCCGGTCCAGGTGCTGTGCGATCAGGGCCGTTCCGCCTTGCCCGCCGGTGCCGCTTCCGTTTCGTCCTGCTGTGAGGTTCCCCGATGATCAACGTCCTCGTCCTTTGCACCGGCAATTCCGCCCGTTCCGTCCTGGGCGAAGCCCTGATCAACCATCTGGGCGGGGGTAAATGGCGGGCGTTCAGCGCCGGTTCCAACCCGACGGGCAAGGTCAATCCCCTGTCGCTGGAGGTGCTGGCCGAGAAGGGGTTGCCGACCCAGGGCTACCGCTCCAAGTCGTGGGACGAGTTCGCCCGGGCCGACGCGCCCAAGATGGATCTGGTCGTCACCGTCTGCGACAACGCCGCCGGTGAGGTCTGCCCCGTCTGGCCGGGCCATCCGGCCAAGGTCCATATGGGCTTTCCCGACCCGGCGGCGGCCGAAGGCAGCCACGAGGCGCGGCTGGCCGAGTTCCGCAAGGTCTATTCCATGATCGAGGCCAAGGTGAAGCGCCTGATCGAACTCGGGCCCGAGAGGGCCGGGGAGGCCTAGCATGAACCTGTTCGAACGCTATCTGACCCTGTGGGTCGCGCTCTGCATCGTGGCCGGCGTGGCGCTGGGCCATTGGCTGCCGGGGCCGTTCCAGGCCATCGGGCGGCTGGAGGTGGCCCAGGTCAACCTGCCCGTCGCCGTGCTGGTCTGGCTGATGATCATCCCCATGCTGCTGAAGATCGACTTCGGGGCGCTTCATCAGGTGAAGGAGCACTGGCGGGGCATCGGCGTGACGCTGTTCATCAACTGGGCGGTCAAGCCGTTCTCCATGGCGCTCTTGGGGTGGATCTTCGTCAGCCATCTGTTCAAGCCCTGGCTGCCCGCCGACCAGATCGAATCCTACATCGCCGGGCTGATCCTGCTGGCCGCGGCGCCCTGCACCGCCATGGTCTTCGTGTGGTCCAACCTGACCAACGGCGAGCCGCATTTCACCCTGTCCCAGGTGGCGGTCAACGACCTGATCATGGTGGTGGCCTTCGCCCCCATCGTCGGCCTGCTGCTGGGCCTGTCGGCCATCACCGTGCCGTGGGACACCCTGCTGCTCTCGGTGGTGCTCTACATCGTGGTGCCGGTGATCGTCGCCCAAATCTGGCGCAAGGCGCTGCTGGGAAGCGGCGGTCTGGCCGTCACGCTGGCCCGGCTGGGGCCGGTGTCGCTGGTCTCGCTGCTGGCCACCCTGGTGCTGCTGTTCGGCTTCCAGGGCGAGCAGATCATCAGGCAACCCATGGTCATCGCCATGCTGGCGGTGCCCATCACCATCCAGGTCTATTTCAATTCAGGACTGGCCTACTGGCTCAACAAGAAGCTGGGGGTGGCCCATTGCGTCGCCGGTCCCTCGGCCCTGATCGGCGCCTCCAATTTCTTCGAACTGGCGGTGGCCGCCGCCATCTCGCTGTTCGGCTTCCAGTCGGGCGCCGCGCTCGCCACCGTGGTGGGCGTGCTGATCGAGGTGCCGGTGATGCTGTCGGTGGTGAAAATCGTCAATTCCAGCAAGGGCTGGTACGAGAGGAGCTCATCATGAAAAAGCTCGAAGTCTACGATCCCGCCATGTGCTGCTCGACCGGCGTGTGCGGGCCGGAGGTGGATCCGGTGCTGGTCACCTTCGCCGCCGACCTAGCCTGGGTGTCCACCCAAGGCATCGAGGTGCGGCGCTACAATCTGGGCACCGAGCCCCAGGCCTTCGCCGCCAACCCGGCGGTGGTCAAGGAAATGGAGGCGGGCATGGACCGCCTGCCGATCATCGCCGTGGACGGCCATATCGTGTCCACCGGCGTGCATCTGTCCCGCGACCAGCTGGCCGCCAAGCTGGGACTGGCGGCCAAGCCGCGCATCACCATCAAGGCCGACGGCAGTTCGTCCTGCTGCTCGCCCAAGAGCGGGTGCTGCTGAAGTGAGCTACAGCCGCATCCTGTTCTTCACCGGCAAGGGCGGCGTGGGCAAGACCTCGCTGTCGTGTGCCACCGGCCTTGCCCTGGCGGAAGGCGGGAAAAAGGTGCTGATCGTCAGCACCGACCCGGCTTCCAACCTTGACGAGGTGCTGGGCACCGCGCTGGGGCAAAGCCCCACCGCCATCGTCGGCGCACCCGGGCTGTTCGCCATGAACATCGACCCCGAGGCCGCCGCCCATGCCTATCGCGAGCGCATGGTCGGCCCCTATCGCGGCATCCTGCCGCCCGCCGCCATCGCCAGCATGGAGGAGCAGTTCTCCGGCGCCTGCACCGTCGAGATCGCCGCCTTCGACGAATTCGCCAAGCTGCTGGGCGACCGCCATGCCACCGCCGGCTTCGACCACGTCATCTTCGACACGGCGCCCACCGGCCACACCCTGCGGCTGCTGACCCTGCCCTCGGCCTGGAATGACTTCATCGCGTCGTCGACCGGCGGCGCGTCCTGCCTGGGGCCGCTGGCCGGGCTGGAGAAGCAGAAGGCGCTGTACGCCGCCACCGTGGCGCAACTGGGCGAGGCGGCGGCCACCACCATCATGCTGGTGGCGCGGCCCGAGACCGCCGCCCTGCGCGAGGCCGAGCGCACAAGGCGTGAACTGGCCGAGCTGGGGATCGGCAATCTGCGCCTGGCCGTGAACGGCATCTTCGCGGCGGGCGAGAGCGACGATCCTATTGCGCGGGCCATGGAGCGGCGCGGCGCCGACGCCCTGGCCGCCATGCCGGCGGGGCTGGCCGCCCTGTCGCGCCAGAGCATTCCCTTCCTGGCTGGCGGCACCGTGGGGCTGGGCGCCCTGCGCCTGATGCTGGGCCGCGCCGAGGAGCGGGGGGACGAAGAGGTTTCCCCGTCCGGTTCGCTGCCGCCCGGCCTGGGGCCGCTGGTCGACGGTCTGGAAGCCATGGGACACGGCGTGGTGATGACCATGGGCAAGGGCGGCGTGGGCAAGACCACCATGGCGGCCGCCCTGGCCGTGGCGCTGGCGGCGCGCGGCCACGCGGTGACCCTGTCCACCACCGATCCCGCCGCCCACGTGGCCATGGCGGTGGAGGGCGGCATCGAGGGATTGCGGGTGGAACGCATCGATCCCGAGGTGGAGGTGGAACGCTATCGCGACGAGGTTCTGGCCAAGGCCGGTTCTGGCCTGGATTCCGCCGGGCGCGCCATGCTGGAAGAGGATCTGCGCTCGCCCTGCACCGAGGAGATCGCGGTGTTCCGCGCCTTCGCCCGCACGGTGGAGGAGGGGCTGGAGCGCTTCGTCATCCTGGATACCGCGCCCACCGGCCACACCATCTTGCTGCTGGACGCCGCCGAGGCCTATCACCGCGAGGTGATGCGCACCCAGGCCGACATGCCCGAATCGGTGCGCCAGTTGCTGCCCCGGCTGCGCGACCCGGCCTTCACCCGCATCCTGATCGTCACCCTGGCCGAGGCCACCCCGGTTCACGAGGCCGAGCGCCTGTGCCAGGACCTGGCCCGCGCCGGCATCATCCCCTATGCCTGGGTGGTCAACCAGAGCCTGCTGGCCAGCGGCACGACCCATCCCGTTCTGGCCCGGCGGGGACGCTACGAGGAGCCGTTCATCCGCAAGGTGGCGGACAAGCCGGACTCCCGCGTCGCCCTGGTCCCCTGGCAGGCGGCCAATCCGGTGGGCAGGGAAGGGCTGTCGCGCCTGCTGGGTGGAAAATGATCCTCAGGCGGTGCGCCGGCTCACCACCCGGGCCAGGCCGGTGATGCCCAGCAAGGTGGCGCCGTAGGCGGCCAGCTGGCCGGCGCTGGGCCGGTCCATGTAGCCCACCAGGGTGTGGAGCAGACGGCCGCCGATGCTGTTTTCCGGCAGCAGCCACGAGGTGTCCCACAGCGGCTGGGTCGGCATCTCGATCAGCCCGGCGGCGGACAGATAGGTCACCGCCTGGGCCGCCATGCCGGCGGCCAGCAGGGTGACCAGCCAGGTGGTGACGGTGAACAGGTGGCGCGACGGAATGGCCAGCAGGCCGCGATAGAGCAGGATGCCGACGGTGATGCCGGCGCCCAGGCCCACGGCGCAGCCGGTGATGGTCGCCAGCTTGCCGCTTTCGCCCGAGGCCGAGACGCCGAACACGAACAGTACCGTCTCGGCGCCTTCGCGCAGCACGGCGACGCCGACCACCACCGCCAGGACCGACAGCGGGCGCGAGCCCATGCTGACCGCGTGGCCCACCCGCTTCATCTCGGCGGCCATCTCGCGGCCATGGCTGCTCATCCAGATGGTGTGCCAGCCCAGCATGATCACCGCGAGACCCAGGATCGAGGCGTTGAACACCTCCTGGCCCATGCCGGACAGGGCGTCGGACAGGGCCTCGGCCGAACCGGCGATGGCCGCGGAACCGATCAGCCCGGCCAGAACCCCGGCGGCCACCCAGCGGCGGCTTCCCTCCAGCCCCTTGGTCGCGGCCAGAACGATGCCGACGATGAGGGCGGCTTCGAGAACTTCGCGGAAAACGATCACGGCTGACGCCAGCATGGGGGCCTCTTTGACTCTGGAAGGGGCAAACTTTGTGGGGTCTCTATCGTATCCATAGCACCAGACGATGCAATTGCGAGCGAATTGCATCAACCACATACTTGAGATAGGTCATTGCCGGACAAATGTAAAGCGTCGAAGAATGGCGGATACCCAGGGGTGGTTAGGCGGATCGGGCGTGCTATATATGCATTATGGATCTGCTGGGCGGGCGGGAACCCCTCGGGTAGAATCCGGCAAGGACTGTGAGGGGGCCATGCCTTTGCTGCGTAAAATCGAGGTAACCACCGGGGTCTGGTGGATCGAGGCGCCCCAGGCAGGGGTATCGGTGTTGTGCGGCTGCCCGGCCGACGCCGTGAAGCACCTGATGAAGCGCGGGCTGATCGTGTCGACCGAGCAGAACGGCGTGCCGTTCGAGACCGGCCCCAACGCGATCCTGCTGTCCGACGCCATGGTCCAGAACGGCAGCTTTTCCAATCTGGCCGAATTCCCCGTCCTGCAGATGCTGTATCGCCAGGGCATGATCCTGCCCGACCATCCGGGCAATACCGGGGTCAAGCCCATGCTGATCGGCAGCGCCGACCAGGTGCGCGCCCAGATGCAGTACATCTACCGCGGCAATTACGGGCTGGTGAACGAGGAAGAGATCGTCGAGGCCGGCGAGACGCCCGAACGGGCCCGCGAACTGATGCGCATGAAGCTGCGCTTCGCCTTCGGCTCGATCCGCCACCCCGGCGACCTGCTCGACACCCTGGTGGTGGACAACGACCCGGTGGAGATCAGAAACGGCGTTTTCGTGCGGCGCATGCTGTTCAACGTCTTCGAGTTCTCCTACCAGGGCCAGATCGCCGTGGTGGATTTGAACCTGCCGCCGTTCGAGACCTACGAATCGCCCTATCCCCTCGGCTTCTACCGCCTGCGCCGCGAGTATTTCGCGGTGATCCATTCGGGCGAGGGCGACGGCTGGGACATCAACCGGCCCTCCATGTCGTCCATCATCATGTTTCAGGGCAAGGTCTTCCTGGTGGATGCCGGACCCAACATCCTCTACTCGCTCAACGCGCTGGGCATCGGCGTCAACGAGATCGAGGGCATCTTCCACACCCATTCCCACGACGACCATTTCGCCGGGCTGACCACGCTGATCCGCTCGGATCACAAGCTGAAATACTATTCGACGCCGCTGGTCCGGGCCTCGGTGGCCAAGAAGGTCGCGGCGCTGCTGTCCATCGAGGAAGGCGCGTTCTCGGATTATTTCGACGTCTGCCCGCTGGTCGAAGGCGAGTGGAACGCCATCGACGGGCTGGAGGTGATGCCGGTCTTCTCGCCCCATCCGGTGGAGACCACCATCTTCCACTTCCGCGCCATGTGGGAGGGGGGCTATCGCACCTATTCCCACTTCGCCGATATCTGCCGCCTGTCGGTGCTGCAGAGCTTCGTCACCGACGACGCGGAGGCGCCGGGCATCAGCCAGGCCATGTACGACAAGGTGGCCGCCGACTACCTGGCCCCGGCCCACGTCAAGAAGATCGACGTGGGGGGCGGAATGATCCATGGCGACGCCTACGATTTCCGCGACGACCAGTCGGACAAGATCATCCTGGCGCACACCTCGCAGCGCAACACCCGCGCTCAGAAGGCCATCGGCTCGTCGGCCTCGTTCGGCACGGTGGACGTCTTGATCCCGTCCAACCACGATTTCATCTGGCCTTACGCCTTCGAGGCGCTGGACGCCTATTTCCCCGGCATTCCCCGCCATCAGATCCGGGTGCTGCTCAACAATCCGGTGGTGACGTTCAATCCCGGCACCATCCTGGTCAAGGAGCGCATGCTCAACGACCACATCTACCTGCTGCTCTCGGGCAGCGTCGAGATGATCCCCATCGAGATCGAGATGCGTTCGGTGCTGTCGGCCGGCGCGCTGATCGGCGAGCTGTCGGGGCTGTTCGGCTCGCAGGCGTCCGAGACCTATCGCGCCGCCAGCTTCGTCCAGGCCCTGGCCATCCCCTGTTCGCTCTATCTGGAATTCGTGCGCTACAACGACGTGTTCTCGGGCGTCTCGCGGCTGTTGGAGCATCGCGAGTTCCTGCTGCGCACCTCGCTGTTCGGCGAAGTGGTGTCGTCCAAGTCGCTGAACCGCATCGCCCAGGCCATGAGCCGCCAGGCGGTGCCCGCCGACACGGTGATCGAGCCCGGCCCCGGCCGGGTCGCCATGCTGAAATCGGGCAGCGCCGGCCGCTTCCTCGGCGAACACATGTTCGAAACCTTGAAGCCCGGCGATTTCTTCGGCGAAGAGGCGGCCATCTTCAACACCCCCAGCCTGCTGCGCATCCGCGCCCTGGAAGGCTGCGAGGTCTATCTGGTGCCGGCCGAGACCCTGCGCGACATCCCCTCGGTGCGCTGGAAGCTGTTCGAGGCCAGCACCAAGCGCACCCGGGCCATGGTCGAGGCCGGCGAGCACGCCCGCGTTCTGATCAAGTGGCACGACGAGTATTCCGTCGGCGTGCAGCGCATCGATTCCCACCACAAGCGGCTGTTCGAGATCGGCAATTCCGTCCTCGACATGATGGAGCGCAAGAGCGCCGACGTGGACGTGGCCGAGACCATGGGGCTGCTCAGGGAATACGCCCGCTTCCATTTCAGCGAGGAGGAGGGGCTGCTGATCCGCTACAAGTATCCCGACCTCGCCAGCCACCGGGCCCGCCACAAGCGCCTGCTGGAGCAGCTGACCGAATTGCAGGCGGCGGTGGCCGAGGGACGCGGCTACAACGAGGCCGAGGTGCTGACCTTCCTGCAGGAATGGATCGTCGGCCACACCCTGGCCGAGGACCGCAGATCGGCCGGCTATCTCAATTCCAAGGGCGTTTATTGAGCGGCAGCGGAACGTGCGGGCAGGATGCCCGCGCTCCGAAGGAGCGCCTGTTCGCGGAGCGCGGCCGTCCCGGCCGCATTCCCCTTAATTGGACAGACCAAAAAGATAGAAGCCGGCGGGAGTTGGGGAGCCCGCCGGCTTCATCTTGGGAGGGCCAAACCGAACGATTGCTCCAACGAGGGCATGCCGGAGCGATTCGGCTCGACTTGATTCAGAGTACGGCCTCAGCCTGACAGGAAGCTGTCGCTATTCGGCAAGTCACCGAGGTGACTTGCCTTGTCGCCCTCAATCGCCGGGCGCTTCGCTTGGCTTTCGCGGCATAAGCCGCGCGGCCCCTTGGGCCGGCCAAGGCCCAGCAGGGCCTTGGAACTACTCCGCCGCCTTGACCGATTTCGGATGATGGGCCTTGTGCAGGTCCAATTGGTCCCACACGGCGCAGAACGAATCCACCAGATGGGCCATCATGGCATCGTCGTGCAGCGGGGTGGGCGTGATGCGCAGCCGCTCGGTCCCCACCGGGACGGTGGGATAGTTGATGGGCTGGACATAGATGCCGTAATCGTTGAGTAGCAGGTCGCTGGCCTGTTTGCACAGCGCGGCGTTGCCCACCATCACCGGCACGATGTGGCTGACCGAGGGCAGCACGGGGATGCCGCGCGCCGACAGCAGGCGTTTGGCCGTGGCGGCGCGTTCCTGGTGCTTGTCCCTGATCTCGGGATGGGCCCGCAGGTAGCGGATGGAGGCCAGGGCGGCGGCCGCGGTGGCCGGCGGCATGGAGGACGAGAAGATGAAGCCGGGGCCGAAGCTGCGCACGTAATCGACGCAGGACGCCGAGGCGGCGATGTAGCCGCCCACCACGCCGATGGCCTTGGCCAGGGTGCCCTGGATGATGGTGATGCGGTCGCGCACCCCGTCGCGCTCGGCGACGCCCGAACCTTCCGCGCCGTACATGCCCACGGCATGGACCTCGTCCAGGAAGGTCATGGCGTTGTGGGCCTCGGCCACGTCGCAGATCTCGGCGATGGGGGCGATGTCGCCATCCATGGAATAGACGGATTCGAAGGCCACCAGCTTGGGCGTTTCCTTCGGATAGGCCGACAGCAGCTGCTCCAGGTGTTCCGGATCGTTGTGGCGGAACACGTGCTTGTCCGAGCGGCCGTGGCGGATGCCCTCGATCATGGAGTTGTGGTTCAACTCGTCGGAGAACACCACGAGGCCGGGAATAGTGGCGCCCAGGGTGGACAGCGTGGTCTGGTTGGCCACGTAGCCCGAGGTGAACAGCAGCGACGCCTCCTTGGCGTTGAAGCTGGCCAGTTCCTCTTCCAGCAGCACGTGATAGTGATTGGTGCCCGAGATGTTGCGGGTGCCGCCCGCGCCGGCGCCGCAGCGCTCCAGCGCCTCATGGGCGGCGGCGATCACGTCGGGGTGTTGCCCCATGCCGAGATAGTCGTTGGAGCACCACACCACAACTTCGCGCACTTCGCCGTCGCGGTAGTTGAGGGCGACGGGGAAGCGCCCCTTCTGACGCTCCAGGTCGGCGAACACCCGGTAACGCCCCTCGCTCTTGAGGTCGGCGATCCGCTTGGTGAAGTAATGCTCGTAATCCATTCCTCTCCTCCCTCGGCCCGTCGCGCCCCGATATTTTCCGGGGGTGCCGGCCGAATTCGCCGATCCTAGAGGATCGAAAAGCCGCGGCGCAAGTGTACAAGCTGTAATGCGTCAGGGCTTTCGATTGAAGTATCACATAGTTATCCGCGCGCCAGATCGCCATGAGCTTCGTCAAGCGCGTCACGGAAGCGCCGCAGCATCTCTCGGATTTCGCCTTCCGAGATGACCAGGGGCGGGGCGAAGGCCACCGCGTCGCCCATGGCGCGCAGGATGACGCCGTTGTTCTGGGCCTTGGCCACCACCTTGGCGCCCACCGTCAGCTCGGGTGGGAAGGGCGCGCGGTTCTCCTTGTCCGCCACCAGCTCCAGGGCGCCGATCAGCCCGATTCCGCGCGCCTCGCCCACCAGGGGATGGTCGCGCAACGCTCGCAAGCCGTCCTGCAGCACCGGGCCCACCTTGGCGACATGGGACAAGATGTCGCGCTCGGCATAGATGTTCAGCGTCTCGACAGCCACGGCGGCCGAGACCGGGTGGCCGCCATAGGTGTAGCCGTGGCCGAACACGCCGATGCGCCCGGATTCCTCGGCGACGGGGGCGTAGACCCGCTCGTTGACCATCAGGGCGGAGAGTGGCGCGTAACCCGATGTCAGGCCCTTGGCCAGGGTCATCATGTCGGGGCGGATGCCGAAGGTCTCGGTGCCGAACATCCTTCCGGTGCGCCCGAAGCCGCAGATCACCTCGTCGACCACCAGCAGCACGTCGTATTTGTCCAGCACCGCCTGAATTTTAGGGAAATAGCCGGCGGGGGGCACGATCACGCCGCCGGCCCCCATCACCGGCTCGGCGAAGAAGGCGGCGACGGTGTCGGGCCCCTCGGCCAGGATCTGCGCCTCCAGCTCTTCGGCCAGGCGGGTGGAGAACTCTTCCTCGCTCTCGCCCGCCTTGCCGAAGCGGTAATGGTGGGGACAGGCGGCCCGCAGCACGCCGGGAATGGGCAGGTCGAAGGAGCGCTGGTTGTTGACCAGCCCGGTCAGCGACGCGGTGGCCACGGTGACGCCGTGATAGGCCTTCTCGCGGGCGATGATCTTCTTCTTATGGGGCAGGCCCAGCGCGTTGGCGCGGTAATGGATCAGCTTGATGGCGGTGTCGTTGGCCTCGGACCCCGATCCGGCCAGGAAGACCTTGGACATGGGCACGGGGGCCATCTCCAGCAGGCGGGCGCACAGCTCGACGCCGGCATCATGGGCCTTGTGGCTGAACAGATGATAGAAGGGAAGGCGGCGCATCTGGGCGGCGGCGGCCTCCACCAGCCGCTCCTCGCCCCAGCCCAGCGACGTGCACCACAGACCGGCCAGTCCCTCGATGTAGTCCTTGCCGCTCTCGTCGTAGACCTTGACGCCTTGGCCCCGGGTGATGACCAACGGCCCCACTTCCGGGTGGCGCTTCAGGTTGGTGTAGGGGTGCAGGACCGAATCAACGTCCTTCTCGGCGATGGTGCGGTTGCTGGCGCGCGTCGGCATGGGGCCTCCCGGATTTCGGCGGAAGGCGCAGCATGAACCGCCCCGGCGGGGGGATCAAGCCTCAGGGCTTGGTATGCGATTTCATCTTATAGGCCCCCAGCATGGCAAGCCTCAGGGCTTGGTATGCGACTTCATCTTATAGGCATAGACGTAGAGGTCGTTGTCGCCGGGCTGGCCGCCGGGCCCCTTGGTCTTGCGGGTGGTGCGGAAGAATTCGGCGACCTCGTGGGCCTCCACCTCGTCCTTGGCCAGGCGCGAGATCCAGGCGTCGCCCTTTTCCTTCAGCTTGTGGCCCGAGAACAGCTTGACCTTGGGGCTGGCGGTGAAGCCCACGTACCACTCCCCGAAATTGCCGCCATTGCGGCCGATGCAGTCCTCGATATCGTCGATGATCTCGGTTCGTGATTTCGCAGCCATGCTCTGTCCCCATCCCCATCCCTGTCGGGCCCTGACATCTATAATGGTCATGTTCCGCTCCGGCACAATAGGGCGCGGACCCGAGCCGGCCGGCGACGGCGACGGCGTCAAAAGGCTCT